>CAZHVZ010000093.1:0-6988 GCA_964536245.1 uncultured Rhodocyclaceae bacterium
AGGCCGGACACTACGACAACACCATTTTCCACCGTGTCATCAAGAATTTCATGATCCAGGGCGGCGGCTTTGAACCGGGCATGAATCAGAAACCGACCAATCCCCCGGTCGAAAACGAAGGCGCCAACGGCCTCAAGAACAAGCGCGGCACGCTCGCCATGGCCCGCACCAATGATCCGCACTCGGCCACCGCCCAGTTCTTCATCAACGTGGTCGACAACGATTTTCTCGATTTCTCGGCGCCCATGGGTTCCGCCTGGGGTTACTGCGTTTTCGGTGAAGTGAGCGAAGGTCTGGAAGTCATGGATGCCATCAAGGCCGTACGCACCGGCAACAAGGGCTTTCATCAGGACGTTCCGGTTGAGGACGTAGTCATCATCAAGGCAGAAGTCATCGAAGCTTGAGCCGCTGAGCGCCCTTGCTTCTTTTCATTTCCGATCTGCACCTGTCGCCCCGCTCCGCCGGGGCGACGCGCTTGTTCCTCGATTTTCTTGCCGGACGCGCCCGCCAAGCCGAAGCGCTCTACATCCTGGGGGATTTTTTTGAAACCTGGATCGGTGACGATGACCTGGACGATGCCTTCAACCGGCAAATCGTCACCGCCCTGCGCAGCGCCAGCGCCGACGGATTGGCCATATTGATCCAGCACGGCAACCGTGACTTCCTTCTGGGAGCCGGCTTTGCCGACGCCAGCGGCACCACTTTGCTCAGTGACCCCTACATTCTATCGACCCCGGAGTGGCAGTTCATTCTCTCCCACGGCGATGCCTTGTGCACCAACGATACCGACTACATGGCCTTTCGCCACCAGGGCAGAAGCGCCGGATGGCAAGCCGCCTTTCTCGCCAAGCCGCTGAGTGAACGACGGGCCATCGCTGCCCATATGCGCGCCGAAAGCGAAGCCGGCAAGGAAGAAAAGCGGGGCGAAGGCAAGACCTACGGCGACCTGGCACCGGGCGATACCGACGACTTCCTGCGGCAACATGGTTACGCCACCTTCATTCACGGCCACACCCATCAGGCAGCGACCCATCATCACATTGTCGACGGAATTCACGTCGAACGCTGGGTGCTTGCCGACTGGCACGAGGACTGCGGCGAGTGCCTGGTGTGGGACGGGGAAACCCTGTCGAGGGAAAAGTTGACCTGAAGCAAAAGCTTCGGTACATTCAAAGAACCCCAAGGGGGAGTAGCTGAATCGTCAGGTCGTCAAGACGGTCACCGGAAACGGTAACCCGGCCTGCCGGGCAAGTGGTGAATCATCAGGAACGCCACCTCTGCAAGCGAGACCTTTGCCGCCCGGCAAAGGTCTTTTTTGTTGACCCACCGGTTCCGGCAAGGGGCGTATGCAACCTCTACGACCAGGAGCCAAATGATGAAAAAACTGATTTCCTCCCTCACCAGCCGCCTCCAACTCGCCCTCTTGCGAAGCATGGGCCGTCTCATTCTGCGCATCGCCGCCCCCGGCCTGCGGCCCGCCCCGGCAGCTGCCCGGCCTGGCCGCCAGGTCATTGAGGGCGAATATCGCCGCCTGCCCGACAACCATCGTTAACGGAGACCATCATGGAAGGTATCGCCACCCCCTGGACGTGGGCCGGTTTCGCCCTGTTTGTCGTGGTCGCCATCATCGTGGACCTGTTTGCCCTCGAGCGCAAAGGCGCTCACTCGGTTGGCGTCAGGGAAGCAGTGGGGTGGACCCTGCTCTGGGTCACCCTCGCCCTGCTTTTTAATGCCGGCCTGTGGTTCTGGCTGGACAACACGGCGGGAAGGGAACTGGCCAATCTCAAGGCGACGGAGTTCCTCACCGGTTATCTCATCGAAAAATCCCTTTCGGTCGACAACATTTTCGTATTCCTGCTCATTTTTACCGCCTTTGCCGTGCCGCCGGAGCAGCAAAAACGTGCCCTGATCATCGGCGTCATCGGCGCCGTCGTCCTGCGCGCCATCATGATCCTGATCGGCGCCTGGATGATCACCCGGTTCCACTGGCTGCTCTACGTTTTTGGCGCTTTCCTGCTGCTCACCGGGATCAAGATGGTGTGGGCCGCAGATCACGAGCCGGATCTGGAAAAGAACCCGGTCCTGCGCTGGATGCGGGGCCACCTTGCCATTACGCGGGATTTTGTCGACCACAAACTGTGGCTGATGGAGGACGGCAAGCGCTGGTTCACCCCCCTCTTCGTGGTGGTCGTGCTGATTGCCGTGACCGACGTCATTTTTGCGGTGGATTCGATCCCGGCCATTTTCGCCATCACTACCGATCCCTTTATCGTGATGACCTCCAACATTTTCGCCATCCTCGGGCTGCGGGCGCTGTATTTCCTCCTCGCCGATCTGGCAAGTCGCTTCCACTTGCTCAAATACGGACTCGCCGCCGTGCTCATGTTCATCGGCGTCAAGATGCTCATCGTCGAGTGGTTCAAGATACCGGTCTTCATCTCCCTGGGCGTTGTCGGTGGCCTGCTGGCGATCTCCATGCTGGCTTCCTGGCTGATTCCGGAGAACCGTTCCGGCCATGACTGAAGCCGCACTTGAAATCCTCCGCCACACCTTCGGCTACCCTGCTTTCCGGGGGAGCCAGGAGGACATCATCGGCCATGTGGCAAAGGGTGGCGATGCCCTGGTATTGATGCCCACCGGCGGCGGCAAGAGCCTTTGTTTTCAGATCCCCGCCCTGCTGCGAGCCGGCTGTGCGGTCGTTGTCTCACCCCTCATCGCCCTCATGCAGGATCAGGTGGATGCCCTGACCCAGTTGGGGGTACGCGCCGCCTGCCTCAACTCCACCCTTGACTGGGAAGCCGCCCAGGCGATTGAACGCAGTCTGTTCAGCGGCGATCTCGACCTCGTCTACATCGCCCCGGAGCGCCTGCTCAACGAGCGCAGCCTGGCCATGCTCGACAGCCTTTACGAACAAGGCCGCCTGTCCCTCTTTGCCATTGACGAGGCGCACTGTGTCTCCCAGTGGGGTCACGATTTCCGCCCGGAGTACCTGCAACTCTCCGCCCTGCATGAGCGTTACCCGGTCGTACCGCGCATTGCCCTCACCGCCACGGCGGACACCGCAACCCGGGACGAAATCATCAACCGCCTGGGTCTCGCCGAAGCCCGTATTTTTGTTTCCAGCTTTGACCGGCCCAATATCCGCTACACCGTGGTGGAAAAGGACAATCCCCGCCGCCAGTTGCTGGCCTTTCTGGCCGGTCGGAAAAAGCGTTTTGTCAGCGAAGCCGGAATCGTCTATTGCCTGTCCCGCAAGAAGGTCGAGGAAACCGCTGCCTGGCTGTGTGCCGAGGGTTACCCTGCCCTGCCCTACCACGCCGGCCTGTCCACCGAGGTGCGCGCTGCCAACCAGCGGCGTTTTTTGCGCGAGGAAGGGCTGATCATGACCGCCACCATCGCCTTCGGCATGGGCATCGACAAGCCCGACGTGCGTTTTGTTGCCCACCTCGACCTGCCCAAGAGCATCGAGGCCTATTACCAGGAGACCGGCCGCGCCGGCCGTGATGGCGAGCCCGCCGAAGCCTGGATGGCCTACGGCATGCAGGACGTCGCCCTGCAGCATGCCCGCATTGCCGAATCCACCGCCGGCGACGAGCAGAAACGCCTCGAATCCCAGCGCCTGACCACCCTGCTCGCCTACGCCGAAGCCCCGCGCTGCCGTCGCCAGGTCTTGCTTGATTATTTTGGCGAAGCCAGCCTCCCCTGCGGCAACTGCGACCTCTGCCAGGACCCGCCCGAGTTGTGGGACGGCACCACCGCCGCCCGCAAGGCGCTATCCGCCGTTTTCCGCACCGGCATGCGCTTTGGCGTGGCCCACCTGATTGACCTCCTGCGCGGCAAGAAAACCGACAAGATCACCCAATGGCAACACGACCTGTTGCCCACCTTCGGCGTCGGAGCCGATCTTGACGACCTCGCCTGGAAAAGCATTTTCCGGCAACTGGCGGCCAGCGGCCTGCTGCATGTAGACCTGGCCGAACACGGCGCGCTCAAGCTGACCGATGCTGCCCGCCCGGTACTCAAGGGCGAGCAAGCCATCGAATTCCGCCGCCCGCCCCGCCGCACCGCCCAGGCAGGAAAATCCGGCAAGCGCAGCAGTTCTCCTCTTCCCGCCGAAGACCTCACTCCCGACGATGCCCGCCTCTTCTCGGAACTGCGCACCTGGCGCCGGGACACAGCGCGGGAGCAAGCCGTCCCCGCCTACGTCATCCTGCATGACAAAACCCTGCGCGAACTGGCCGAAGTGCGGCCCGCCAGCTATGGCGAACTGACCGGCATTACCGGCATGGGTGAAGCCAAAATCGAGCGCTACGGCGAAGAACTTCTCGCCCTCATCCGGGCCAATGGCTGAATGCCTGCCGCTGCCGTTTGCTCCCGGCACTGATTTCGGACAAAATATTCCATCTACAACCCCACCGGGAAGAACACCATGGGAGATCAAGCCGCCTTTGGCGCATTGCTGGGATTTGGAATATTCGGGATTTTCCTGGTCGTATTCCTGCTCATTCTCATTCCTTTCGTTCTCTACCTGCGCAACTTGCAGCAGTGCCTGAACGCTGTCCGCCCGGAATTCCGGCCCGACCTCCCCACTGCCCTGATCTGGCTGGCGCTGGTTCCCGGCCTTGGCTTCATCATTCTCATTGCAGCGGTGGTCATGCTTTCCACCGCCCTCAAAAAGGAAGATCAAGCCCGGCAAAGCGCAGCATTCGGCGACGGCGGCCTGGCCCTTGGTCTGGCTGCGGCCATTCTCGGCGTGCTCTCCTTCATTCCCTTCCTCGGCGTTCTCCTCGCCCTCGCTAGCCTGGTGTGCTGGATCATGCACTGGCTGAAAGTATCCGGTTTCCGCAAGACCCTCGCCGCGCTCGAAGGCGCCCCTTTCAACCGCAGCATGGCGCCCCCACCGCCGCCGGCAGCCGCTCCCGGCTACATGGCCCCGCCCCCGCCGCCGCCTTTCCCCACAGCCAACGTGCCGCCTCCGCCGCCGGCAGCCCCGCCTCCCGTGCCAACCGCCGTAGCAGTCGAAAACGATGCCACCGTGCACTATCAGGCAGCCCCCAAGGTCAAGCTGGTGGCCATTCTCGGGCCGCTCTCCGGCATGTCCTTCCCCCTCACCGATAGCGGATCGGTCATCGGCCGCCACTCTACTGCCGACATTTCCCTCAACGACGGGCAGATTTCCGGCCGCCACGCCTGGGTCGGCATGGTCAACGGCAAACCGGTGGTACGCGACCAAGGCTCCACCAACGGCACCTATCTCAATGACCAGCTGAATCAGACACTCAGCGAAGCAGAACTCAAGGATGGCGACCTGCTAATTCTCGGCAAGCACGATGGCGTCAAGTTCAAAGTAGTGTTCGAATAATGCAGGAAGCTTTGCCATGGAAATTTTCATCACCCGCGACGGTCAGCAGCACGGCCCCTACACGCTTGAACAAGCGCAGGCCTACGTGCAGCAAGGGCAGTTATTGGCGACCGACCTGGCCTGGCGGGAAGGTCTGAGCGAGTGGGTTCCCCTGTCCCAGATCCTGGGCAGCGCCCCCGCAACAGCTCCCGGCGCACCGCCCCCGCCACCGGCCACTGCCTCAATCAACGAAAACACCCTGGCCATGCTGGCACACCTGCTCCCCATCCTCACCGGTTTTCTCGGCCCCTTGGTCATCTGGCTGGTAAAAAAGGATGATTCGCAAGCCTGCTTCGTCACCGCCCAGGCCAAGGAATCCCTCAATTTCCAGATCACCGTCGCCATCGCTCTCCTGGCCTCGGTCATTCTCACCTTTGTGGTCATCGGCGGCGTGCTCATGCCCATCATCATACTGGCCAATGTGGTGCTGTGCATTGTTGCGGCCTTGAAAGCCAATGACGGAGTTGCCTATCGCTATCCGGTTGCGCTGCGCTTGATCAAGTAGGTGGGGCGACGGGGAAACTGGGGAGTTTGGTGATTCCGGTAGTGGCCAATGGCGGCCACCTGCCGGCGAAGGCAGCGGTCACCCGTAACCCGGCTGTTCGTAGAGGAATCAGGGCAAGGGGAATGAACTCGTTTTTCAAACAGCCGCCCCACCGCAACAAGGAGCAATAGCTGGACCGCTGACTGCGGGACTGCGGCTGTTTGACGGCCTCACCTCATCAGCGATGCCGGCTCCCCGTCCGGTGCTGGGCCGGGCCGCTGCGGCGCTGGCCATCACCCCGGTTGCCTGCCGGCTGCGGAGGACGGCGGGCTTGCGGTTTGGCCGCCGGCTGCGCCGGTTTGGGGGTAGCGTGAGCGGACATTTCATAGCCGGGAATAACCACCCTTTCCAGGGTTTTCTTGATCAGGCGTTCGATGTCCCGCAGGTTGCCCCGTTCGTCGTGGCAGACCAGGGACAGGGCTTCACCTTCCATGCCGGCCCGTCCGGTGCGGCCAATGCGGTGCACGTAATCTTCGGCGACGTTGGGCAGTTCGTAGTTGATGACATAGGGCAAAGCGTCGATATCGATCCCTCGGGCGGCAATGTCGGTGGCCACCAGGGCGGAGAGCTTGCCATCCTTGAAATCGCTCAGGGCGCGGGTGCGCGCCCCCTGGGATTTGTTGCCGTGCAGGGCGGCGGATTTGATGCCGTCTTTTTCCAGCTTGCGGGCCAGGGCATCGGCGCCATGCTTGGTGCGGGCAAAGATGAGGACTTGATGCCAGCCCCGGGTCTGGAAGAGGTGGAGAAGCAATTCGCCCTTCTTCTCGCGATTGACTTCGATGACGCGCTGGGTGACGGTTTCAGCCGCTGTATTGCGGGGCGCCACATCGACGGATACCGGGTTGCGCAGCAGCCCTTCGGCAAGCAGACGGATTTCGCCGGAAAAGGTGGCCGAGAACATGAGATTCTGGCGCCTGGCCGGCAGCAAGGCGATGAGCTTCTTGATGTCGCGGATGAAGCCCATGTCCAGCATGCGGTCGGCTTCGTCGAGGACGAGAATTTCGATGGCCGAGAGGTTGACCGTTTTTTGCTGCACATGGTCG
>CAZHVZ010000093.1:6998-13152 GCA_964536245.1 uncultured Rhodocyclaceae bacterium
CGAAGATCTCAACACCGGACAGATCGACAGTACGTTGCTGCACATGGTCGAGCAGACGCCCTGGTGTGGCGACCAGAATATCGACCCCTCGGCGCAGGGCGGCGATTTGCGGATTGATGCCGACGCCGCCGAAGACCGGCACCGAGTTGACCGGCAGATATTTGCCATAGGTGCGCACGCTGTCCTCGACCTGCATGGCCAGCTCTCGGGTCGGCACCAGGACGAGAACGCGAGGTGCCTTGCCGACACGGGGCAGGCGCTCCTGGGAATCGCCCACCAGGCGTTGCAGGATGGGCAGGGTAAAACCGGCGGTCTTGCCGGTGCCGGTCTGGGCGGTGGCCATCAGGTCGTGGCCGGCGAGCACGGCGGGAATGGCCTGCTGCTGAATGGGGGTGGGGGTGTCATAACCCTGCTCGCCAACGGCGCGCAACAGTTCGGCTCTCAGGCCGAGATCGGTAAACAACATGGGGTTCTCCTGGAACGTAGCCCGAGGCCTTTCGTGCGAGCACGAACCAGTCGAGGCAAGGCGGGGGATCAAAAACAAGGCGGCGATGAGGTCGCCGCAGGCCGGGTGCCAAGACTGATTCCGGCACGCAACGGGTTGATTTTAACACGCCTGACCAATCTCACCCGGTTTATCCGCCGCTATCGGTGACCAAGCGCCGGCGAGTCGAGGTCAACCGCTTGCGATGGTGAACGCACCGGACGGGACCGCAGCACCGCTTCCGCGACCGCAAAACGGATGAATATTCTCAGTGCATTAATCCGGACCATGGTGGATAATAGCCCTCCGTTCACCGTATCCTGTTTGCATGTACCGGCAACGCAACGAACCGGCTCCCCTCTCCAGCGCTTTTCTCAAGCTGCCGGATACCCTTTTGCTGGTTTTTGACCGGCAGGGCCACCTCAACATGCTGAGCGATGCCTGGGGCCAGGCTCTGGGATACGATCTCGGTGAGCTGAAGGAGCATAATTTTTTCGATATGCTTTTTGCCGACGACCGCCAGGAATGCCGGGAGCGCCTGAACGGCATGAGTGAGGCTTTGCCCACCCAGCGTTTTTCCAGCCGCTGCCTCCGCAAGGGGGGAGGCTATCTGGGGGTGGTCTGGAACCTGACGTTTGATGCCGACGAAAACCTGTTTTATGCCTCGGCCCACGAAACAGCGGTCCACCTTTCGGCGCAGGAACCGCATTTGCCGGACATTTTTGTCGATGGTCTGACCGGACTGCCCAACCGCAGCCTGTTTCTCGACCGTCTCGAACATACCTTCCGCCGTGCCGAACGGCGCAAGGAAATGCGTTTTGCCGTCATTCATTGCGGAATCGACCGTTTCAAGGTGGTGAATCACAGCCTCGGCCACCGCATGGGCGATCTCCTGCTGATGAGCGTTGCCAGTCTGCTGCGCAATACCATCCGCCCGACGGACATGGTTGCCCGCCTCGCCGGGGACGAATTCGGCATCCTGCTGGAGGACATCCGCGATGTCAGCTCAACCCTCTATGTCATCACCCGTATTCTGCAAAAACTCCAGTTCCCTTTCCTGCTGAACGAGCATGAGGTATTCAGCACCATTTCCTTTGGCATCGTCGTCAGCAGCCCGGAATACGCCCTGCCGGACGACATGCTGCGGGACGCCAACCTGGCGCTGGCCGGCGCCAAGGTACAGGGCGGCGGCGGTTACATGGTATTCGACAAGGACATGCACAACCAGGCAGTGCGACGCCTGGAACTCGAAATGGACCTGCGCCATGCCCTGGAAAGAGAGGAGTTCCAAGCTTACTACCAGCCCATCGTCCATCTCAACCAGGTCAGCCTGGCCGGTTTCGAGGCCCTGGTGCGCTGGAACCACCCGACCAAAGGACTGATTTCCCCTCTCGAATTCATTCCCGTGGCCGAGGAAACCGGGTTGATCGTCGCCCTTGGGCGCTGGATGCTGCGGGAGGCCTGCCGCCAGCTCAAGCACTGGCAAAACACCCTGCCCGGCTGCGCAGGCCTCACCGTCAGCGTCAATCTCTCCTGCAAGCAGGTGCTCCACGGCAGCCTGCTGGCAGACGTACAGGACGCCCTGTCCGACAGCGGCCTGTCGCCCCTCTCCCTCAAGCTGGAAATCACCGAAAGCGCAATGATGCAGGAAACCGAGCAGGCCATTGCCCTGCTCGAACAATTCAAGGCCATGGGTATCCGCATACTGCTCGACGATTTCGGCACCGGCTACTCTTCTCTCGCCTACCTGCATCGCCTGCCCATCGACACGCTGAAGATAGATCGCTCCTTCATCAGCCACCTGCACGACAAGCCAACGGATCGGCACTTTGTGGAAACCATTGTCCATCTTGCGCAACGCCTGAAACAGGACATCATTTGTGAAGGCGTCGAATTGCAGGAGCAGGCCGACCTTCTTCTGGCCATGGGCGTCGGCTACAGCCAGGGATTTCTCTACTCCCGACCGGTTGCCGCCAATGAGGCGGAAATGCTGATCCTCACCGGTTTGCGCTAAGCCACCGGGGCACCATCGTCCTGGCCCGGCTCGGTCCAGGGTGGCGAGCAAAGCGGATCGCCGATCCCCCCGCCGGTAATAGTCCTGAAATGCGAGCGCTTTAAGCTGCCGGTCTTCTCCTCCGCAAACGATCCGCCATGTCCCTGCTCAAAATCATTCTGGCTGCTGCCATCACCTCTTTTTCCCTGCTGCCGGCCCTGGTCGCCGCTGCTCCGGACAACCGTCCATGGGTCATCGGCCAGGCAGTGGATCTGAGTGGACCGAATGCCGATTTTGGCCGGGATTTCAGCCTGGGAGCCAAACTCTATTTCGATCACACCAACAGCGCCGGGGGCATCAACGGCCGGCGTGTCATTTATCGCAATCGGGACAGCGCCGGTTCGCCGGAAATGGGCCTTGCTGCCGCCCAGACTCTGGTCAAGGACGGGGCGCAGATACTTTTTGGCGTAACCGGTGATCGAACGGTTGAGGCGGTGGCCAGAGATGCCGGCCTGCGTGCCGGGGGGGTGCCGATTTTTGGAGCGGTTGCGGGCAACACCCGGCTCGGACCGAATGATGGGGTTTATTACCTGCGTGCCGGTATCGCCCAGGAAATTGCCGCCATGGTGGCGCATCTCGCCCCGCTGGGCATCCGTAGTCTGAGCCTGGTGAGCACTGCCGAATATTACGAAGAGGCCAACAAGGCCGCAAACGAAGCGGCCCGGCAACACGGAGTGCAAATACTGGCCCACTATCGCCTGGACATTTCCGGCAACGGACCCAGCCTGGCTGCCGAAACCATCGCCCAGGACAAACCCCAGGCCGTGCTGGTAGCAGCCGACACGCTGGCTGTGGCACAATTTTTCAAGCGCTACCGGGCACTCGATCAGGGGGCCTTTCTTTGCGCCACATCCCAGGTCAATGTCCGTACCCTGAGCGCAGCGCTTGGCACCTCGGCAGCGCGGGGACTAGTCATCAGCCAGGTGGTCCCCGATCCGGCAAGCTTCAGCGACCTCACCCGGCAGCACAAGAAACTGATGGAGCGCATGGCCGACGAACCGGCCTCCCACGCCACCCTGGAAGGTTTCCTGGCGGCCAAGGCGCTGGTCGAGGTATTGCGTCGCAATCGGGACAACCCCACCGCAGCCGGGATGCAGCAGGCTCTTCGCCGGGATGGCCGAGTGGACCTCGGCGGTTACGATCTGGATTTCTCCAGAAGCCCCAGAGCGTCGAGCTTTGTCGAATTGACCGTCGTCAGCCGCGACGGCCGGTTGCTGCGTTAACCGTTCCGCCAGCCGGGAGTCACCCCAGCCCGCGCGCCAGATCGGCCTGCAAGTCCTCAACCGCTTCCAGGCCGACGGCAATACGCAACAGGCCTTCCCCGATACCGGCGGCGGCGCGGGCTTCCGGCGAAATACGGCCATGAGTGGTGGAGGCCGGATGGGTGATGGTGGTCTTGACATCGCCCAGGTTGGCGGTAATTGATAACAAGCGGCAGGAATCAACCACCTTCCAGGCCTCGGCACGCCCGCCCTTGACCTCGAAGGAAACGATACCGCCCCCGTTCTTTTGCTGGCGCAGGGCTAGTTCGTGCTGCGGGTGGGAAGGCAGGCCAGGGTAGAAGACCCGTGCCACACCAGGATGGGCTTCGAGCCACTGAGCGAGGCGCAGGGCATTGGCCGACTGGGCTTCGACACGAATCTTGAGGGTTTCCAGTCCCTTCAGGAGCACCCAGGCGTTGAAGGCGGAGAGAGTCGGCCCGGCCGTGCGCAGGTATTTGAAAACGTCTTCGGTGAGTTTTTTCGGGCCGCACACGGCGCCGCCCAGCACCCGTCCCTGGCCATCCAGATATTTGGTGGCGGAATGCACCACCAGATCGGCCCCCAGTTCCAGGGGTTTTTGCAGGATGGGGGTGCAGAAGCAGTTATCGACCACGACCAGGGCGCCATGCCGATGGGCAAGCTCGGACAGGGCGCGAATATCGGCAATTTCGGTGAGCGGGTTGGAGGGGGTTTCCAGGAAGAACATCCGGGTTTCCGGCCTGACAGCGGCTTCCCAGGCGGCGACATCGGTCTGCGGCACATAGGTGGTCGTGATGCCGGTGCGGGATAGGATGTTGTTGAAAAGTTGCACGGTGGCACCGAACAGGCCAGTGGATGCGACGATGTGATCACCCGCCTTGAGGTGGGCGAGGCAAGCCGCCATGATGGCTGCCATGCCGCTGGCTGTGGCGACACAATCCTCGGCCCCTTCGATGGCGGCCAGACGCTCCTCGAAAACGGTGACCGTCGGATTGGAGAAACGGGAGTAGACATTGCCCTCCTCTTCTCCGGAAAAGCGGCGGGCGGCCTGGGCAGCGCTTTCAAAAACAAAGCTGGAGGTGAGATACAGGGCCTCGGCGTGTTCGCCGAACTGGCTGCGTTCCTGCCCGGCACGAACAGCCAGGGTTTCGGGGCGATAGTGGGGAGTGTCGCGCATCAGTCGTGTCCGTCGCCGGCCAGTTGCAGAACCAGTTGCTGCGAGGCCTTGCCGTCGCCTTCCTCATCGGACTTGCCACCGCCCCGCCGGCCTTCCACCGCATCGAGATAGGCTTCGTCAATGTCACCGGTGATATAGCAGCCGTCAAAGCAGGAGGCATCAAAAACAGTGAGATCGGGATTGATTTTAGTCACCGAGTTGCGCAGGGAGTCGATATCCTGATAAACCAGCGCGTCGGCACCGATTTCCCGTGCAATCTCTTCATCGGAGCGGCCGGTGGCAATCAGCTCCATCCGGGTCGGCATGTCGATGCCGTAGACATTGGGGAAGCGCACCGGCGGTGCCGCCGAGGCGAAATAGACCTTTAGAGCACCGGCAGCCCTGGCCATTTCAACGATCTCCCGGCTGGTCGTGCCGCGCACAATGGAATCGTCCACCAGCAGCACCCGCTTGCCACGGAACTCCTGACCAACGGTGTTGAGCTTCTGGCGCACCGATTTTTTGCGCTGGGACTGGCCGGGCATGATGAAGGTGCGACCGACGTAGCGGTTTTTCACGAAACCTTCCCGGAACGGAATATTCAGAGCCTGGGCCAGTTCCATGGCGGCCGGACGGCTGGAATCGGGAATCGGAATAACGACATCGATTTCCTCAACGGGGATGTTCGCCTTGACCTTTTCGGCCAGGAATTCCCCCATGGCCAGCCGGGATTCATAAACCGACACGCCGTCGATCACCGAATCCGGCCTGGCCAGATAGACGTATTCGAAAATGCACGGTGCGTAGGTCGGCTGTTGCGCACACTGGCGGCTATGGAACTGATGGTTGAGGTCGATGAACACCGCTTCCCCCGGTTCGATGTCGCGGACGATCTGGAACCCCAGGGTGTCCAGCGCCACCGACTCGGAGGCTACCAGGTACTCGGTTCCTTCCGGCGTTTCATTCTTGCCGTACACCAGCGGGCGGATGCCATGCGGGTCCCGGAAAGCGAGCAGACCGACGCCGGCGATCAGGGCCACCACGGCATAGGCGCCCCGGCAGCGGCGATGCACCCCGGCCACTGCGTCGAAAATGCTTTCCACATCCAGTTCGTAACCGTGAGCATTGGCCTGCAATTCATGGGCCAGCACGTTGAGCAGGACTTCCGAATCGGAATTGGTGTTGATGTGGCGGCGATCCAGGCGGAACATCTCGCCCTT
>CAZHVZ010000094.1:0-1795 GCA_964536245.1 uncultured Rhodocyclaceae bacterium
GCTTCCGCCGTGATTGCCGATATCGTTGATGTCGCCCGCCTGGCGACCGCCGACCCGGAACACCGCGTGCCGCACCTGGCCTTCCAGCCGGATGCCATGTCCAACCTGCCCATCCTGCCGATGAGCGAGGTGGAAACCGGCTACTACCTGCGCCTGCGGGTGGAAGACAAACCCGGCGTACTGGCTGACATTACCCGCATTCTGGCCGACCAGCAGATTTCCATCGATGCCATGTTGCAGCGTGAACCGGAAGAAGGCGAGGGCGAGACTGATATCATCATCCTCACCCATGTCTGCAAGGAAAGCGCAGCCAACGCCGCCATTGCCAAGGTAGAAGCCCTGGCGGCGCAAAAGGGCAAAGTTAAACGCATCCGCCTGGAAGAACTCCAGTAAGCTGCACCGGACTCTGCAAACCAAACGGGGGCTGCGGCCTCCGTTTTTTCTAGGAACCTTCCATGCGCCTGTCTTCCCTTGCCCTGATTCTCCTGCTTTGCCAAAGCGCTCCTGCTGTCCTGGCCGAAACCCTGCGCTGTCCGGAACTGTCCGCCGCCGTTCAGGTGGGTGCCTGCCCGGCGGAGGAGGAGCTGCGTTATACCTACACCGGCTACTGTAGTGACAATGCCCGCATGTACAGCAAGGAAACCGACGAGTGCGTGACCTACGACGCCTATCGCCGTCTCAAGAACGTGGTGCTCTGGGAGTCGGCCAATGGTGATTTCAGCGCCTACATTTCCTGTGATCTGCCTGCGGCAAGTCTCAAGGCCAGCCGGGCAGCCAGCGTCAAGGTCGCCAAGCAGGGCGGCATGACACGGCTGATTTGCCACTACGGCGAGGGCATCGCTTTTACCCATCGCACCCGCTCGGAATGCAAGGTGGCGGGGGATGGCTCCTGTGCGGCCGACCCGGCTGCCTGCCAGGCCGATTGCGTGGCCAAGGCAAAACCCTGAGCCTGTGCCGCCTGAACGCTCTGTCCCCCCACGTTTTTGAAGCCAGACTGGTCCAGCCAGCCGAACACCATGCCGCTAAAAAATATCCTTCCTGATCAGTACCACGCCTTGCTTGCCGCCAAAGTGGCCCAGTACAAGGAGGACTTCGCCCCTTTCGAGATCGGCGAACCGGCGGTGTTTACTTCGGAACCCCTGCATTACCGCCTGCGGGCCGAATTCCGCATGTTTCACGACTACGGCAGCGGTCGGGTGGATTATGCAATGTTCGCAGCCGGAGAGGCCCGGCGCCCGGTCATCATCGACAGTTTTCCCGTTGCTGCCGAGGCCATTTGTGCAGCCATGGCCCGCTTGCGCGATCTTCTGCAAGACAATGAAACCCTGAAAAACCGCCTCTTTCAGGTGGACTTTCTGGCCACTCTGAGCGGCGAGTTGATGCTTACCCTGATCTATCACCGCAAGCTTGATCACGACTGGGAAGCCGCTGCGCGTGTCCTTTCCGGCGAACTCCGGGCGCAAGTGGTCGGGCGCAGTCGTGGACAAAAAATTGTGCTGGAACGCGACTGGCTGCTCGAGGAGTTTGAACTCAATGGCCGCCGTTTGCGCTACCAGCAGATCGAAGGCAGCTTTACCCAGCCCAATGGCGGGGTCAGCCGGCAAATGCTGGCCTGGGCCTGCCAGCAGGCCGGCAGCCTGGGCGGCGACCTGCTCGAACTCTATTGCGGCAACGGCAACTTCACTGTCGCGCTGGCGCCGCTCTTTCACCGGGTGCTGGCCACCGAGGTCAGCAAGTCCTCGGTCCATGCCGCGCAATACAATCTGGTCGCCAACGGGGTGGAAAATGTAAGCCT
>CAZHVZ010000094.1:1805-9529 GCA_964536245.1 uncultured Rhodocyclaceae bacterium
CGCATGTCCAGTGACGAAATCAGCAGCGCCCTGGCCGGGACGCAGGAATTCCAGCGGATGAAGGGGATAGACCTCGACCAGTTCCGATTCTCCACGCTCTTCGTTGATCCTCCCCGTAGCGGACTGGATGAAAAGACCCTGGAACTGGCCCGGGGTTTTGAGCATGTCCTGTACATTTCCTGCAATCCGCAGACCCTGCGGGAGAATGTTGCCGCCCTCCATGCCTCGCACCGGATCCTTGCCTCCGCCGCCTTCGACCAATTCCCCTATACCCACCACCTGGAATGCGGTTTGCTGCTGACGCGGCGCTGACCCGCCAGGGATCCACCAAGGAAACGCCATGCCGAAGTCTCTCTTATTTTCCGCGCTGCTGCTACTTTCCATGCTTGCCAGGGGAGAGACCGTCGGCAGCGTGGATACCGCCTTCAAGCTGATCGGTCCGGACCACAAGGTGGTGGTGGAAGTATTCGATGATCCTCGTGTGGGCGGCGTTGCCTGCTATCTTTCCCGGGCCAGGACCGGCGGCATTTCCGGCGCCATTGGTTTGGCCGAAGACAAAGCCGATGCCTCGATCGCCTGCCGCCAGGTCGGGGAAATCAAGCTGACCGGCCCCCTGCCCAAACAGGAAGAAGTTTTTTCGGAAAAATCGTCCCTGATTTTCAAGCGCCAGCGGGTCGTCCGCATGGTGGACCAGAAACGCAACGCCCTGGTGTACCTGACCTATTCCGACCGCCTGATCGATGGCAGTCCGAAGAACAGTGTGACGGCCGTGGCGGTGTCCGGGCAGGCCATCGCCGTCAAATGATCGGAGCCATTCGGGAAGCGACATGACCATTCAACGCCACGGCACCACCCGCCGCTACTCGGATGTGGTGGTGCACAACCACATCGCCTACCTGGTGGAGGTGCCTTCCAATCCTGAGCAGGATATCGTCGCCCAGAGCCGTACGCTTCTGGCCAGTGTTGAAAAGCTGCTGGCCCAGGCCGGGAGCGACAAGTCCCGCCTCCTGACGGCGACCATCTACCTGGCTGATATGGCCGATTACGATGCCTTCAATACCGTGTGGGATACCTGGGTGCCGCCAGGCTGTGCGCCGGTGCGTGCCTGTCTGCAAGCCACTCTGGCCAACCCCGGATGGCGGGTTGAATTGGTGCTCAGCGCCGCTGTGGCGTAGTGGCAGTCGGACAGTTTGGTCATGAATCCTCTATTCAACCAGCTCCAGCGGCTCTATTTCCTTCCTGACCAGCAATGGCAGAGCCCGACAGGGGAAGCGGGCGACCGTCCAACGCTCCCCCTGACCCCGGAAGAAGCGGCGCGACGCCAGGAACAGGGGCGCCAAACCGGCATGGCCACGATCAGTCCCGCACGGCAATGCCGGGCCATGGTGGCCGATTTTCCCGCTTCGGCCTGGGCGCAAGCGGCAAAGCTCTACCAAGGGATCGGGGAGGGTCTGGAACTGCCGGCACCGGCCGTAGCCGTTTCCGGACAAGGGTTGCAGCTCTGGTTTTCTCTTGCCGAACCGGTTGCCGTTGACGAGGCCCAGGCCTTCCTTGATGCCCTCCGGCGCCGGTATCTGCCCGAAATTCCGGTGAACCGCCCCGGCTTCTCGACCTCGACAGCCGGGCAGGGCGTTGTCGATCTGGTACCGGCCTGCCTGTCGGGCACCGGGCATTGGTCGGCCTACATCGACCCCAGCCTGGCCGGGATGTTTGGTGAAGAACCCTGGCTGGAAATGGCGCCCAATCCGGAAAAGCAGGCCGACCTGCTGGCCGGTGTCGACAGTATCAAGCCGGTCGACTTTCAGCGTGCCCTCCTTGCCCTGGGGACTGCCAGGCCGGAACCTGGGGGTGGGTGCCTCGCGCCCGGAACCCGTTTCAGCGATCCCGGGAGTTTTCTGCTTGCCGTGATGAATGATGAGTCCATCACGATGGACCAGAGGATCAAGGCTGCCGCAGCGCTATTGCCTTATTTTGCGAGAAGCGAAACAAAGTAGCCGTGGTCGGGCGGACGGGGATTCCCTGGCTTGCCTCGCCTCGGGAAAATACAGCGGGTGGCTCTGTTTTCATGCAAACTGGTATGCTTTGAAAGTTCCCTGGGCACATTGATGCTGGAGCTGAAGAGATGGACATCGCACAAGGCATTTCTACCACACCCGATCCTTCCAGCCTGCCCATTCGTACGCTCTTGCCCGGTGAAAACGGTCTGGCACTTGATTGGGCTGCCGCCGAAGCTTGGAATCCCGGCCTTTTCGACAGCAAGCCTTTTCT
This sequence comes from uncultured Rhodocyclaceae bacterium, assembly GCA_964536245.1. Lineage (GTDB taxonomy): Bacteria > Pseudomonadota > Gammaproteobacteria > Burkholderiales > Rhodocyclaceae > CAZHVZ01. The sequence continues at coordinate 4,074 of CAZHVZ010000094.1, forward strand.
TGCTGCTGACCCCGGCGGTTTTCTTGCCGGGTTCGTAAACGGTGAGCCGGTGGCAGTGATTTCCGCAGTCCGTTACGACGCCGGGCATGGTTTCATCGGCTTCTATATCGTCCAGCCCGAATGGCGCGGCCGGAGGCATGGGTGGGCCTTATGGCAGGCGGCGATGAGCCGCCTGCAAGGATGCAATGTCGGGCTGGATGGCGTTCTGGCCCAGCAGGACAACTACCGCCGCAGCGGCTTTCAGCTGGCATGGCGCAATGTCCGCTACGAAGGAAAGGGCAGCAGCGGACCACCCGTTGACTTGCCTGCCGGTCAACAGATCGTTCCCCTCGCCAGCCTGCCCTTTGACACCGTTGTCCGCTACGACAGCGCTTTCTTTCCGGCGGACCGCAGCAGGTTTCTCCAGAGCTGGATCAGTCAGCCGCAAACCACTGCTTTCGCCTTCTTGTGTGACCGGCAAATCGCCGGTTACGGAGTTCTGCGCCCGTGCCGAACCGGCTACAAAATCGGCCCGCTTTTTGCCGACACCGCCGGTGCTGGCGAAGCCCTGTTTACGACCCTGTGCAACCAGGTGCCACCGACAGCTCCGGTTTTTCTCGATGTGCCGGAAAAGCACCGGGAAGCGGTCTTCCTGGCCGAGCGCCACGGCATGCAAGCGATGTTCGAGACGGCGCGGATGTATACCGGCCCGGTCCCCGATATTTCACTTCTCCGTACGTATGGCATCACCAGTTTTGAGTTGGGGTGACCGGTGACAGGAATAGAGTTCATCGGGGCGCTGAAGGAAGTGGTGGCCGACGAGTTCTAATCCTTTTTTCTCAGGATGTGGGCGAGTTTCCCTTGCTGGTGGATTCTCAGAAAAGCCTCTACCACCGATGGGTCAAAATGTTTTCCGGACTGAGCCTGTATCTCCTTCAGCACGTTTTCGATCGGCCAGGCATTTTTGTATGGCCGAATGCTGATCAGGGCATCGAAAACATCGGCCACCGAAGCCAACCGGCAGGCGATGGAAATCTCTTCGCCGGCAAGACCCTGCGGATAGCCGGTGCCATCCCAGTGTTCGTGGTGGCTATAGGCAATTTCCCGGGCCATGAAGAGCTGCGGGTCACTGCCCAGAATGGATCGGCCAATCTCGGTATGTCTTTTAATGATGCAAAACTCTTCTTCCGAAAGGGGGCCGGGTTTACGCAAAATTGCATCCGGTATTCCGACCTTGCCGACATCGTGAAGTCTGGCTGCCCGTCCGTATTCTTCCGCAACCTTGTCCGAAAACCCCATTTCAATCGCCAGTAACCGAACGTACTCGGAGATGCGGTTGATATGCGAACCGGTTGAGCTGTCCTTGAACTCGGCAATCACTCCCAGCATTTCCACAACCCGCTCGTAGGAATGCTGCAAGTCAATCTTCAAATGAAAATTCTCCAGTGCTGCGGCACACTGGTTCGCCATTATCTGGATCAGGGTTTTGTCGTCGTCGCTCAGATTGGCGTGGGCTTCGAGATAGACAAACCCCAGAGGGCCAGTCTTTGAGCTTAGCGGAACAATCATCCCCCCGTCCCGCAACTGCAAATCCTCTTGCTGGTTACTGTCCCGAACCGCCTGGCTACAGAGGGTGACAATTTCTTCGATGCGTTGGGGGGATGCGACCTCCAGGTTCAGTTGACCGATCCCCGCTTGAAGATGCAAGGCTCCACCATCAATCGTGGTCAGCAAGCCGTCAATCGTTGAAATCATCCCGGTATGGGTCAGGTGGCAGGTAGCGATGATCTGCTTGAGAATACCTTCGAGAAAAGACTCAAGGGTTACCCGCTGTAACTGGTAGAGCTCGGGAGTGGCTTCCAATACCTGTTCCAGCCCCCGGCGATTCAATTCAATACTCTGCAAATCGCGATACGCCTTCAGGGCCGAACGGATCGCGGTATAAAGCTTTTGCGAAGTCAGTTCCGTTTTGTCCTTGTAGTCATCAATGTCAAAATTATCAATGACATAGCGCTCAGGAGCGACGCCTGGCTGACCGGTTCTGATGATCAGTCTGGTCATCTTGTTACCAAGTTCGAAACGTATCGTCTCAACCAGCAACAGGCCGGCGTCATCGGTTTCCATCACTACATCGATCAAGGCAACGGCAATGTCCTTGTTGGCCATGAGGATTGTTCGTGCTTCAGCGGCAGAGGCTGCTTCCAGCAACTGAAGGCCCCGCCCGGCAAATTCGAATCCTTTCAGGTTGAGCGCAGTGACCCGGCGGATATCGGCTTCATCGTCAACCACCAGAACTTTCCAGGGAGGCTGTCGGGGTTGCTCGCTCAGGGGTGACGATGTTTCGGTGTTTTTTCTAATCAGTTTCATCATCCGGTCCTTGGACGTTGCTCTCCGGGATCTGGAAAGACGCAATGAAAGTGGTTCCGTTGGCCGGAACGCTTTCACAATGAATGGTCCCTTTCAGGACTGCCGTCACCAGCGAGTAAACCAGGTACAACCCTAGCCCACTCCCTCCCTTGCCTCGCCGGGTGGTGAAGAATGGCTCGAATATATGTTGAATTGTGTCAGCGGTCATGCCGCAACCCGTATCCCGATAGGTCAAGGTTACCGTTCCCCGGGAGTGTTCCACCTGGATGTGGATTTCCCCGGCTTGCTGGCCTTCGTCGAAGGCATGCTGGAAACTGTTCATCATCAGGTTGGTAATGATCTGTTCAATGGCCCCGGCCGGACCAAAGAGCGTCAGATCGTCCGGACAGCTGACGGTAAGGGCTATTGACGTGCGTTTGAATACGTTATGAAGGCCGTACTGAACATCCTCTATGATTTCCGCCATGTTGAAACTGCGCGGGGCATCGGATGCCTGGTCGACGGACGTTCTCTTGAAGCTCTGGACGAGGCCGGCGGCGCGGCGGAGGTTGCTCAGGGTCATGCCGGCAGCCTCCTGGATGGTCGCAAGGTCGGAACGGAGCTCTTCCTCACTGACTTCGTCCGAATTCAGCAGCAGATCAATGGATTTTGCCGCGTGCTCTATTTGCGAGGCGGCTCCTACTGCCACCCCGATCGGCGTGTTAACTTCATGGGAAAAACCCGCCACCATCCGGCCGAGGGAAGCCATTTTCTCGCTTTGCAACAGTTCGTCCCGGGTTCTTTCCAGTTCGGCGACCTTTTCCGAAAGGGCCTCGGCCGCCAGACGTCGCTTGTCCCTTTCCTCAACCAGTTCAAGCACCCGTTTACGATTGGCCACCAGACCGGCCAGAGTCAATCCGGAGAGGGTGAAAAATGCAAAAAGATGTATTTTGTACAGGCGGCCCCGTTCCTGGTCGATCAGTTCCAGTACATAACTTGATGGCATGGTCACGCTGAGCCCCCCGCGTACCTGGCCGACCTGATAACCCTGTTTGGCATGGCAGACCATGCATGGTTTCTTAACCATCAAGGGGGCCATGTAGCGAACCAGACCATCCGGACCCTTGCCCGTTTCGATCACTTCATCCTGTCCGTTTTCAAAAGCCTTGAGGGCGGCGCGCTCCCAACTGTCCGGGCCATTGTCCGGGTTGATCGGATTCAGGCTGGTCAGGTGAATGCGCATGTCGCTTTCACTGGCCAGCAATTCGGCCAGCTGGCGGGTCATGTAGGCCGGATTGATTTTCGTCAGAGGGATACCGGAGGGGGTCCGGATATTTTTTTCGGGAACGTCAAGCCACGGATTGGGCGGCGATTTTTCCGAAATGGGGGCATAGACGCCACCGTGCTCCGAAGCCCAGAGCCGGGTTGTCTGGACCAGCTGAAAAACCAGCCGTCCGCGCAAGGCCGCCATGGTGTGTGCATGGGTTTGCAAATCCTGATAGTGCCAGGAAAAGGAAAGGGCGGACAAGGCACCCCAAAATGCCACCAGGCCAATCCAGACGACCGGGCGAATCAGCCACCCGGTATCGGCTGATGGAGAGTTCGGTTGCTGGCGTTCCTGGGTCATTGGGTGCCGTAAGGTGAAACAAGGGCAGCGTTACAAAGGGACGAGAATACACCATTGGAGTTAGGTCAGTTGGATTTTGCTGCGGTGAAATCCGTAAAACGCTCTCCAATAGCCGCAGTATTGGTTGTTCTGCCAGCTTACTTGACCGGTATGTCGCATCTTCCGGCTAATCCGGTCACAATCTCACCCAGGCGCTTGAGCGCCAGGTCAATCTCCGCCGTATAAGGCGCCCCGCAGTTCAGGCGCAGGTAGCTGTCGAAGCGGCTGGAATTGGAGAACATGATTCCCGGTGCAACCAATATGCCTTCCGCCAGGGCGGCGTCGAAAACGGCTTGGGAAGAGAGCCGGCCGGGGAGTTCCACCCAAAGGGCCAGGCCACCTTCCGGTTCGGTGAGGCGGGTGCCGGGGGGGAAACAGCGGGCGATGGTTTCGGCAGTGCGCTCGCGCTGGGTTTTCAGGCTGGCGCGCAGGCGGCGCAGGTGGCGGTCATAAGCGCTGGAGGCCATGAAGTCGGCGGCGGCAAGCTGGGGGAGTTCTTCGTTGTTGCGGCTTTGGGCGTATTTGAGCATTTCCACCCGCGCCTGCCAGCGACCGGCGCACATCCAGCCCAGACGCAGGCCGGGTGCGAGTATTTTGTGCAGGGAAGCACAGTGGATGATCCGGCCTTCCTTGTCCCAGCTCTTGAGTGCTCTGGGGGGCGTATCCCCATTAACCAGGGCGCTGTAGGTATCGTCCTCGATCAACGGGATATCGAGACCGGCGCAGAATTCCACCAGCTTTGCCCGGTGCGTTTCCGGCATGGTGCAGCCAAGCGGGTTTTGCAGGGTTGGCACGACCACCAGAGCCTTGATGTTGGGGTAGGCCTGGCTGGCCAGTTCCAGCGCTTCGAGAGAGATACCGGTCTGCGGGCTGGTGGGGATTTCCAGGGCGCGCAGGCCAAGGGTTTCGAGAACCTGCAAGAGCCCGTAGAACGTGGGAGATTCCACCGCGACAATGTCCCCCGGCTGGGTGACGGCACGCAGGGCCAGATTGAGGGCTTCGATACAGCCCTGGGTGACGACGATCTCTTCCGGTGCCAGCACCATGCCGCTGGCCATGGCCCGTTTGGCCAGTACGCTGCGAAACTGGTGGTTGCCATTGGCCGGAGCAGGACTGACCAGCAGCTCCGGATGTTGGCGCAAGGCGCGGGTGGCGGCATGGCGCAGAGCTTCTCCGGGGTAAAGCGCCGGTGCGCTGCGGGCGGCGGAAAAATTGACGGTGACCGGCTGTTGGCGGCCCCGGGCAATGATTTCGGAAACCCGGGCATGGATGCCCACATACCGGGCTGGATCCAGAGGCTGGTCAGGCAGGGGTTCGCGCAAAGCCGGGGAGGCCAGTCGACGGGGCTGCCGGATCGATCACGAACAGCCTCATGTCGTACCGAAGGTCTGCAAATTCGGGACGACGTTGTAGTGCCAGCAACACATCTGCCAAGGCGGCTGCGCGGCCTGCATTAAATGCGTTG
>CAZHVZ010000094.1:9539-11513 GCA_964536245.1 uncultured Rhodocyclaceae bacterium
AGCCGTCGCTTTCCAGTTGGCGACAGGTTTGCAGGGCAGTGGACAGGCTTACGCCGTGGCGTTCCATGAGAACACGGAGGGACGGAAAACGGTCGCCGGGAGTGAGCGTGCCGGTTTCGATGGCTTCCCGGTAGTGGGCGGCAAGGCGGCGGTAGAGGGGCGGTTGGTCCATGCGCCATGGTCTCCTGTTGGTCCACGACAGAACAGATATAGATTTCTCAAATGTTGACCATAACAGATTGGTGAGCAGTGCTTCTGCTTCGCTTCCGATAGCCATTTCCTGTGCCTGTTCCGGTTGAGGGCCACTGGCTACGATGGCTCCACGTCCAAACGGCTTGGATAAGGAGAAAATCATGGCAGCAAAACTGGAAAAACGGGTTGTACTGGCTCCCGGCGAATATCTGCGGATGCCGGTGGAGAGCGGAACACGGCTATGGGTGCGGGCGGGCAGGGTGATGGTGGGCCCGCCGCCGCAGTGGTTGGCCCAGCATCTGGTGGTGCCGCAACATTGCCTGGTGGCGGAGGACAGCCTGGTGTTCGAGGCGGCTGGCTGGACGACCGTGCAGGCATTGGCGGCGGCAGAGTTGGCAGTGTTTCCGGTACCAACGACCGAATCCGCACTCTGGCGTTATTTGGGCGCCTGGTTGCGGAAGCTGTCGCGAGGGTGAGCAACACGGTCAGTGGGCCAGAACAAGTTTTCCTGTTGTCTTGATTGCGAAGCTGATGACTTGGTCTTTCCCGCCGGGATGGTCGGTTGTACTATTCCGGTGGCCGCTGTCGGCCCACTGCTTTCGGAAACCATGAAACGCTCCCGTTCGTTCCTGATCATTTCTCCTGCCCTGCTGGTGGCGGTTCTGGCCGTGTCGCCCGGTGCCAGAGCTGCCGACTGCGACGAGCGTTACTATTCTCCCGGGGATGCCGGGAATGAATTTCCCTTGCGTCGCCCGCACAAGGATTTCGCGCACTCGGTAAGGGCTGCCCGCGCCGGTGGGGCGGTGGACAAGCGGAATCTGGCGATCCTCTATGACGCCGGAGCGATGGTCTCCCGCTGCCCGGAAAAAGCCGCGTATTGGTACAGGCAGGCTGCTGCCGGAGGGGATGACTATGCTCAGCGCTGGCTGGAGAAGCACGAGGAGTTCGAGCAGATGCGGCGCGGCCCCGAGTGCTCGGAAAGCGCTTGCCGTGGCGTTGGGGGAGGGGGAAAGACTTCCGCCAGCTTTGTGGCGGATGCCAGGGGCCACTATTTTGCGCCGGTGACCATCAACGGGGTGACGGAAATCGGCATGATCGATACCGGCGCAACCACCGTGGCGATGAGTGCCGAATCGGCCAAAAAGTTCGGGCTGGCCTACGAATCCGGCAAGGTGGGCATGGCGGAAACGGCTGCCGGCAAGATTTCCAATCATCAGCTCACGGTCCCCCAGATTTCGGTGGGAGGGATCAAGCTTCAGGCGGTGCCGGTATCGGTTGGCGTCCAGGGGCAGATGCTGATCGGCATGAGTGTTTTGAAGCGCCTGAACATGCAGCTGAACGGCGGAACCTTGACCCTTACCAAATATGGGGGGCGACCGGGTGGGGCGGTGCAAAATCCCTCGGGTGGCGGTGGATATGCTGACCAAGATCAAGGAATTCCCGACTAATTTAGTACAGAATCCGTTTTCCGTACTGCCTTCTTCCCTTTAGGAGTTTTCATGCAACCGATTCACGTCTGCAACCACACCACCCCGGAAGCCCTTTATCCCTTTGATGCACGCGGTATTGCCAAGCGTTTCCGTCACGCTGCCATTTTTGGCGCGCTGGATGCCCTGATGCCCGGCGAGACCATGCGTTTCTGCAACGACCACGACCCCTTGCCCCTGCTGGCCCAATTGCAGCAGCGCTATGGCGATCGCATCACCATTACCTACCAGCAGCGGGAAATGGGCGCCATCGTCATCGATTTCGCCGTCGTGAGCTGATTGCTTTATACCGCTG
>CAZHVZ010000094.1:11523-13145 GCA_964536245.1 uncultured Rhodocyclaceae bacterium
CTTACCGTTCTTGCCCTGCTCGCCTGCGCCGGCTTGACGCTGGCCGGACTGGGAGGGGCGGTAGCGGTAGTGCACCTGGCTTTTGCGGTGGGGATCATTCCTCTGATTCTCGCCGCCATAAGCCACTTCGTACCGGTTCTGACCCGTACCGACCACCCACCCCGGCTAATTTTGCATTTGCCACGCCTGGCCCAGGGGGGCGGCTTGCTGGCCATTTTTTCCATGCAGGGCTGGTTGCCGCGCTGGAGCTTGCATCTGGCGGCGATGTTCGATCTTGTTTGCGTTGTGCTGCTGCTCGGCTGGGTCGTCCGCCGGTCCAAGGCCTGCCTCGGTTCGCCCCATCCCGGCTGGCGCTGGTATGTCGCCGCCCTGACCGCCGCCCTTCTTGCCCTGGCCTGCGTGCCGCTCATGGTCAGCCGGCCGGAGTGGTATGTGCCGTTACGAAATCTGCATCTCCACCTGAATACCTTGGGGCTGGTTGGCTTGGCGGCCCTCGGAACTTTGCCGCTGTTGCTGCCGACGGCTCTGGGCCGGCCAGATCCGGAGGCGGCACCCTGGTTGCGCCGCCGGCTCTGGCCGGCCCTGGCCGGCGTCCTGGCGGTGGCGGGCGGAGCGGCGTTCGGTTGGCCTGTGGCCGTATTCGGCGCGGCGGTCCTGCTCGTGCTGGCGGGCAGCCTGCTTGGCCAATGGGTGCGGCGTAATGGGGCAGCCGTTTTGTGGCAGGACGGCGTGGCCGCATCGCTGACTGCTGCCCTGCTCGGTTTTGTGGGGCTGCTGCTGGCAGGGGTTGGGCATGGCGCCGGCTGGCTGGCTCCCCACCCGTCGGTTGCCGCCTGGTTTGCCGGTTTTCTGCTGCCTCTGGTGACGGGGGCTTTGAGCCAGTTGTTGCCGGTGTGGCGCTGGCCAGGACCGGTGACTCCGGCCCGGGGGGTGATGCGGAGTAAACTGGCGGCGACCGGTTTCTGGCGGGGACTGCTTTTTCTGGCTTCAGCCGGCGCTTTGCTTGCCGGGTTGATAACGCTTGGCGAGCTGTTGTTGGCCGCTGGCATGCTGCTCTTTGCAAACGCCCTGATTCAGGCCGTGCGCGTCCCCCCTTCGGCGCGGTAAAATCCCTCCTTTTCGCCCTTCAGGTTTTTCGTCATGCGCTATATCTCGACACGCGGCAATGCGCCGGCCCAAGAATTTTGCGACATCCTTCTCGGTGGCCTGGCCCCGGACGGTGGCCTCTATCTGCCGGAAAGCTACCCGCAGATCAGCCGTGCCGAACTGGATGCCTGGCGCAAGCTATCGTACGCCGACCTGGCCTACGAAATCCTGTCCAAGTTCATCACTGACATTCCGGCGGCGGATCTCAAGGCGCTGGTCGCCAAAACCTATACGGCCCAGGCGTTTAAAGACGTGGCGATGCAGTTGCTCGGCAACCTGTTCGAATACGTACTCGACAAGCGCGGCGAGGCCATCAACATTCTCGGCGCCACCTCCGGCGATACCGGTTCGGCGGCCGAATATGCCATGCGCGGCAAGCACAAGGTCAAGGTTTTCATGCTTTCCCCGGAAGGCAAGATGAGCGCTTTCCAGCGTGCCCAGATGTATTCCCTGCAAGATGCCAATATCTTCAATAT
>CAZHVZ010000095.1:0-626 GCA_964536245.1 uncultured Rhodocyclaceae bacterium
GGTCGTGATCCGGGCGATCTGACGACCATTGACGATCCCAGCACTCTGGAGCAGATCCGCAACGCCCTGGCGAACTGATCGATCGGCTGCCATCAAAACCCGCCGCAGGTCGGCGGGTTTTTTTACGCCCGGGAAACAGCGGGCAGAATGCCTTGAGCAAGCAGGGTTTCCAGACTGGCAGCGGGTTGCGGGCGGGAGAAATAATAGCCCTGGCAGCACCGACAATTCAGCTCGGCCAGGAAGCGCCTTTGGGTTTCATTTTCCACCCCTTCGGCAATGACATCGATATTCAGGCCGTGGGCCATGGAGGTGATGGCCGTGACAATGGCCACGTCGTTCGGGTCAGCCGGGATGTCGATGACGAAGGAGCGGTCGATTTTTAGCGTACTGACCGGGAAGCGCTTGAGATAGGCGAGCGACGAATAGCCAGTGCCGAAATCATCAATCGCCAGTTCTATCCCCATGTCGTTGAGCGCCGACAGCGTGCCGAGATTCTGTTCGGCGTCGTTCATCACGGTGCGCTCGGTCAATTCCAGTTCCAGGTAGCGTGCGTCCAGGCCCGACGCAGAGAGCGCACTGGCAACCGTGTCGACCGCGAGTTTCTGCAACTCGGCAGCACTCAGGGT
>CAZHVZ010000095.1:636-11612 GCA_964536245.1 uncultured Rhodocyclaceae bacterium
AGCGTACTGAACGGGAAGCGCTTGAGTTAGGCGAGGCTGGATTAGCCGGTGCCAAATTCATGAATTGCCAGCTTGAGCCCCAGGGCATCAAGCTGGAGAAGGATTTCGGCGGCCCCGTCCGGATCGTCCATGAGCATGCTTTCGGTAATTTCAAGCTCGACGGCTGCCGGGTCAAGTCCGGTTTCCCGCAGCACCTGCTGGACCTGATCAATGATGTTTCGTTGGCGGAACTGTTTGGCCGAGAGATTGATGGCCATGACGATGGCCGGCAGACCCCGGTCGCGCCAGGTCCGGTTCTGGGCGCAGGCCGTGCGCAATACCCAAAGGCCAATGGCTTCGATAAGGCCGGTCTCCTCGGCCAGGGGAATGAAGTCGCTGGGGGGGACACGTCCGAGCACCGGATTGTCCCAGCGGATGAGGGCTTCGACACCGACGATTTGTCCGCTGGCGGTGTCCACCTGCGGCTGGTAGTGCAATTCGAATTCATTCCGCTCCAGGGCCTGGCGCAGGTGTCGGATTGAACGCTGGCGCTGGGCCGCCCGGTCATCCATGGCGCGTTCAAAGTAACAAAGGGATCCGCTGCCTTCCCGCTTGGCCTGGATCAGGGCAAGGTCCACATTTTTCAGCAATTCGTCAATGTTTTGCCCATCGGAGGGGTAAAAAGCAGCACCGACACAAAGGCTGGGCTTGATTTCCCCGGCATCGTCGATAAAGCGCAGGCGGTCCACATAAGAGAGAAGCTGGTCGGAATTGGGCAGGTCATCGACGATGATGACGAACTCGTCGGAGCCGACTCGCGCCACGGTATCCATCTCGCGTATGCCTACGCGCAGGTGCTCGGCTACCTGTTTCAGCAAGTGATCGGCCTCGGCAGCCCCGTGGTAATCATTGGTTTCCTTGAAGTGGTCGATATCCAGCAGCAGCAGGGCAAAACTGCTTTCAGCACGGTTGGCGCGGGCAATGGCCTGGTTGAGGCGGTCGCGCAGCAGGGTACGGTTCGGCAAACCGGTCAAGGCATCGAATTGAGAGAGATAGTCAAGCTGGTTTTGCAGCTTCAGATGTTCGCTCAAATCCCGTATGGTTGCCGAAACAAGAACCCCTTCAGCAGTCTGGATGGAGGAAAAACCAATTTCACAACTGATCAGGCTGCCGTCCTTGCGCAAGCCATGGATGACCCGGCCGACGGCCCTTCGCTGCCCGGCTTCACGGACCATCATGTCCACGTGGCGCTGGTGTTGTGAGCGGATTTCCGGGGGAAGGAGAATATCCAGCTGCTGGCCGTGCAACTCGCCGGGTTCGTAACCGAAAGCCCTTTCGGCCTGGGCATTGACCAGGACGATGCAGGAGTCGGCATTGACCACCACGATGCCGTCCGAAGCAGACTCCACCAGATTGCGGTAGCGGGCTTCGGCCTGCAGGCGGATATCCAGCATCTGGTTCATTTGCCGGGCGACAGCGGCGATTTCCACGGGGCCGTTTTCTTCCGCCCGATGCTGGGTGTCTCCCTGGGCGACCCGGTTGGCGACATTGGCAATGGAAGATACGGGCCGTACGATGCGCCGTCCCATATAAACAGCGACCAGCAGACTCAAGGCGATCAATCCGACAGCCCCGGTCAGCTTAAGGTGGGCACTGAGCCAGAGTCCCGCCAGAGCCTGACTGGTCGGCCAGATGACGACCGATGTCCAGGTGCTGCCGGTAACCGGTGCCAAAGCAATAAGTCTTTCGTCAACACCGCTGCCCACCAATTTTCCTCCTCTGACCGGATTCGGCAGGCGTCGGCTGACCTCCGGATCGCCAAGCGATTTGCCGATCCATTCGGCCCTGTCTGTCGAGCGCATGACGACGGTGCCATCGCTGTTGACGAGGCTGATGACCATTCCGGCGGGCAGGGTTACGCCGGTCGGGATCGGATCGTAATCGCTCAGATTGACCGGAAAACCGATAACTCCGTTGAACTTCCCGTGATCGTCGATGAGCGGTTGGGCCAGCACCGCCACCCATTTGCCGCTGACCGGTCCAATGTGCGGTTTGCCGGCGTGAAAGCGCGGTTCCTGACGTACTTGGGTAAACCACTCCGAGTTGCCGACGCTGCGGCGTGTACCGTCGGCCTTGATTGCCAGGGCAGAGCAGGTTACGTAGCCCTCGCGGTCGGCCATGGCAACATTGGCCAGACGGGGGAAAAAATCCTTGAAATCCGACAGGATGGGATCGCACTCTCGTTCATTGACTGCCCGGACCAGTGGGCGCCGGGCCAGCCCTTCCAGAACGTCGCGGGAGTATTCGACATACCGCTGGGTGTCAGCAGCCACCACATCAGCGTAGCGATGGGCAACTTCTTCGGCATCCTGAATGGCACGTTGGTAACTTTCGTACATCGTATAGCCGAGCAGGCCGACAAGCGGCAGGCCGGCAGCCAGGACGAGGGCGACGAGATAGCGGCGGATGGACCAAAGCGACAATTAGGCTTCCTGATGCGGGGCGCGAGTCAATGAACGCTTGTGCGGGTAATGTAAAGCTGTTTCTGCTCTACATAAGTGGGAAGCCGGAAAGAAAAGTTCCTGACTTGGGTGACTAATTTGTCAGGGTGCGCGTAGTCGAAGCTTGCGGCTTTCCGTCCGATCGATGGAAACCTCGACCAGATGCGGCCCGCCCGCCTTGAGGGCAGTTTCCAGACAGGTTCGGAAAGCCGGTGTGTCGGCAACATGCCAGTAAGCGAACCCGAACGTGGCAGCCAGGGCACTGAAACTGAGGGATTGGGGGGTCAGCCAGCCGGCCTCGAATTCCGGCAGACCGGCTTGCGGCAGGTGATCGAAAATGCCGCCGCCGCCGTTATTGAAAACGATAGTAATGGAATCCATCCCTTTGGCGGCGGCCAGCCCGCCCATATCGTGCTGACAGGTCAGGTCTCCGATCAGGGCTACCCCGCGACCACGGGCAGCAGCGATGCCGAAGGCGGTGGAGAGGTTGCCGTCAATGCCGCTGGCACCCCGGTTACCGAAAAAATGCAGGGACTTTCCGTGGCTGCCGCTGTATGCGTCGAGGTCGCGAATGATCAGGGAGTTACCGACAAAGACCGGGCAGCCGTCGGGCAAGATTTCCAGCAGGGTCGGGATCAGATTACCCTCCACGGCGGCATGGTTGATGACGGGCGATACGGCGGCTTCAGCTTTCTGATAATCCTCGAGCCAATCGCCGGGGACCGGCGAAATATTGGATTGGAGCAGGGCGCGGCAGCTTGTTTCCGGGTCGGCGTGCAGGAGATGGGTGAGTTTTTGCGATGGGTCGTTCCAGCGTGGCCACGGGTCAATCAGCGCCGTGGTTGTCCTGGCACTGGACGCCAACCCCTGCAGGCGGCGGGTGACCGGATAGGCGCCAAAGCGCAGAATCCACTCCGGTCGGTGCGCCACAACAAACGGCTCCGTTCGCAGCCAGTGGTCGTAACGGGTCAAAATGCGGGAGCGGTCATGGGCGCCGCAGCGCAGGTTGGAAAGCGGCTCGGCCAGAATCGGGCAAGCCAGCCTTTCCGCCAGTTCGGTGACGGCTTCGGCAAATCCGGGGGTAAATGGCATTTCGCCGCACAGGATGAGACCGGGACGGCCGCTGATCTGGTCTGCCAGGGCATTGATGGCGGCGGGCGAAGGGACGGCGGCGGGATAGTCAAGGGCGGTACGCGGGGGAATGTCGACCGCCGGGCAATCATGGGCTGGCAGCAGCGGCTCGCGGAAAGGCTGGTTGACATGGACCGGGCCGGGCAGCGGCCAGCAGGCTTGCCGACCGAGGCGGGCCGCCAGAGCGTGCAGGGTGGCGGCAGAGAATTCCGGGTAGGGACACCCGGCATCGTGAAAGCAGCGGACGTGCTGACCGAACAGGTGTTGCTGATCCAGGGTCTGATTGGCTCCGCAGCCGTGCAGTTCCGGCGGACGGTCGGCAGACAGGAAAATGAGCGGAACGCCGGACTGGCTGGCCTCGATAATGGCCGGAAACCAGTTCGCCGGCGCACTGCCTGAAGTGGCCAGCACCAGTACCGGAAGCCCTTCCGCTTTGGCCAGACCAAGGGCAAAAAAGGCGGCGCTGCGCTCGTCTACGATGACATGGCAGGTCAGGGCCGGCTGGCGCAGCAGGGCCAGGGCCAGGGGCGTCGAGCGGGAGCCGGGAGAAATGACCGCCCGTTTGACTCCGGCGGCAACAAAACCGGCCACCAGTGCCTGGGACCAGACGAAATTGAGGGTACCGGTATCGTTCATGGCGAATGGCTTTCCTGCCAAAGGCGGGCTGGTTGCAGGGCATCCAGCATGGTTCGGAACTTGGCTTCGGTTTCGGCAAATTCCTGAATCGGATCAGAACCGGCAACAATTCCCGCCCCGGCGTGCAGTTCCGCCTGTTGGCCGGAGAGCAGGGCCGAGCGCAGGGCAACGGTGATTTCGCCGTCGCCGTCCGGGCCAACAATGCCAATGCCGCCGGTATACCAGGCGCTGCGTTCCTCGTGGTGGTTCCTTAACCAGTGCAGGGCTGCCGTGGTTGGGGTGCCGCCCACGGCTGGCGTCGGGTGGAGAGCATGCAGGGCATCGAAAAGCTGCACTTCGGGCCGGAGCTGGCCCCGGATACGGCTACGCAAATGGGTGACGGTTCCGGCGGCGACTGCTTCCGGTTGAGGAGCTTGCTGCAAATTTCTGCACAGCGGGGCCAGGGCATGCCGGACTGCCTGGGAAACCAAGGCCTGTTCCCGGGCATTTTTTTCATCATCCAGTTGTCGTGAGCCCTGCCATGCCGTTCCGGCCAGGGCATCGGCTTCCAGTTCACCGCAGCGCAGGCTGAGCAATTGTTCCGGAGAGGCGCCGAGGAAGCTGCGTTGCCCGTCGCCGTAGGCATAGACAGTGCTGGCCGGCTGTTGCGTGACCAGGTGGCGCAGGGTAGCCGCCACCGGGAAGGGGCGGTCGGCGGTGAGCGTGGCGCTGCGAGTGAGGACGACTTTGTCCAGCCGCTCGGCAGCGATATCCCGCAAGGCAGCCTGCACTCTGGCCAGCCAGGCCCGGTCCGGCAGCGGCTGGGGCCGGCGGCGGGGAATGGCCGGCAGGAGCCGTGAGGTGATTGGTTGCAGCAGAGCCAGCCAATGCTCTACCGCTGACGGGTGATTGCCGGCCAGGGTCGTCAGGGTGGCCGAACACTGTCCCGCCCGGCATTCGAGGAGCAGGGCAGGAATGGAGAGCAGGGCATTGGGCAGATCACCGCCTCCCTGGTCAAAAAAGGCAAAGCCCAGAAAAGCGGTCGGTTGCCGGTCGTAGTGCCAATGGCGCGTGGTGCCGCTGAGGGCATGTTGCAGGGCGGCAAAGCGGTCCCTGCCCCGGCTGGCGAGATGGACCGCCTGCCCCAGTCCGAGCAGAAAGCACGCCTTTTCCGGCTGGGCGCGATACCAATAAATAGCCTCTTCCGGGAGTTGATCAAGCCAGTCGCGGGGGCTGTCGCCGAGGTCCAGGTTCAGGCTGAGCAGCGCAGCCGAGGGCAGGTCAAGGGCTCGCCGGGCCAGTTGCCGGGCAAAATCCGGAGAACGGAGGAGGGTGCGTAACCGGGCAATCATGCGCCGTCTCCGGCTGCCAGTTGGCGCAGCTTGGTCCGTTCCAGCTTGCCGGCCGCATTGCGCGGCAGGTGCGGCAGGCAAATGATGCGGCGCGGACGGGCGGCTGACTACCAGGGCGACGATTTCGTCCCCCCACTCCGGATGGGGGGAACCCGTAACGGCTACATCCAGCACGCCGGGGCAGGCCGCCAGGCAGGATTCGACGGTGAGCGGGTGAACTTTCTTGCCGCCGCTGACCAGCATGTCGTCGGCCCGGCCAATGATTTGCAGTTGCCCGTCCGGCTGCAACTGGCCAAGGTCGCCGGTGCTGAACCAGCCGTCCTCCAGTACCGGGCCATCCAGATAACCGGCCATCACCTGCGGGCCGCGTACGCCAATCCGGCCATCCTCGCCAATGGCCAACTCGACGCCGGACAAGGGATGGCCGACCAAACCCTCCTGCCAGGTGTGCTGCGTGGCATCAAAAGTGGCGATCTGGGCTGCCGTTTCGCTCATGCCGTAGGTGACAAAGAGCGGCCAGCCGGCGGCCCGTGCGCGCTCGAACAGCGTTGGCGACAACGCCGCGCCGCCGATCAGCGCACAACGCAGGCTGGCCGGCGGCGCACAGCCCTGGTCGAGCAAGCGGGCCAGCATGGCCGGCACCAGAGAAATATGGGTGACTGGAGAGGCGTGCAGGGTACGGGCCACCGCCTCTGTCACGAACCCATCGTGCAGCAATACCGTTGCCCCGGCCTTGGCGCAGCGCCAGAGAATGGAACAACCGCCGATATGGAAAAGGGGCAGGCAATTCAGCCAGATATCGCCGGGGCCAAGAGGCAGGCGTTGGTTGGAAGCCGTTGCCGCAGCGTCGAGATTGTTTGCCGAAAGCAGCACCGCCTTGGCCTCCCCTTCGCTGCCGCTGGTGGAAATAATGAGTTCGGCTGAGGCGGCTTGCCTGGCGGTCGGTAGCGGACGAGCCGGATCGGCAGGCCAGAACGGCCGAGCGGCCAGGCTGCAAGCGTAGGCGTGGAGGGCAAGGTCGACGCTACTGCCGGTGTGGATCACGGGTGTGCTGCTCCCAGAGAGCTGGGACGCCATTGTTTCGGTAGTATCGAGAAGCGACCGGTAAGTCCAGGTGTTCACCGGACCAATCAGTGCTGCCGCCCTTGGCCATTGCCGGGCGGCTTTTTGAAGATGTTCAGCGAGGCTGGTGGCGGGCTGCATAAGCCGCCGATTATACGTAGGGCAGGCTGAGGTGTTGCACGAGAGAGATCAAGAAATCGAGAGAATTCTACATCCCGATAAAACCAAACGATTTTCGTCAACTTGAAGGCGGGCCGGTTGTTTCAATCGATATTGCTACTTTCTGGTAAGCGTTTCCTATAGGTGCGTTAATTTCAGTTCTTCGAGCAGTTTCATCGGCGCATGCCTGCACCACATGTCGGCGATGGCGTCGATGGTTGCCAAAGGGAGAGGCTCAAAGAAATTGGTTCGCGCCAGTTCGCTATCCGCCTGCGAATCGTGGCTTAGCACCTCACTGAGGTCATGCACCGCTGGCTCGATGCCCAGAAATCCGATTAATCGTTGGCACACCATTTCTGGATTGTTCTGCAAATCTTCGTACTGGATTGCGAGGCAGTCAGTGTTCGATTTCAACCAACGCAGTGCCTTAAGAGAGTCGATGTACTGCGCAAGATTGCTTTCCATCGTCGAGCCAAAAACGCGCATGACAGATTCACACCACGGTTGAAAATTCCTGGTCAAAAAAATTGTTTTTGGTTTTTGTGGAAAGCTGCCAATAATCTGCCCGGGCGCATAGTTAGCCTGACTACGCATTTTTAATACACAGTTGCGCTTTCCCTGTTCCTGGAATGGCGCAAGTAACTGGTCTGTAGCATGGACCAGCATCCGGCATGAATCGGCGTCGAACGGTGCGAGTAGTGCGAACTGGGTAAAAAAATCCGGCTCGGAGATCGACACCACCTCCATCACTCCGAGTAATTTGCTCAGGAGGGTGGATCCGCATCGGCCAACAGAGAACAGAATCGTCGGAATTTGCGCTGCTTCAGGAATGGCTACAGGGAATTTTTCCAGCGGCACCTTTAAAAACCCCTTCGCATTCTCCCTTAAATAGACAAAGTGAAACGTTGCCTGCCCAGCACGGAAGGGATCAACGCCCACCGCATAGATGAGCAGCTTTTCCGAGTAGTCAAAACAGTAAGGGACCACGCCAAACTTCTCGAACTCATTCAGAGAGCCAGGTTCTGGGTTGGCATGGCTGAAATCATCGGGCGTGACCAATTCCCAGCGAAGCGTATTTTTTGCTTTTCCCTTGACGTAGAGGACGTTCCGGCCTGACATGCTGGGATCCTCCGTTAAGTCAAATTAATCACGGGAAAGTGCTGACTCAGCAGGCCAGCACAATGGTCATTGGCGATATGACATTGATGGTTTGACTCTAGTATCTATTGAAATATTGGACACCAGTTGACGATGAAAGGCTTGTTCCCCCGATCAACGGTCGGATCGGTCAGCAAGATCATGATCGGGTCATGCTGCATTTGCCTTGACGGCTATTCCCATCGGAAACCTAAGAGATACCCCGGATGGATATTTTTCCTCAAGCGCCACGCAGGTTAGCGTGTTTGACGGGATTGTTTTGAATTGAAAAAATTGACCGGAGTCTCAAACCGGACAAGCAACAAAACCAACTCCGAAGTTTTCGGGCAGACACAGAACACCATTCTCAATACGGGGAGCCGCCCCGGTATCCGCCAGCATCCATGCCGATGTTGCCAGTCCATGCACCGCTCCCGGAGCCAGTACCACCGCCAGATGGGCGGCCATCAACAGGCCGCAGGCGCTTTCCAGGCTGGAGGTGAGGAGGCATTCCAGTCCGGCGGCGCGGGCTTGCAGGCCGAGTTGCAGGGCGGCGAGGGGGCTGCCTTGGCGGGGGGGTTTGAGGGTCAGCCGTTTGATCGGTGGGTTGTCAAAAAAAGCAGCGTCAAGCAGGTGGTCGGATTCGTCAATGGCCAGGGGGAAGGGGATGCTGGCCTGCAATTGGCGCAGGGCTTCCGGGGTGGGCGTGCGCAGCGGTTCTTCGATGCCGTCGATGGGCCAGTCGTGGCAGGCGGCGAGGAAGCGGCGAGCGGTGGCTTCGTCCCAGGCTCGATTGGCATCGAGGCGCAGGCTGATGCCGGGAGGCAGTTGGGCGATCAGGTTTTTCAGGCAGGCCAATTCCTCTTCCGGTGGAGCCAGGCCGACTTTGAGTTTGATGACGGTGAATCCGGCATCGGTCAAGGCGACGAGGTCATCCCCCTTGACCCGATGCAAGGGGCCGGCCATGGCGTTTACCCGCAGCCGCCGGGGCGTTGGGCGGCCATTCAGCCAGTCGGCCAGGGAGCGTTTCCCTTTTTGGGCAGCGAGGTCGAGGAGGGCGGATTGTTCGGCGTAGGCGGTGGCGCGGTTCTCATCAATACCGTATTCCGGCAATGGGGCGCAATCGCCCCAACCGGTGAGGCCGCAGTCGGTTTGCAGGCGGAGCAGTTTGCCTTGGCGTTGGCTGATGCTGCCGACAGCGCTGGCCCAGGGCTGCCGCAGGGGCAATTGGTAGGGGAGCCAGTCGGCAGCGGTGATGTTCACGGGCGTTTGCGGTATTTGCTGAAGTTGGGCGGGCGGCGTTCGAGCCAGGCATTGCGGCCCTCCTGGCCTTCTTCGCTCATGTAGAAGAGGCCGGTGGCGTTGCCCGCCAGTTCCTGGATGCCGGCCAGGCCGTCGGTGTCGGCGTTGAAACCGGCCTTGATCATGCGTAGTGCCATGGGTGAGAGTTTGAGCATGTCCCGGCACCAGGAAACGGTTTCTGCTTCCAGCCGTTCAAGGGGAACCACCGTATTGACCAGGCCCCAGGCGAGGGCGGTGGCGGCGTCGTACTGCCGGCAGAGCAGCCAGATTTCCTTGGCCCGCTTCATGCCGATGCTGCGGGCCAGAAGGCCGGCGCCGAGGCCGGCGTCGAAGCTGCCGACGCGCGGGCCGGTCTGGCCGAAGCGGGCATTGTCGGCGGCGATGGTGAGGTCGCATACCAGGTGCAGGACGTGGCCGCCGCCGATGGCATAGCCGGCGACCATGGCCACCACCGGTTTCGGACAGCGGCGGATCTGCATTTGCAGGTCGAGGACGTTGAGGTGGGGGGTTCCGCCTTCGTCGATATAACCTTCACTGCCGCGTACCGTCTGGTCGCCGCCGGAACAGAAGGCTTCACCGCCGGCACCGGTGAGGATGATGGCGCCGATGGCGTTGTCCCGGTTGGCGCGGTGGAAGGCGTCGATCAGTTGATTGACCGTTTCCGGGCGGAAGGCATTGCGGCGTTCCGGGCGGTTGATGGTGATTTTGGCGATTCCCTCGACGGTTTCATAGAGGATGTCGGTGTAATCGGCGCTGTTTTTCCAGTGGATGGTGTTCATTGCTTTGGGTCGGGTTGAATGTCCGGGCCGAAGTATAGCGCCAGCATTGCTGCCGGATTTGAGGCGGTGGTGAAAACCCGGCTGCTTTTTTGCTGCGGGGTGGGCGAACCGGGCAAAGCCATGGGAGAATTGGCGGTATCTGGAACCTCCTTCACCAAAATCAGATGAGAGAACGTCGCCGCTCCGAACGCTTTTCCATGCAAGGCAATGTCCATCTTGTACTGGGCGACAAGACCTTTGACTTTCCGGCGGCAGATCTTTCTGTATCGGGGGTCGGGATCATGCTTGATGTGGCCGTGTTGGGTGCCAAACCCCATGGACAGGTTGGCATCTGCCGCATTGAATCGCCCGATTTGGCTTGCACGGTTGAGGCGTTTGTCAGCGTCATGCGGATTCATCGGGTGGGTCGCCAGCATCTCGTCGGGCTACGCTTTGAATCGATCAGCGACGAGCAGTTGCGCGTAGTCAAGGCTTACGAGGCTCTGGCCCACGCACGTCAGCGACGTCAGCTCAACGAGCCGGCCTGAGCCATTCCATAGCTGAAAAAATCTTCCGGGTGGAAAACCCTCCCGCTCTCTGGCGAAAAGTGCCGGAGAGCGATGACGCTCATCAAGGGGGACGCAGCCATTTACCCCGGCGTCGATGCTATTTGATCCAGTCACGGCAGTCTGAGATACCAGTCCTTGAATGTAAGTGTTACCAACGGTTTTTTGTTAAGATACAAGGTAATAATTCACACACTGCCGGAAAGACAAGCGGCTGGAAGAGACAATGAGTATAGTTCGACGCGTCCTGGTGGTGGATCACTCCAAGCTGATCCGGGCCACTTTGGCCAAACACCTGAAAGACAGCTACATCATTCGCGAGGAAAGCAACGGCGAATCGGCCTGGCAGACGCTGGTGCTGGATTCGTCCATTGTCGCTGTTGTCTCCGGCATCAATTTGCCGAAACTGGATGG
>CAZHVZ010000095.1:11622-12781 GCA_964536245.1 uncultured Rhodocyclaceae bacterium
ACCAAGCGCATGGGGAAAACGGATATTGTTTCTGCCGTGGTGCAGCTGATCGGCAGCGTCAATGCGCCCGGTGAAGATGAGGACATTGCACCCCAGCGAAACGGGCTGACTGCCACGGACGTTTGTGGCAGTGCCATGTTGGCCGAGGCTGCTGCCTGGCCGGAGTTGAAACCGAAAGAACTTCCGCCGGTTAGCGACGGGCATTTGATCAATCCCATGGGGGAGGCGTGCACGGCTCCGCTGCTGACGGCTGTGGAGATTGAGGCGAAAATGTCCCTCGCTTTATCTTCCCTTGACGTACGGCGTTCAGCAGTCAGCGTGGTGGCCCTCGGCATCGACAACGCGTCGGCGCTGGCCGAGGAGTATGGTGAAGAGATGGTGCGCAGGGTCGGTCTCAAGATTGCCAAGCTTTTGCGCGGCAAGATCGGAGCTTCCGATTGTGTCGGTCAATTGCGTTCCGGGTGCCTGGTCATCGTGGCACGCGGCTCCGGTCTTGACGTCTGTGTGAAATTTGCCGAGCGGGTTTGCCGCAGTCTGGCCAGCGGCCAGATCGGTAGCGAAGGAAACCGGGTTGCCATCACTGTCAGTGCCGGTGTGGCCAGTGTTCCCCATGACGGCGGCTTGAGCAGCGGAAATCTGCTGCTGCTTGCCCATCGCCGATTGTGTCAGGCCATTGATAGCGGTGGAAACCGGGTAGTAGCCAGTGGCAATGGTCAGCGGCAGGTGGTTCCGGATGCGGAAACCCTGGTGGCGCGGGTGCTGGCTTCCTTGCGCCAGAA
The DNA here is from genome assembly GCA_964536245.1 of uncultured Rhodocyclaceae bacterium. Taxonomy (GTDB): domain Bacteria; phylum Pseudomonadota; class Gammaproteobacteria; order Burkholderiales; family Rhodocyclaceae; genus CAZHVZ01. The sequence continues at coordinate 12,402 of CAZHVZ010000095.1, forward strand.
CCGCAAGGCAGATGCGGCAAACTGCCTGGCCACAGCCGGGCTGGAAATAATGCCTTTGCTCAAGGTGCTGGAGAAGGAATTCAGCTTTGGTCTCCCCCTGGAAAAAATGGAAGTCAGGCTTGAACAGCGGGCGTTGAGCGAAGAGACCTGACAGGAAGCACGGTGCAAAAAAAACCGGCAACACTGCCGGTTTTTTTCTTGGTGCTCAGAGCAGTCAGGCCTTGAGCGGAATCTTGCCGATCTTGATCTGCCATTCCTTGGGGCCGGTTTCGTGGACACTGACGCCGGAAGAGTCGACAGCAACCGTTACCGGCATGTTTTCCACATCGAACTCGTAGATGGCTTCCATGCCGAGGTCGGCGAAGCCGGCCACCCTGGCG
>CAZHVZ010000096.1:0-8572 GCA_964536245.1 uncultured Rhodocyclaceae bacterium
GTCTGGCTGACCTACGTGAAAACGGGCCGGGCGCGCAGCAAGATCCGCCATTTCCTGCGCACCATGCAGAACGAGGAATCCTCCGAACTGGGGGAGCGGCTGCTCAATCAGGAACTGCTTGCCCTCGGCGTCATTCCCGCCTCCATTCCCTCGTCCGTCTGGGAACAGCTCGTCCGCAGCAACGGCAACCGCTCCATGCAGGAGGTCTATACCGACATCGGCCTCGGCAAGCGCTTGCCCTCGGTGGTTGCTCGTCGCCTGCTGGCCCGCGAAGACAACAGTACCCCCACTCAAAGTACCGGGCCGCTGGCCATTCACGGCACCGAAGGCATGGCCATCCAGCTGGCCCATTGTTGCCAGCCAATTCCCGGCGACCCGATTATTGGCTCGATCCGCAAGGGGCATGGTTTGGTGGTGCATACCCATGACTGCCCGGTGATCCGCAAGTCTCGCACCAGCGAACCCCAGAAGTGGATCGATGTGGAGTGGGCGCCGGAGGAAGGCAAGCTTTTCGAGGTCCGCATCAAAGTGGAAGTCAAGAACATGCGCGGCGTATTGGCCAGGGTTGCGGCGGCCATTGCCGAAGCCGGATCGAATATCGAGCATGTCGCCATGGATGCCAGCCCGGAGCACCTGTTTACCTGCCTCAGCTTTACCCTGCAAGTGGCCGACCGGGTCCATCTCGCCCATGTCATGCGCGGGATGCGCCATATCCCGGAAGTCGTTCGTATTTCCCGCGAACGCGGGACCAATGAGTAAGCAGGGCGCGCCCGCCTCTCCTCCGGGGCTTGTTCCGCCTCACTTGCTTCTTGCCGTGGCGACCGCTCTTCCCATCCCAAACCCGGCTCCCCCGCTTCCGGGAAAAAGGCAGCTGTTTTCGGCCAACGGAGAGGGGGCCGGATCATTCCTTGCCGATTTTGGCCCTCGCCCTTCAAGGTCGCCGGGCAGGAGAACCGGGTGAACATTCTCGTGCTTGGCGCCGGTCTGGCCGGCACCGCCAGCGCCTGGTATCTGGCGCAGGCCGGTCATCAGGTCACGGTGATTGACCGGCAGCCGGGAGCGGGCCTGGAAACCAGCTATGCCAACGGCGGCCAGATATCCGTCTCGCACGCCGAACCGTGGGCCAATCCCCATGTTCTGCCCCGCCTCTTCAAGTGGCTGGGGCGGGAAGATGCCCCCCTGCTCTGGCGCTGGCGGCTGGATCCGGCCCAGCTGGCCTGGGGGCTGCGCTTCCTTCCCCAATGCCTGCCGGGGCGTACCCGCTCCAATATTGCCGCCATCGTCCGCCTGGCGCTTTACAGCCGTGCCCGCTTGCAAGCCTTGCGGAGCGAATTGGGGCTGGAATACGACCAGCAGCAGCGGGGCATCCTTCATTTTTATACCGACGAGGCCGAGTTCCGCACCGCCATTGAAGCCGCCCGGGTGATGCGGGAATTCGGACTCGATCGCGAGCCGGTTTCAGCCGCCCGCTGCGTGGAAATCGAGCCGGCCCTGGCGGCAGCGGCGCCCCTGCTGGTAGGAGGGGACTTCACGCCTTCGGATGAATCCGGCGATGCTCACCGTTTCACCCGGCTGATGGCCGGCCATGCGGCCCGCATCGGGGTACGGCAGCGCTACGGAATCAGCGTTCTCGGCTTGGAAACCGATGGGGCAACGATCTCCGGCGTGTTCCTGCAAAACGAAAACGGCGAAAAGGAACGCTTGCAAGCCGATGCCTATGTGCTGGCCCTGGGCAGTTACTCGCCTTTATTGCTCAAGCCGCTCGGTATTCGCTTGCCGGTGTACCCGGCCAAGGGGTATTCGGCAACGCTGGCCTTGTCCGGAGAGAGCGTGGCTCCCACCGTGAGCCTGACCGATGACGGCCATAAAATCGTCTTTTCCCGCCTCGGCCAGCGTCTGCGTATTGCCGGGACAGCCGAATTCAATGGCTACAATCTCGAACTCAATGCCTTGCGTTGCCAGGCGCTGCTGAAGCGGACGCAACAGCTTTTCCCCGATCTGCGGCCGCTGGGGGAGCCCGAGTACTGGTGCGGTCTGCGGCCAGCCACGCCTTCCAATGTGCCGCTCATCGGTCGTAGCCGCTATGCCAATCTGTGGCTCAATACCGGCCACGGCACCCTCGGCTGGACCATGGCCTGTGGCGCTGCCTCCGCCCTCAGCGACTTGCTGAGCGGACGTCCCGCCGAGCCGGATTTTCCCTTTCTCGGAGTCTGACCCGATGCTGGTGGATACCCATTGCCACCTCGATGCTGCCGAGTTCGATGCCGACCGTGATGAGGTCTATGCTGCGGCACAAGCCGCCGGGGTCGGGCGGATCATCGTTCCGGCGGTTGCTCGAAGCTCGTTTCCGGCGGTACAGGCGTGCTGCCGGCGCTACCCTGCCTGCCTGCCCGCCTACGGTATCCATCCCCTCCAGGTCATGCAGGCGGAAGAAAGCGATCTTGGCGTTCTGCGCCACTGGCTGGGCAGTCAAGGTCCGCTAGCCGTGGGAGAAATCGGTCTTGATTATTACGTTCCCGGCATTGATCCGGCCCGCCAGGAAAGGTATTTCGTCGAGCAGCTCAAACTGGCGCGGGAATTTGATCTGCCGGTGCTTCTCCATGTCCGGCGGGCGGTCGATCGTGTTCTGTATCACCTGCGCCGGATCGGCGTCGCGGGGGGGGTTGCCCACGCCTTCAACGGCAGTCGCCAGCAGGCCGATGAATTCATCAAGCTCGGCTTCAAACTGGGTTTTGGCGGGGCCATGACCTACCCCGGTTCAAGCCGCATCCGGCGCCTGGCGACGGAGCTGCCGCTGTCAGCGCTGGTGCTGGAAACCGATGCGCCGGATATTCCGCCGGTTTGGCTGGAAGGGGGGCGCAATACGCCGGGGGAACTGCCCCGCATGGCGGAAACCCTGGCCGGTTTGCGCCAGATGACGGTGCGGGAGGTGGCCGCAGCCACCGGCATCAATGCCGCGCAGGCGCTGGGGTGTTGAAGCGTTCGACCAACTCGGAGATATCGGCTGCCGGCCGGGGGCGAGAAAGCAGATAGCCCTGTAGATGGGCGCACCCCAGTTCGGCAAGCTGTGCACGCTGCGCCTCGGTTTCCACCCCTTCCGCCACGGTTTCCATTTTCATGCCCTGCGCCAGCATGATGATGGCGCGCACCACGTAAGCGGATTCGGCGTCGCCGCCCAGGTTGTTTACAAAACTGCGGTCAATCTTGAGCACGTCCACCGGATATTGCGCCAGATAATTGAGGGAAGAGTAGCCTGTCCCGAAATCGTCAATGGCAATACGCACACCGGCTTCCCGCAATTCGGCAAACAAGACGGTGGTGCGTTCCGGATCTTCAGAAAGCATGCTTTCCGTCAGTTCCAGCTCGAGCTGGGTCGGTTGCAAGCCGGCTTTGCGTACGGTCAGCAAAACATGCTCGGCAAAACCGATGGCGCGAAGCTGGCGTGCCGAAACATTGACCGCGACGCGCGGGACGACAGTGCCTTCTTCCTGCCAGCGGGCCAGTTGCTGGCAGGCGGTCTCCATGCACCAGGCGCCGATTTCCGAAATCAACCCGGTCTGCTCCGCCAAGGGGATGAAGCGGTCGGGGGGAATCAGCCCGCGCTCCGGGAGCTGCCAGCGGATGAGCGCCTCGACGCCGCTCAGGCGTCCGCTTTCGGCCTCGATCTGGGGCTGGTAGTGGAGCAGCAGCTCCTGCCGGCTGATGGCATGACGGAGGGCGGCCTCCAGTTCCAGCCGGTCTCCGGATTCCGCATCGCCGGAGGCGTTGAACAGGCGCCAGGCATTGCGGCCGGCGTTTTTCGCGGTGTACAGCGCAACGTCGGCATTGCGCAGCAATTGCTCGCCACTGTTGCCGTGATCGGGATGCACGGCAATGCCGATGCTGCTGGTAATAAACACTTCCTTGCCGGCGAGGAACATGCTGGGAGCCAGTACTTCCAGCATCTTGCCGGCCAGTACGGCGCAGTCGGAAGCGTCGTTGATTTCCGGCATGAGCAGGGCAAACTCGTCACCTCCCAGGCGGGCCAGGGTGTCGCAGTCGCGAATGGCATTACCGATACGCTGGGCAACTTCAATCAGCAGCGTGTCGCCAGCCGGGTGGCCGAGGGTGTCGTTGATGACCTTGAAGCGGTCGAGGTCGAACATGAGGACAGCCAGCGGACGGCCATTTCTTTGGGCCTGACGCATGGCGGTGTCGAGACGGTCACGGAAGAGCAGTCGATTGGCCAAGCCGGTGAGGGGGTCGTGATAAGCCAGGTGGTGGATATAGGCTTCCGCCTCCTTGCGGTCACTGATATCGCTGAACAACCCGATGTATTGCTGGATTTGTCCGGAGGCATCGCGGATGGCCGAAATGGACAACCACTCGGTGTAGCCCTCGCCATTCTTCCGGCGGTTGAAAATTTCGCCTTGCCATTGTCCGGTCTGGTGAAGGGCTTGCCACATGCCTTTGAAAAATCCATCGTCATGCCGGCCGGAAGCCAGAAAATCTCCCGGTTTGCGCCCGAGAGCCTCTTCTTCGGAAAAGCCGGTAATTTCCGTGAAAGCCCGGTTTATGAACTGGATATGCCCCTTGCGATTGGTGATCATCATCGCTTCGGAAAGGCTCTCGAAAACATGCGAGGCGAGATCGAGGCGGGCCTGGGCTTCCCGTTCCTGAGAGAGGTCGCGGAAAGAAAGAACGTAGCCACTGCCTTGCGAGGAGGATTGGTCCACCGGAAGCGGCGCTCCCCGGAAGGCGACCGGCAGGCGTCCGCCGGGCGTGGCAACCCAGCCGTCTTCGTTGAGAACGGCGCCGGCGGTTATGGCGTGCAGGACTGGCGGTGGTGTCAGTCCGTCCACTCCGCCGAACAGGACCAGGTTGCCCGGCAGGCCGGTGAGTTGCTCCCGCCGCCTGCCGAGCAGGCTCAGCGCCTGCTGGTTGACGAACTGCAAGCGATGGTGGGCATCAAAAGCCAGAATGCCTTCGCCCAGATTGTCCGTGATCTTGTCGAGCAGATCATGGCTGTGCTTGGCTTCGCGGACGCTGCTGCTCAGTTCGAGCAAGGCGAGTACGACGCAGGCGGCCAGCAGGACACCGAAGGCGGCCATGATCTTTTGATATTTTTCGGCAGCAGCGGCCTCTTTGCGATGGAGGTCGGCGTAAGTCAGGTAGGCTTTCTGCTGCACCAGGGCAAAGGGTGATTCAAGCAGGTCGTGGGACATCTGCTGCATACGCCGGTAGTGGCTGAGGATGAGCGTTCCCTGCATGACCAGAAGTTTGCCGGAGGCACGGCTTTCTTCCGGCCAGCCGGTTATTTCGCTATCCAGCTGGTAAATGGTGGCAAGCAGCGGCGCCAGATCATTGCTGCCGCCCTGCATTAAAAAAGCATGCAGGCGACGGCTGACGCTGTTGAGCAAAGGGCTGTTCTGCCGGCGATGAAGTTCTTCGGAAAGCCGCACAAAGTGAAACTGGGCCGTGCTGAAAACGGAGTTGGTCTGTTTGAATTGTTCAATTGCCGCCAGCTTGTCACGCCAGGTGTCGCGAAGCGGAACCAGGGCAGAGCCGAGGCCGATCAGGCGGAAATCCGGTTCCAGGCTGCGCAGGTGCTCGTCGATCTGACGGCTGGCGCTGACCAGATCGTCATAGTCCAGTTTTTGCCGCTGGCGGAGCTTGAGAATATCCAGATTGATCGCCAGATCAAGATTGGTCAGGCTATCGAAAGCGGTATCAACCCGATGCCACCCGTCGTTGTTCACCATGCTGCTCAAGCGGTAGAAGGTGAGCATGGCGAGCAGGGAGACAATGGCCAGCAGCCACAGAATGGGAAGGGTCAGGGAGCGTTGCCGGAAGCTCATGGCGAGGGCTCGCTGTCCAGCGTTTTGAGGAAGCTGACGATGGCCGCAACATCTTCTCCACTCAACTCCAGTCCTAGCTGGTAGCGTCCCATGCGGGTGACGGCATCCTCCAGGCGGTCGCTGGAGCCATCATGAAAATAGGGCGCCGTGCGCGCCACATTGCGCAAACCCGGGACCTTGAAAACGTGACGATCCTCGTCTTGCCCGGTCAGGTTGTAGCGCCCCATGTCGGCCTTGGTCACCGATTCATTGTTCTTGAAGTAATTGGCCATGACGCCAAAGCGCTGGTAGAGATTGCCGCCAACGCCGGCCCCCTGGTGGCAGCCGGCACAGCCGTGCTGCTTGAATACGGTGTAGCCGTGAAACTCCTCACTGCTGATGGCGGTATGGTCACCCCGCAGCCAGCGGTCGAAGCGCGAGGGTTGCGGCAGCGAACGCTCGAAATCACTGATGGCCCGCTTGATGTTGTGTTCGGTCAGGCCGTCGGGAAACAGTTTCTCGAAGCTTCCCTTGAGTTCGCCATCCCCGGCCAGGCGGGCGATGACCTGGGGCCAGGAGGAGGACAGCTGGCGAGGGTTGGTCAACGCATCGTCAATCTGATCCTCAAGGGTGGCCGCACTGCCATTCCAGTTCTGGCGAAAGTTGAGTGAAGCGGCAAGGATGCCCGGCGTATTGACCTCGCCGAGAATGCCATCGATTCCGGGCGACAGGCGCTTTCCGTCCATACCGCCCTGGTCCGGGGGATGGCAGGAGGCACAGGACAAGGAGCCATTGGATGAAAGGCGGGGGTCGTGAAAGAGGCGATGGCCGAGTGCGACAATGGCCGGATCCAGGCTGGGCGCTCTCGGCAAGGGGCGTAGCGGTTCGCCGGCACGCGGGAGTTCGCTGCTCTCCTCCTGCTGCTCCAGGCTGACCGCAGCCTTCCCTATTTGCGGCAGCGCAGTACGAAAGGGCCAAACTTGCCACAGCAAGCCGCTCAATATGCCTACAGCAAGTAAGTAGTAGAGCAAATGGGTTGGGCGAACCCGCACGGCAAAACTCCTGGTCAGGGCGGCAACAGACAGCACGAATTACGGCAGGTCGTTGAGTTTATGAAATTATGCCGTTGAATCGTTGATATTGGTCAAGGCAAACGCCCTCTCGGCAAGGCGCAGGCTGATTATTTTGCTATTCCCGACAAAAATAGTCCACATTGGCTAGATAGTGTCGGTTTGATCTTTGTCAACCGCAGCTGTTTCTACGACCAAATAGCTAGACAATTTGATTTGTATTAAAACCGCAACCAATATATGGGTATAAATTAGCCTGACTTAAAACTGACCAAGCGGCCATGAGCGAGTTGAACGAGAACCCGGTAAACATTTCCAGCATCATCGTTGGAGCGTTTCCTGAACAGGCGGCGACGGTCAAGGAACAGCTTTTCGCCATGCCCGGGGTCGAGGTCCACGCCGTGGGCGATGATGGGCGCATGGTCGTCAGTATCGAAACCGACTCGGACAATAACACCGTTGAAACCTTTGAGCGGATTCGCCAGCTGCCGGGAGTCCTCTCGGCATCCATGGTGTACCACCAATACGAACCTGATCCAGACAAGGAGGCCTGAAATGATCGAAATGAAGCTGACGCGCCGTGATTTCATCAAGAGCTCTGCTGTTTCCGCTGCTGCCGGGGTAGCCGGAATTACCCTGCCCGCTGCGGCGCTTGCCCAGTCCAAGGGTAAAGACGACGGAATTCGCTGGGACAAGGGAGTCTGTCGATACTGCGGAACCGGTTGCGGGGTTCTCGTCGGCGTCAAGGATGGCCGCGTGGTGGCCACCCAGGGCGATCCGGATGCCCCGGTCAATCGCGGCCTGAACTGCATCAAGGGTTATTTTCTGTCAAAAATCCAGTATGGCAAGGACCGTTTGACCCAACCTTTGCTGCGCATGAAGGATGGAAAATACGACAAGAACGGCGAGTTTGCGCCGGTCACCTGGAAACAGGCTTTCGACATCATGGAAGAAAAGTGCAAGGCAGCGCTCAAGGAAGGCGGTCCGCGCAATATTGCCATGTTCGGTTCCGGCCAATGGACCATCTGGGAAGGTTATGCTGCGGCCAAGCTGTTCAAGGCCGGCTTCCGCTCCAACAATATCGACCCGAATGCCCGCCACTGCATGGCGTCCGCCGTTGCCGGCTTCATGCGCACTTTCGGCATCGACGAGCCGATGGGCTGCTATGACGATGCGGAACATGCCGATGCCTTTGTGCTGTGGGGGTCCAACATGGCGGAAATGCACCCCATTCTCTGGTCCCGCATCACCGACCGCCGCTTGACCGCCAAACACGTCAAGGTCCATGTTCTGTCCACCTTTACCCACCGTTCCTGCGAACTGGCCGACAACGAGCTGATCTTCAAGCCGCAATCCGATCTGGCCATCCTCAACTATCTTTGCCACTACATCATTCAGAACAATGCGGTTAACAAGGATTTCGTTGCCAAACACGTCAAGTTTGCCAAGGGAGTGACCGATATCGGTTATGGCCTGCGCCCCAACCATCCCCTGGAAAAGGTTGCCATGAATAACGGCTATCCCGGCGAGGAAGGCAAACCCAAGGGCAACCCCAATAACTCGACACCGATCACGTTCGACGAATTCGCGGCCTTTGTCGCCGAGTACACGCTCGACAAGACGCACGAAATTTCAGGGGTTCCCAAGGAGAAACTGGAAGCGCTGGCCAAGGCCTACGCCGATCCC
>CAZHVZ010000096.1:8582-12695 GCA_964536245.1 uncultured Rhodocyclaceae bacterium
ATGGGCTTCAATCAGCATACCCGGGGTACCTGGGTGAACAACATGATTTACAACGTTCACCTCCTGGTCGGCAAGATTTCCGAACCCGGCAACGGCCCCTTCTCCCTGACCGGCCAACCCTCTGCCTGCGGCACGGCACGGGAAGTCGGCACCTTCGCCCACCGCTTGCCGGCGGACATGGTAGTGATGAATCCCAAGCACCGCGAGCTTTCCGAAAAACTGTGGAAACTCCCCGCTGGCACCCTGCCGGACTGGATCGGCCTGCACGCCGTGGCCCAGTCCCGCGCCCTCAAGGATGGCAAAGTCGGCTTCTTCTGGTCCACCACGACCAACAACATGCAGGCCGGACCCAACGTCAATGAGGAAATTTACCCCGGCTGGCGCAACCCCAAGGCCTTCGTCGTCCATTCCGATGCCTATCCGACGGTATCGGCTGTCTCGGCTGACCTCATCCTGCCCTCCGCCATGTGGATGGAAAAGGAGGGAGCCTATGGCAACGCCGAGCGGCGCGGCCAGTTCTGGCGGCAGCAGGTCAAGGCGCCGGGCGATTGCAAGTCCGATCTTTGGCAATACGTCGAGTTCGCCAAACGCTTCAAGGTGGACGAGGTATGGACCGCTGATTTGCTGGACAAAATGCCCGAGTACAAGGGCAAGACCCTTTACGACGTGCTCTATGCCAACAAGGACACCACCAAGTGGGGACTGGACGACGTCAGGAAGGTCAACGCGCACGGCATCAAGGACTACATGAACGACGAGTCCAGGGACTTCGGTTTTTATCTGCAAAAAGGCCTGTTTGAGGAATATGCCGCCTTTGGCCGGGGCAAGGCGCACGATCTGGCGTTTTTCGATGTTTATCACAAGGCCAGGGGTTTGCGTTGGCCGGTCATTGACGGCAAGGAACCCCTCTGGCGCTTCCGCGAAGGCTACGACAGCTATGTGCCGAAGGGAGAATCGGTGCGCTTCTATGGCTTCCCGGACGGCAAGGCGGTTGCCTTTGCGCTGCCCTACCAGCCGGCGGCAGAAATGCCGGATGCGGATTTTGATCTCTGGTTGTGTACCGGTCGCGTACTGGAACACTGGCATACCGGCTCCATGACCCGCCGTGTGCCGGAGTTGTACAAGGCAATGCCCGATGCCGTGGTGTACATGCACCCGGAAGATGCCAAGAAACGCGGCCTGGCCCGTAACGAGGTGGTTAAGGTGAGCACTCGGCGCGGCGAAATCCAGTTGCGTGTCGAAACCAAGGGACGCAACAAACCGCCTGTTGGACTGGTGTTTATCCCTTTCTTTGACGAGCATCGCCTGGTCAACAAACTGACTCTGGATGCCACCTGTCCGATCTCCAAGGAAACGGACTTCAAGAAGTGCGCATGCAAGGTGGTCAAGGCCTGACGAATCGCTGGAGAAGGAAGCAGCAGGCGGTGCCCGCAGCACCGCCTGCGGTTTCGGACCATGGCAAACAACCGCAACCCGCGCCGTCAGTTTCTGCTTGACTCAGCCCGCATGGCTTGCGGGGTGGGTATGCTGGGGCTTGGTCTTGGGCTTTACGCCAAACAGGCCAAGGCCCTGCCGGCGCTTGCCCTGCGTCCTCCCGGAGCAAGAGGGGAGGATGACTTTCTCGGTGCCTGCATCCGCTGTGGCCTGTGCGTGCGGGACTGCCCCTATCACACCCTCGAACTGGCGACGCCGGAAATTCCGGTCGCCACCGGTACGCCCTACTTCACGGCACGCCAGGTGCCGTGTGAAATGTGCGATGACATTCCCTGTGTTAAGGCCTGCCCTACCGGCGCCCTCGACCACGGCCTGAGTGACATCAACCGCGCCAGAATGGGGATTGCCGTACTCATCGACCACGAGACCTGCCTCAATTTTCTGGGCTTGCGTTGCGATGTCTGTTATCGGGTCTGCCCGGTCATCGACCAGGCCATTACCCTCGAACTGATCCCCAATCTGCGCACCGGCCGGCACGCCCTCTTCCTGCCCACGGTTCATTCCGACGCCTGTACCGGTTGCGGCAAGTGTGAAAAATCCTGCGTGCTGGACGAGGCAGCGATTCGCGTACTCCCGCCAAAACTGGCCAAAGGCGAGTTGGGAAGGCACTATCGGATCGGCTGGGAGGAGCAGAAAAAAGCCGGCGGTTCACTGCTCGATGAAAAGACCATGCTGGATTTGCCGGACCGCCTGCCGGACGGCGTCACGCTGAAAGGGCATTACGATCCCGGCAGCGCTTCGTCTGGCATTCCCTCGCTGCCACCGGGCATGCCGGGCAGTGTTGCCGGCCCGGTGCCGAGCGCGCCAGCGGGGCTGGGAGGGGGCAAATGAACGGCAAACGCCCCGGTGCCGAGGCCATCGCTGAAAAAGGCTGGTGGCTGGCCAACAAGTGGCTGCTCCTGCGCCGCCTCTCCCAGTCCGGCATTCTTGCCCTGTTTCTCCTCGGTCCGCTGGCCGGGGTCTGGCTGGTCAAAGGCAATCTCAACTATAGCCTGACGCTCGGCATGGTGCCTTTGAGCGATCCCTATGTGCTCGCCCAATCGATGATGACCGGGCATTTTCCGGAAAAATCGGGCTTGATCGGTCTGGCGGTCGTGCTGGCGTTCTACGCCCTGTTTGGCGGGCGGCTCTATTGCGCCTGGGTCTGCCCGGTCAATCCGGTCACCGACGCCGCTGCCTGGCTGCGGGACCGCCTGGGGATCAAGGGCAGCGTCCATCTGCCCCGGGCCACCCGTTACTGGATCCTGGGCATGACCCTGCTCGGCTCGGCAGTCACCGGCGTGGTTTTGTGGGAGTTGATCAACCCGGTGTCAATGCTGCATCGCGGCCTGATTTTTGGGCTGGGGGCCGCCTGGATGGTCGTTCTGGCCGTTTTTTTCTTTGACCTTTTTGTCATGAGCCGGGGCTGGTGCGGCCATCTTTGTCCGGTCGGCGCTGCCTACAGCCTGCTCGGGCATTTCAGCCTGTGGCGGGTCGCGGCCGTGGCGCGTCAGTCCTGCAATGACTGCATGGATTGCTTCGAAATCTGCCCGGAACCTCACGTCATTCGGCCGGCGCTCAAGGGGAGCGAACGCAGCAGTCCCCTGGTGCTGTCGGCCAATTGCACCAATTGCGGTCGTTGTATTGATGTTTGCTCGAAGGAGGTATTCACCTTCGGGGCACGTTTCAAAAACCCGGCCAACGGTCTGCCAGCGCAAGATGGCGGGGCGAAGGCTATTTAATTTGCTGTTACCAGGAGGAGCGCCCACGATGAAAAACACTCTGAAGACGACCTTGGCCGTATTGGCAACTGCCGCCTGTTGGGCACTAGCACCGCAAGTCTTGGCCCAGGATCTGGCAAAGGCGATGCGGGGAGCTGACGTTGCCGCCCCGGACCAGGCACCGGAAGCCAAATCATATCTCGGGGGGAAACCCGGAGGGCAGGACAAGGTCGCCCGTACGTTCAAGGAGCAGCCGCCGGTGATTCCTCATGCCGTGGAGAATTTCGATGAAATCTCCCTCGAAGAAAACCAGTGCCTGTCCTGTCACGGAGCCGATACCTACAAGAAGAAAAATGCACCAAAAATTGGGAGCAGCCATTTTCTCGACCGCGATGGCAAAAAACTGACGGATACCTCGGCCGCACGTCACAACTGCGTGCAGTGCCATGTGCCGCAGGTGGATGCGCCGCCGCTGGTGGAAAACAATTTCAAGGGGAACGTGGCCGACGCCAAGGGAGAAAGTGGCAAAACAGCGGCCAGGAAGAAAAACTAGGATCAACAGACTGCCCGGCTCCGGAGTTTTGGGGTCTGGTTTTACGGGGGGGCCGTTTTGGCCCCCCTTTTTTTGCCCAGCGCCATGTACGGCGGCGGTTGTGAACATCCACGTCGCCGCAGGCGGATAGCGCCTAGGCACGGATGGTTTTTCACAAACCCGTTCAGCCTCTGCCCCGACTCCGGGTATAGTGTCCGGTTGCGCCAACTCCGTCGAATTGATTGGCCATGGAAGAAATCCGCATTCGTGGTGCCCGCACCCACAACCTGAACAACATCAACCTCGACCTCCCGCGCACGCAGCTGATCCTGATAACCGGACTGTCCGGTACCGGCAAGTCGTCCCTGGCTATTCACACGCTCTAAC
>CAZHVZ010000097.1:0-1350 GCA_964536245.1 uncultured Rhodocyclaceae bacterium
GTTCTCCAGCAGGCGGTCCACTCCTTCGTTGTTGAAACCCATGCGGTTGATGATGCCCTGGGCTTCCGGGATGCGGAAGAGGCGCGGCTTGGGGTTGCCGGGCTGGGGGCGGGGCGTAATGGTGCCGATTTCCAGAAAACCGAAACCGAGTGCCGCCAGGCCGTCAATGTGGTCGCCGTTTTTGTCCAGTCCGGCGGCGAGGCCGACCGGATTGGGGAATTTCAGGCCCATCACCTCGACCGGGCACGGGGCGACCGGCTTGGCCAGGCAGCCGGCAAAACCGCTGGCGCCAAGAAAGGAAACCCCGCTCATGCCAATGCCGTGGGCTGTTTCAGCGTCGAGGGAGAAGAAGAATTTGCGGATGAGTGGATAGAGCATGGGGCGGCATTTTACCGCAATGCAGCAAAATGTTCCCGTTTTGCCTCGCCGATCATCCCGCTTTTTCGGCAGCAGTCAGACCGGAAAGCCTCGCCGGTTCAGGCCGGTGCCAGCAGGGCGCGGGCCGACTCCCTGACCAGGCGGGTAATCAGGTCGACATCGGCTTCCGCTTCCAGCTCATGGGGAGAACCCATGCGTCCGGTCAGGGCGGTCACCAGCTTGCCGTTTTCCTCCCGGGTGACATATTCCCCGGTGCAGCTGCGGCAGTAGAGATGCTCTCCGGCCTGTTGATCCTTGCGCAGGACAATGGTCGGTCCGCACATGACGCACTCGTGCAGGGGAATGCCCTCGTCGCTATGGCCGACAATGTGGTTGAGGGAGCCTTCCCGACCCAAGGTGATGAGTTGTTCGCCGTATTGCCGGTCAAACTGGCGATCCAGATTTTCGCCGATGATGGCAAGCGCCTTGTCAACCGGCATGCCGCGCCGATAGGGGCGGGTGCTGGTCATGGCGTCGAAGGCGTCGCAAACGCCGATGATTTTGGCATCCACCGGGATGTGTTCAGCGGTCAGCCCGCGTGGGTAACCACGTCCGTCTGGCGTTTCGTGATGGGCGCGGATGGCTGCTTCGGCCAGACCCGCCAGGGGATGCCCGGCCAGGGTACGCCAGCCCACCTCCGGGTGGGTCTTGATCACTTCGTACTCTTCATCGGTCAGCCGGTCTTTTTTGTTGAGGATTGCGTCCGGCACCCCCACCTTGCCCAGATCATGCAGGAAACCGCCCACGGCAATGCGGGCCACTTCCTTTTCCGGCAATCCGGCAGCGCTGGCAACCATGCGGGAAAAACGGGATACCCGCCAGAGGTGGCCGCCGGTGTAAGGGTCGCGGGCTTCAACCATCCAGGCCATGACCAGCAGGCTGCGTAGCAGATCCTCCTGCCAGTCGTGAGAGGCGGGGGCGGGAGAGCTTCCC
>CAZHVZ010000097.1:1360-12675 GCA_964536245.1 uncultured Rhodocyclaceae bacterium
AGTTCATTGAACAAGGACATGGCTTGACTCCTCGGGTAAATCGGCAGGGATTGAATTACTGATTAGTCGGCAGCCAAGGCAAAACCTTACACCAAGGGGGCTTGAACGCGCTTGGGGATGCCGCTGACCGTGATGCCGGATAAACTACGCATCATGCACGATTTACGAACCCGCTTTCTGATTTTTTCCTGGCTCGGGCTGGCAGCCTCCGCTTGGGCTGGCGGCCTTGACGACCCTTTGGCAACGGGCGACCTGGCTCCTCTCAAGCCTTCACCCAGATTATCCGGGCGGGTTACCGAAGCACCCTGTCGCACGGCATTGCCGGGTACGGCCCTTACTGTCACCGATGTCATCGACCTGACCCTGTGCAACAACCCGCAAACCCGCGAGGTGTGGGCCAATGCCCGTTTGCAGGCAGCCCAGGTGGGCGTCGCACAGGCCGCCTGGCTGCCGGGGCTGGACGGCAAGCTGGCGGCGAGCCGGGTGCGCAGCGATGACAGCCGCTCTAACCAGCGCAATGCGTCCCTTACCGCGTCCTGGCTGCTGTTCGATTTCGGCGCCCGCAGCGCCAATCTGGAAAATGCCCGGCAGCTCCTGAATGCGGCGGCAGCAAGCCAGGATGCCACGGTGCAGGCCATTTTTCTCTCGGCCTTGCAGGCCTATTACACCGCCCAGGCCGCCCGGGCCGCGCTGGATTCGGCCAGGGAGGCGGAAAAGGCCAGCCGCGAGAGCTTTGCGGCGGCAGAAGTGCGCTACAAGGTGGGGAGCGGCACCCCGGCGGATCGTTTGCAGGCGCAAACCGCCTATTCGCAAGCGACCCTGACCCGCATCAAGGCCGAAGGGGAGGTGCGCAATACCCAGGGCGCCCTGGCCAATGCCATGGGTTTTGACGCCAACCAGCCCCTGGCCCTGGCCGATATTCCCGCTGCCTTGCCTGATACCGCTTTCGAGCGGGAAATGGCGGCACTGATTGAAGAGGCGCGCCAGCGCCGGCCCGATCTGAAAGCGGCCGAAGCCCAGGTCAAGGCTGCCGAGGCCGGTATCGAACTGGCCCGTGCCCAGGGGCGGCCCACCGTGTCTTTCGCCGCCGGCCCCAATTGGCAGGATGTCGGCGGCTTGTCGTCCTCCGGCGGGAGTCTCGGGGTCAATGTGACGGTGCCGATTTTTTCCGGGTTCAGCACCACCTACAAGGTTCGGGCGGCCGAGGCCCAGATGGATGTCAAAGCCGCCCTGCGCGACCGGGTCAATCGCCAAGTGGCGCTCGATGTCTGGCGGGCCTACCAGAGCCTCGCCACTGCCGGGCAGTCGCTCAAGGCCAGCGCCGATCTGGTGATCAGCGCCGAGCAGTCGGAGCGGGTGGCGCTCGGCCGTTACAAGGCCGGCGTGGGGACCGTGCTTGATGTGCTCAATGCGCAAAGCGCTTTGGCCGCGGCCCGCCTGCAACGCATCCAGGCCGGGCTGGACTGGTATGTGTTCCGCGCCACCCTGGCCCAGTCCATGGGGGCGCTCGATTACAGCCTGCTGCCGGAGGCAGCGGAAGGAAAACCATGAAGATGAAACTCTCCGTCGGCAAATTGCTCGCCCTCCTGCTGGCCGGAGCCGCGATACTGGGCGGCGGCATTTATTCCTATCGGGAGCAGGCCGCCCAGGCGCCGGAAGTGCGTTACAAGGTGCAGGCCATCGACAAGGGCGAGGTGACGCAAACCGTTTCGGCCAACGGCACCCTCAACCCGACCATCGTCGTTCAGGTGGGAACCCAGGTTTCCGGCACGGTGAGAAAGCTGTACGTGGATTTCAACGACAAGGTGGAGGCCGGCCAGAAGCTGGTGGAGCTCGATGATTCCCTGCTCGCCGCCCAGGCCAGGCAGAGCGAGGCCAACCTGAGCAATGCCCGGGCAGCGCTGGATCTGGCCCAGGTCAGCGAAGGGCGCATGAAATCGCTGTTTGCCCAGGAATATGTTTCCCGCCAGGAGTACGACCAGGCCCTGCAAGGGAGGAAATCGGCCCAGGCCCAGCTGGCGCTGGCGCAGGCGCAGGCGGACAAGGACAAGGTCAATCACAACTATACGGTAATCCGCTCACCGGTTTCCGGCGTGGTGGTGGACCGGGTGGTGGATGTGGGCCAGACCGTCGCCGCCAGCTTTCAGACGCCGACCCTGATCAAGATCGCCCAGGATCTTTCCCGCATGCAGATCGACACCGCCTTTGCCGAAGCCGATATTGGCAACATCAAGGTTGGGCAGAAAGCCCGCTTTTCGGTAGATGCCTTCCCCAATCGCAGTTTTCAGGGAGAGGTCCGGCAAATCCGCATGAACGCCACCAACCAGCAGAATGTGGTGACCTACAACGTGGTGGTGGCGGTGGATAACCCGGAACAGGTCCTGCTGCCGGGCATGACCGCCTATGTCAATATCGGCGTCGCCCGCCGCCAGGAGGTGCTGCTGGTGCCCAATGCCGCCCTGCGCTTCAAGCCGGCGAACAAGGGGCAGGAAAAATCCGACGACAAAACCCCGGCTGCCCCGAACGGCGCCCCCGGTGCCGGCAAGGGAGCGGGCAAGAAGCGCGACGGGGCCGGCGGTACGGTATATGTGCTGGAAGACGGACAGTTGAAAGCGGTCAGCGTGCAATTGGGAATTACCGACAACCGCAATAGCGAGGTGCTGGGAGGCGATCTCAAGCCGGGAGACAAGGTCATCACCGGCGAGAACCTGGCCGGCAAGAATCCCTCCAGCGTGGGAATGAGGCTGTTCTGATGGGCGATCCGGTGATCCGGGTGGCCGGCCTCGGCAAGTCCTACGTGACGGCAGCCGGGCTCTTCCCTGCGCTCAAGGGGGTTGATCTGGCGATTCATCCCGGCGAGTACGTGGCCATCATGGGGCCTTCCGGGTCGGGCAAATCCACCTGCATGAACCTGCTCGGCTGCCTCGACACTCCGAGCAGCGGGGATTACTTCCTCACCGGGCGCAATGTGGCGCGCCTGGGCAAGGACGAACTGGCCATGCTGCGCAACCGGACCATCGGCTTCGTTTTTCAGGGATTCAACCTGCTGCCGCGCATGAGTCTGGAGGACAACGTCGGACTGCCCCTGGTCTATGGCGGTGTCAGCCAGGACGAAAGGCGGCAGGCCGCCCGCCGGCAGCTGGCCAAGGTCGGGCTGGAGAACTATGCAGCCTCCCTGCCGGCAAGGATCTCCGGCGGCCAGCAGCAGCGGGTGGCGATTGCCCGCGCCCTGGTGAACCAGCCGCAGCTGATCCTGGCCGATGAACCGACCGGCAATCTGGACAGTGTGACCAGCGAGGAAATCATGGCCTTGTTCGGTCAATTGAATGAGCAGGGCATCACCATCGTCCTGGTTACCCACGAGGCCGATATCGCCGCCCATGCCCGGCGCCAGGTACGCTTTCTCGACGGTCAGCTGGTCAGCGACCAATCGACCGCTCCGCCATGCTGAAAGCCATGCTCGGCGAGGCCTGGCTGGCCATGGGGGCGAACCGTCTGCGGACGGCGCTGACCATGCTCGGCATGGTGATCGGCGTCGGCGCCGTGGTCATCATGATGGCCATCGGGCAGGGGGCGCAGTATGCCGTGCAGCAATCCATCGCCACCATGGGCAGCAACCTGTTCATTGTTCTTTCCGGCTCCTTCACCACCGCCGGGGTGCGCAGCGGCAGCGCCGGCGCGCCCACCCTCAATGTGGCCGACGCCGAGGCCATCAGCGAGCTGGACGGAGTGGTCAATGTCGCCCCGGTACATCAGGGCACCCGGCAGCTGGTCTATGGCCCCAACAACTGGAGCGCCCAGGTCGTGGGGACGACGCCGCCCTACCTCGAAGCGCGGGCGTGGACCGTGGTCGGCGGCGCTGCCTTTGGCGATTCCGATGTGCGTTCGGCAACGCGGGTCGCCCTGATCGGCGCCACTACCGCCAAAAACCTGTTCGGTGACGAAGACCCCCTCGGCAAAACACTGCGCATCCAGCAGAACCCCTTTATGGTGGTCGGCCTGCTCGGCAGCAAGGGGCAGAACCTGGATGGCCGCGACCAGGACGACACCGTGATCATTCCCCTCACCACCGCCCAGCGCAAGGTATTCGGCACGCCGTTCCAGGGCGCGGTGCGCATGGTCGTGGTCCAGGCCGCTTCCGCCGAAGCCATGCCCATGGTGGAAGCCGGTATCGAAAGCCTGCTCCGGCAGCGCCACCGCCTGCGGGAAGGCATGGAGAACGATTTCTACCTGCGCAACCTCTCGGCGGTAGCCGATTCCGCTGCCGAAACGACGCGCACCATGTCCCTCCTGCTCGGCGCCATCGCCTCGGTTTCCCTGCTCGTGGGCGGCATCGGCATCATGAACATCATGCTGGTGTCGGTCACCGAACGGACCCGGGAAATCGGCATCCGCATGGCCATCGGCGCACGGGAGCAGGACATCCTGACGCAGTTTCTCCTCGAGGCCATCATCATTTCCATCGCCGGTTGCCTGATCGGCCTGTTCCTGGGGGTGGGAACCGCCCTGCTGGTGAACAAGCTGACCAACATGGTGGTGGTCATCTCCGGCGCTTCCGTCCTGGTGGCCTTTGCCGTGGCGGCGGGGGTGGGGGTGTTTTTCGGTTTCTACCCGGCGCGCAAGGCGGCGCGGCTGGACCCGATCGAGGCCCTGCGCTACCAGTAGGCAAAACTGGATGCCTGGGCGGTAGCTTGACCCTGGTTGAAGGCGTGTATATAGTCGGTGTATATGGCTTTTCCGTGGAGGAACCATGGCTACCAGTACTGTTTTCAACAACAACCGTACCCAGGCGGTTCGCCTGCCGGCAGAAATGCGTTTTCCCGATTCGGTGAAAAAGGTCGAAGTGCGGGCGGTCGGGCAGGAGCGGATCATCGCTCCGGCAGAATCTGCCTGGGACAGTTTTTTTCTTGGCGGGCCGGCAGCCAGCGAAGACTTCATGGCCGAGCGTTCCAGCCAGTTCCAGTCCGACCGGGAAAACCTGTAGGCACCGTCCATGCTGAAATACCTGCTGGACACCAACATTGTCATCTACGTCATCAAGCGCCGTCCGCCGGAGGTGCTCGGCTTGTTCAACCAGTATCACGGGCGAATGGCGATTTCTAGCATTACCCTGGCGGAACTGGTCCATGGTGCGGAAAAGAGCAGCGATGTCTCCCGCAATACCGCCGTCGTCGAGGATTTTGTCAGCCGTCTGGAGGTATTGCCCTACGGCCATTCGGCGGCCTGGCAGTACGGTGCTATCCGCGCCTGTCTGGAAAAATCCGGCCAGCCGATTGGTGTTAATGATCTGCACATTGCCGCGCACGCCCGCAGCCATGGCCTGACGCTGGTGACCAACAAGCTGCGGGAATTTGAGCGGGTTCCCGGCTTGATGCTGGAAAATTGGGTGGGTGACCGGTAATTTACCGGCACGCTTGAGCATCTCGGCAGCCTGCGGTCCGGCCAAAGCGCCGGGCGGCCCGGTGCTAAAATCCGCCCCCTTGCCCTTGGGGCTTCCCGTTTCCCGATAGGACCGTTCATGCATTTTGACGTTATCGTCATCGGCGCCGGCGCCGCCGGCATGATGTGCGCCGCCCAGGCCGGACAGCGGGGGCGGCGGGTGCTGCTGGTGGACCATGCGGCCAGGCTGGGCGAGCGCATCCGCATTTCCGGCGGCGGGCGGTGCAATTTCACCAACCGCAGGGTGAGCGCCGAGAACTTTCTCTCCCAGAACCCGCATTTCTGCCGCTCGGCCCTGGCCCGCTTTACCCAGCACGATTTCATTGTCATGCTGGAAAAGCGCGGCATTGCCTACCACGAGCGGGAGCACGGACAGCTTTTCTGCAACGATTCCGCCGCGCAGATCGTCGACATGCTGCGCGATGCCTGTGACGATGCCGGGGTGCGCTGGGCCTTGTCCTGCGCCGTGCAAGGAATCGACCGCGACCCGGCCAGCGAAAGAAGCTGCTATACCGTCGTCACCGACCAAGGCACCTTCGCTTGCCAGTCGCTGGTGGTGGCCACCGGCGGACTGGCCGTTCCGAAAATTGGCGCCAGCCCCTTTGGCTACCGGCTGGCCGAGCAATTCGGCATTCCCGTGGTGCCGCCCAAGCCGGCCCTGGTCCCCCTCGCCCTGGCCCCGGAATTGCTGCTGCCCCTCAAGCCCCTGGCTGGCTCCACGCTTGACGCCACGGCCAATTTCGAGCACGCGGGCTTTCGCGAAAACGTCCTGATTACCCACCGCGGACTCTCCGGCCCGGCCATCTTGCAGATTTCCAGCTACTGGCAGATGCAGGAATACCGGAACGGGAAAAAACAGCCGGTAGAAATCGACCTCCTGCCCGGCCTCGATGCCGCCGCCTGGCTGGCCGAGCACCGCCAGGGCCGGGTGCATCTGCCCAACCTGCTGGCCGAGCGCCTGCCGCGCCGCTTTGCCCAGGAGTGGTGCGCCTTGCACGGGGGCGACAAATGGCTGAGCCGGCCCCTCAGCGAGCTATCCCGGCGCGACCTGGAATCCGCCGCCCAGGCTCTCAAGGGCTGGGCGCTGATGCCCTCCGGCACCCTCGGTTTTGCCAAGGCCGAAGTCACTCTCGGAGGGGTTGCCACGGCAGCGCTCTCCTCCAAAACCATGGCCGCCAAGGACGTGGCAGGTCTTTACTTCATCGGCGAAGTGGCCGATGTGACCGGCTGGCTGGGGGGCTACAATTTCCAGTGGGCGTGGTCTTCGGGCTGGGTGGCGGGGCAGTTTGTTTGAGGGGGGCGTAGTGTTTCCCGCTCTCTTGGCGGTTGGCCAGGGGCTAGGCGAGCCCACCGCGCCGGCGTATCTCCGAGGCGAAGGCCAACCTCTCTTCCGGCCCCTTGAATCCTCTCCCACGAATCACCAGAAGGCCCAAGCCGGTGAAGCCAACCTCAATGTCGATGCCATCATCCTTGACGTAGCGGATGGCATCCCACTGGTGCACCGTCTCGGCGCCGCTCTGCCTGGAGCACAGCCCATTTTCGGCAATCTCCACTTCGCAACGGAACGGACCGTTGCCCATGCGCTCCCGAAAAACCTTCTTGAGCTTGTCGGCCCGTGACTGGCCGCTGTCCATCCCGCTCAGGAAGAACAGGAGAAAGCCGGTACACAGAGCAACAAAAAGGGAATTGCTCCCGCTGTCTAGCCATTCTCCGGCCAGCCATGCCCCGCCGGCAATCAGCACCGAAAGCGTGATCCGCCCGTTGAGCCGCATGGATTTCAGGGTCTGCGACCGGGAGGTGCTGCGCATCGCAACATCCGCCATGTCGTCGAGGGTGAATTCAAAGCTGACTTTCATTTGCTTTCTCCAGCAGCGGGGAAATGGTTTCGAGCGTGACGTTCATGGACCTGTGGTTTCAATTCATCCATCGACCGATGCTACCCTATTCCGACCATGCCTACCGCCGCCCTGCCTCCGGTACTATCCTGCGGCTTGCTCTTTGTACAAGCTGTTGGCCCAGGCGGTCAGCATCGTGATGATCCGTTCTCCCCAAAGGAATCCACCTTGCCGGACCTTCAGCCCCTGAATTGCCCATCGTGCCGCAGCACGATGGAAAGAAAGAACCTGGCGCGCAAACTCTCGGGAACGGTCGATCTTGATTTGTGTGTTGCCTGCCGGGGTATCTGGTTCGACAAATACGAGAACCTGCAACTGGAAGCGTCCAGCGTCGTTGAACTGTTCGTCTTTATCAACGACCACGCCCACGATCAATATCAGCCATTGGGGGATGCGATGCCCTGCCCGCGCTGCGGCGACCATCTTATCCACTCAATGGATCGGGCCAAGAGCGGGGCCTTCAACTACCTGCGGTGCATTCACGATCATGGGCATTTCATCGTCTTTTCCCAGTTCATGATCGAAAAGGGCTTCGTCCGCCAAATGAACGGTGCAGAAATCGAAAAGCTCAAGGCCGAAATCGGCGAGATCCGCTGCATGGGCTGCGGCGGGCCGGTGGATATTCGCAAGGACAGCGCCTGCCCCTACTGCCATGCCCCCATCGCGCTGCTTGACCCCGCTGCCGTCCAATCCGCGCTGGCCGCTTACCAGCAGGCCGCTGACCAGAAAAACCATCCGCCCGATCCCAATCTATTGGCCGATACCATTATCAACAAGCAACGGGAACTGACCCAGAGCCAAAAGCGGGAGCAGGTTCACGATGATCTTGGCGACCTGCTGATCGAAGGGGTGGTGCAGGCGTGGCGGTTGGTGCATCGCGGCTGAAGCGGGGCATGGACCTGGGATTGGCAAGGCTGGCCAGGGGGATCACGGAAAAGGGAAACGTCTCTGACCCCTTTGGTGCGGGCGAAGTAGCCGACGTGACCGGCTGGCTGGGCGGCTACAACTTCCAGTGGGCGTGGTCTTCGGGCTGGGTGGCGAGGCAGTTTGTTTGAGGGGGTTCCTGCGCGCTCTCGCCGAGCAGGTCCGACGCCTCAATCACAAGGTCGAGCGTGAAAAGTTGGTGCTGGCTTGGGTATTCGTAATCACGAGATTTCTGCGAATTTCCGCTGCTCGGCCTTTGCAGTCTTTCGACCGGAAGCCCAACTCGGTCGGCAATGCGCCAACAAGTCGAAGTTCACAATTTGGCTAACTCCAAAAACCGTTTGAGCGGGTCGATTTCATGAGGCGGCTCTCTCCTTCTCTCGCCATATGCCCGAAGCTGCGGTTTCCACCTCCAAGTACGACTTCGGCAGCAAAGGTGTGCGGGCAACCGCGCTCTCCTTCGTCCATTCAACAGTGTTACCCTGCTTATCTTTCCGCTTCAGCTTTGAGCCACCACCCAGTGACATGGAAAAGAGGTCTAGAAATCGCCTGGCACCAACTCCGGTAAAAGGCTCAAAAGTGACGCGGTTTTTTTCAGACTGATTGTCGAGACTAGTTTTGAGCGAAATCGCCTCAGAATGTAGATCGAGCGCCCGGCTTTTCGGGTAAGGCTCGACATAAACAACTCGTTCTATCCCTGCGTCAATAATGTGCTTGGCACAGTTGTGACACGGAAACGTTGTGCAATACAACGAAGCGTTTACCGTCGAGACACCAATACGCGCGCAGGAAAGAATTGCCTCCATCTCGGCATGAACGACTCGACCGAACTCTGTCAGGTCGGATATCTTGCTCTGTCCAAGAAGCACTTCCAGCTCTTCTTTCTTGTCCTCACATGAAAGCGAATGTTCAATTAATGCACCGACAATCTCCTTGATTATTTCATTCTGAGCCGCCTTGTTTGAATCCTTTTCCCTCGTGTAGTCCTTCCCATCTTCGGCGTCATTGACCACGCCGGTTGCAGGGTCTACTTCCGCCCAATACTGACCACCGCCGAATCTAGGAGTATCGTTGGCGCCGGTAGCAACGATCTGTTGGCCACGAGCGATGATCGCACCAACTTGCCTGGAGAGGTCGCTCGATCTAATCGAGGAATTGAACGCCATGAACATGGCAAACTCGTCGAACGTCGGACTCCTAAATGGGTTGGAAAAAAGTAGCTCCAAGAACCGCTGAATTGTATTTTTTACTTGATCATCATTTTTCCCAAGACTGATGAAGAAATCCGACAAGTGGAACGTATCTCTGGTTCTCTGTCCATGATTAACCTTCTCATCTTCGTCGATGCGAATCAATTCGTCGGCTTGTGCCTGAGTTAACGACTTGTCCTCGATGAGATAAGCATGCCTTCGCTTTTCATCGGCATGGATTCCGAACAAATAGAAGCCATCACCATAAACCTTGCGCAAGAACTCGACTTCATCCGGATGTTTGAGTGAGTTGACAATGTATGCGGTCTTCTTTGGATCGCAGTTGCGCAACTCCCTAATCTTATGAGCTGCGCCAGCGGCAAGGATGGCGTTGTTTCCAGTCGTTTTTCGAAGATCATCCCCCTGATTCATGTAGTGCTTTATGCGATCGTATTCACTTGGGTTGCTGCTTGGTTTAGATAGAAGGCTAGAGACGCGAATCTCCTCTACTGCATAACCAAAGCCTTTTAGTCGGTCCTTCAGCGGATCGAGAACACGCTTGTATTCGGTGCCAACGGCATTCACGATCCCGATGACCAGTTCGGTGTCTTTGAAGTTGCCTTGCAGATAGAGCTGTTCTGGCGATCCCGCGTTATCGTCACTCGGGTTTTCCTCTGGAACTTGGATTACAGCAAGCGAGATTTCTTCTTTGGGTTCGTCGTACTCATTGGGATAAAGAAGATGGGGGACAGACGTCTGCTATTGTTCAAGTCCCGGGCTTTTCCCTTGAAATTGCAGCGTACCAGTACTACTGAACCAATTAAGAAGGCCCCCATTTAGACGTAGCACCTTTTTGCTAGGCTGGTCTTCATGCCACTCACCGTTTAACGATGAGAGTTCTCTTTTCAGTGAATCAAAGGTGCCGGTGAATTTGAGGTTCATTGATGTAGTTCCATCAGTGGAGTCTGGCCGGTGACGGCGGCTGTGATGCGCGCGGCACAGCATTCTTTGACCAGGTCAATTGAGCGCCGAAGCAAGCTCTCGATATGCGACAATCTTAATATGAGGCGCTCATGCTATCACGCGGAGATAGTTGTCATAGAGACAAAGGTTGCGAGAAATGTTTCTGCTTCGTAGTTAGTCGGCAAGCAGGTTCTCCTGCCAACGACTAGTAACAAGCGCACAGCAGACCAAGTGGTCGCAGAACATCGCAGTCCATTCCAGCCGCACCCCAGACAACACAGCCACTGACATCCTCCACCCAGCACACAAACCCAGTCCCATTAAAAAGCCCACCTCCCTTCCGGTCGGTGGGCTTTTGCCTTCCCGCTACAGTTCAGCGCTTTAGCCGCAAGTCCCCACCGCCCCACAGGCAGTACAGAAATCGCACCCATCCTTACGAATCATGGTGTGGTTGCCGCATTCGCCGCACAGTTTGCCCTGGGTCGGGTGCACCTTGTTGCTGGCGTCTTCCGGGGCTTCCAGGATGCCCATTTGCTGGAGCGGGAAGCCGTTTTCGTCGAGGATGCCGAGCATGGCGTAGCGGTGGATGATGAGGTTGGCGATGTAGGCCACCGTGGAGGGGTAGGTCTGCTGCTTGCGGGAGCCGGGGACGAAGGCCATGAAGTCGCCCAGGGGCTCCGGGTAGTCGAGCAGCTTGCGCAGCTTCATGCCGATCCAGGCCGGGTCGAGGACGCGCATGTCGAGAGAGAGTAGCTTGCACAGGCCGTCCAGGGCGCGCGGGTAGTTGCCGGCCAGCCACATGGAGTAGGGGCGGGTGACGCCGTCGGGCAGGGTGATCTCCTTGAGGCCGAGGACGAAATCTTCGCCGGTGGAGGGGTTGCCGACGTCCACCGTCCACGAGAGG
>CAZHVZ010000098.1:0-342 GCA_964536245.1 uncultured Rhodocyclaceae bacterium
TGAGCGCCATGCCGTGGGTGAGGTGGCCGCCTTCGGCCAGGCTCATGCCCATGATCGTGTCGCCGGGCTTGGCAAAAGCCATGAGCACCGCCTGGTTGGCCTGTGAGCCGGAATTGGGCTGGACGTTGGCGGCTTCGGCGCCGAACAGTTTCTTGAGGCGGTCGATGGCCAGTTGCTCGGCCACGTCGACATGTTCGCAGCCGCCGTAGTAGCGCTTGCCGGGATACCCTTCAGCATACTTGTTGGTAAGCTGGGAGCCCTGGGCTTCCATGACCGCCTTGCTCACGTAGTTTTCCGAAGCGATCAGTTCAATATGGTCTTCCTGACGCTGGACTTCGGCCT
>CAZHVZ010000098.1:352-1227 GCA_964536245.1 uncultured Rhodocyclaceae bacterium
GGAAAACATTTGGAATGCCTCAAGCCATTGAAAAGGGCGTGAATTTTATCACGTCGGCAGTTCGTCCAGCGCACCCGGCTCGAGATGAGCTGTTTCCCCCCAGGACTCAATCGTCCATCGGCCATCCCGGCAGGCAATCCAGTTCAAGCCGGCATTGGGAATCAGGAAATCGCGCCGGGTTTCCAGGGAATTGCCCCGCACGAAACGATTGGCGATATCCAGCACACCTCCGTGCAGAACGACCACCACATTCTGCCCGGCATGATGAGCCGCAATCGTCTGCAAGGCGGCGGTTACCCGGGCGAACATCGTGCGCAGGCTTTCGCCGTTTTCAAAGGCATAATCGGGATCGCGGGATTCAAACAAGCGGTAGCCGTCCGGGTACCGGAGCGAGGCCTGATCATAGGTCTGCCCCTGAAACAGTCCGTAATGACGCTCCCGCAATTCCGGAACCGCTTGCGGCGCCAGGCCGAGCGCCTGCCCGATGCAATGGGCCGTGGTCCACGCCCGCTGCAAATCACTGCTGTACAGGGCCGATACGGCGGCACTCTTCAGCCAGCGCCCGGCAGCTTCAGCCTGGAGCACACCGGTTTCGTTCAAACCGATATCAATCTGCCCCTGGATGCGCCGCTCGGCATTCCATTCGGTCTCGCCGTGCCGGACCAGACAAAGCCGAGTCAACAGCGGGGGCGGCATTGTAGGGATTTCCACCATTTGATGAATACCACCTTCGGAGTAAATTCGTTGCACTTGGCCAAATGGCGCGCCCTGACCAACGGCAGGATGCACCGCAAGAAGCCGAACATTCTATCAACCTTAGGAGGTTTTCCGTGGCCCCACTGCTCAAACTCTCAGAGCTGATCGACGCTATCAAT
>CAZHVZ010000098.1:1237-2323 GCA_964536245.1 uncultured Rhodocyclaceae bacterium
GTCGGCAAGGCCGCGTTCTGGCTGGTGCTGGTGATGACGCTGATCAGCGCCGGCAATGCCAGCTACCGCTTCGTGTTCAATTACAGCTCCAACGGTCTGCTGGAAATCCAGTGGTACCTGTTCGCTGCGGTCTTTCTGCTCTGCTCGCCCTATACCCTGCAAAAAAACGAGCATGTCCGCATTGACGTCATCGCCGGCAAGCTTTCCCCCAGAGGACAAGCCGTCATCGACATCCTCGGCACCCTGTTTTTCCTGCTGCCCATGGTCGTGCTCGTACTCTGGCTCTCGGTCCCGCTGGTCAAGGACTCCTTCGCCATCAACGAAATGTCGGCCAATGCCGGCGGACTGATCCGCTGGCCGGTCAAGGCCTTGCTGCCGATCTCCTTCACCCTGCTTGCCCTACAGGGCGTTTCCGAACTCATCAAGCGCATCGCCTTCCTGGCCGGCCTGATCGAAGACCCCAACCACAAGGACAAAGGCCCGACCCCGGAAGAAGAACTCGCTGCCGCCATTGCCGCCGCCAAAGCCAAGGAGTCCAAATAATGGAATGGATGATCGCCAACATGGCGCCGATGATGTTCGGCGCCCTGGTTCTTTTTCTCCTCTGCGGCTATCCGGTCGCCTTCTCCCTGGCCGCCAACGGCATTGTTTTCGGCCTTCTCGGCATGGAACTCGGCCTTCTCCAGCCGGCCATCTTCCAGGCCTTGCCGGAACGCATTTTCGGCATCATGGCCAACGATACCTTGCTGGCCATTCCTTTCTTTACCTTCATGGGACTGGTCCTTGAACGCTCCGGCATGGCCGAAGACCTGCTCGACACCATCGGCCAGCTCTTCGGCCCGATGCGCGGCGGCCTCGCTTTCGCCGTCATTTTCGTCGGCGCCCTGCTTGCCGCCACCACCGGCGTGGTTGCCGCTTCGGTCATTTCCATGGGCCTCATTTCCCTGCCCATCATGCTCCGTTACGGCTACGACAAGCGGCTGGCTTCCGGTGTCATTGCCGCTTCGGGCACCCTGGCCCAGATCATCCCGCCGTCCCTGGTGCTGATCATCATGGCCGACCAGCTGGGCCGCTCGGTGGGCGACA
>CAZHVZ010000098.1:2532-4814 GCA_964536245.1 uncultured Rhodocyclaceae bacterium
GACCACCCTGGTTCCCCCGCTGGTCCTCATTTTCCTGGTTCTCGGCACCATTTTCCTCGGCATCGCAACGCCCACCGAGGGCGGCGCCATGGGTGCCGCCGGAGCCCTGATTCTGGCCATCGCCCGCAAACGCCTGAATTTCAAGCTGCTCAAACAGGCCATGGAAACCACCGGCAAGCTCTCGTCCTTCGTGGTTTTCATCCTGGTCGGCTCGACTGTTTTCGGTCTGGTCTTCCGGGCGGTGAATGGCGACCTCTGGGTGGAACACCTGCTGCTCTCCCTGCCGGGGGGCAAACTGGGCTTCCTCATTGTGGTCAATATTCTGGTCTTTGTTCTGGCCTTCTTCCTCGACTTCTTTGAACTGTCCTTCATTATCGTGCCCCTGCTGGCCCCGGTAGCGGACAAGCTGGGCATCGACCTGATCTGGTTCGGCGTCCTGCTGGCGGTGAATATGCAAACCTCCTTCATGCATCCGCCCTTCGGCTTTGCCCTCTTCTATCTGCGCTCGGTCGCACCGGCCTCGATCAAGACAACCGATATTTACTGGGGAGCCATTCCCTTCGTCTGTATCCAGATTCTCATGGTCGCCATCATCATTGCCTTCCCCGGCGTGGTCAGCTACGAGGATGAAAGCAAGACCCAGATCGAGCAACAAATGGGAAGCGATGGCCAGCCGGCCGATCTCGATGCCCTGATGAAAGGCACGTCTGCCGACAATACCGGCAAAACCAATAGCGGCGATGCCAACGCCGATCTGCTCAAGCAGCTGCAAAGCAAGTAGCACCTGCTTTCCCCGAAAAAGCGGAGCCTGGCGCTCCGCTTTTTTTCGCCCTTGATCCGGCAGCCATAGCCAAATCCTATCGGCTGCTTTTACAAATCCAATTCGACATCGGTAGCGGAAGATTGCAAACTGGATTCACGGCCAGGCTCTGGCTCCTGTAACGACCACCAAGGAGAAAATCATGGATATCGGTATTGCAAAAAAGGACCGCGCAAAAATTGCTGACGGTCTGTCCCGCCTGCTGGCTGATTCCTACACCCTGTATTTGAAGACCCACAATTTCCACTGGAACGTGACCGGCCCGATGTTCAACACCCTGCACGGGATGTTCATGGCCCAATACACCGAACTGTGGAATGCGCTGGACCTGATCGCCGAGCGGATTCGCGCCCTCGGTTTTCCGGCCCCCGGCACCTATCGTGAATTCGCCGCCCTCACCGTAATCAAGGAAAGTGAAGGGGTGCCCAAGGCCGAAGAAATGCTCAAGCAGTTGCTGGCCGGACAGGAGGCCGTCGTCAAGACCGCCCGCAGCATTTTTCCGGTGGTGAACAAGGTCGGTGACGAACCCACTGCCGACCTGCTCACCCAGCGTATGCAGATTCACGAGAAAAACGCCTGGATGCTGCGCAGCCTGCTGGAAAATTGATCGCAGGAAAATCCCGGCAACAAAAAACCCGCCGCAGCGGGTTTTTTGTTGCTCCGGCAGCCCCTTACTTGTGGGTTTGCAGGAAACGGTCCATACGCATTTCGGCAACACTGAACCATGCATTCTGAGACTTCCGGTACTTTTCGTACTCGATGTAAATTTTCTTGAAGGCCGGATTTTTCGCCGCTTCATCGGAATAAATCTGTTGCGCTGCCTTGTAGGCGGCTTCGAGAATTTCATCCGAGAACTGTTGCAGCTTGACACCGCTTTGCAGGAGCTTGGAGAGCGCCTGCGGATTCTTGTGGTCGTATTCCGCCATCATGGTCACGTTGGCTTCGTAGGCAGCAGCCTGGAAAGCCTCCTGATACTCCTTCGGCAGCTTGGCCCATTCAGCCTTGTTCACAAAGAAGTGAATGGTCGGACCCGGTTCCCACCAGCCCGGATAGTAGTAATTCTTGGCAACCTTGTAGAAGCCCAGCTTTTCGTCGTCGTAGGGACCGACCCACTCGGCGGCATCAATGGTGCCTTTTTCCAGGGCCGGGTAAATGTCGCCGCCGGCAATCTGTTGCGGCACCACGCCCAGTTCGGAGAAGACCGTGCCGCCGAGACCGGCGATGCGCATCTTGACCCCCTTGAGGTCGGCCAGGTTTTTCACTTCGTTGCGCCACCAGCCACCCATCTGGGTACCGGTATTGCCGCCGGCGAAGGACAGGACGTTGTAATTGGAATAGAACTCGTCGAGCAGCTTCTGGCCGCCGCCGTAATAGATCCAGGCGTTCATCTGGCGGGCGTTCATGCCGAACGGCACGGCGGTGCCGAAGCCGAAGGTCTTGTCCTTGCCGACATAGTAGTACG
>CAZHVZ010000098.1:4824-11624 GCA_964536245.1 uncultured Rhodocyclaceae bacterium
AGATGGTGTCCAGCGACTTGGGGAAGCTGGAGGCCAGGCGCCATTTAATCTGCGGCAGACTTCCGGCAACACTCGGTGCTTGCGGGGCCGCAGCAGGCGCAGCGGGCGCCGCAGCGACAGGTTTTTCTTCCTGCTTGCCACACGCTGCCAAGGTTACGGCAGCAGCGCCAACAGTTGCTTTCGCTAAAAAATCACGACGTTGCATATTGTCTCCTCCGTTTGGGTAGGTCGTGTCATGCCTTGCGGCTGTGCCAATTCTGAAACAAAGCCGGGATTTTTGCGAGTGGTGGAAAACCCTTAGGCAGCGCCCCGGCGAAAAACCTATTCCCCCGCCACCATCATGCGCTCAAGCAACAGGGAACCGGTCTGCTTCGAGCCACGGGTTTCCACGTCATTGCCCACCGCCACAATACCGCGCAGCATGTCCTTGAGATTGCCGGCAATGGTGATTTCTTCCACCGGGTAGGCGATCTGGCCATCTTCCACCCAGAATCCGGAAGCCCCCCGGGAGTAGTCTCCGGTAACGTAGTTGACGCCGTGGCCGAGCATTTCCGTGACCAGTAGACCGCGCCCCATTTTTTTAAGCAGGGCAGCCAGATCGTGTTCTCCGGAAGCCAGCAGGAGGTTGTGGCTGCCGCCGGCATTACCGGTGGTTTGCATACCGAGTTTGCGGGCCGAATAGACACTGAGGAAATAGCCGTTCAGCACACCGCCGGTCACCACCTCGCGGTCACGGGTCGCCACACCATCGCTGTCGAAAGATGAACTCCCCAGGCCACGCCGGATATGGGGCCGTTCACTGAGGTTGATGAAGTCGGGAAAAATCTGCCGGCCAAGGTGATCCACGAGAAAGGAAGCCTTGCGATAAAGCGCACCACCGCTGGCGGCATGGACAAAACTGCCGAGCAGCCCGGCAGCCAGGGGTGCCTCGAAGAGCACGGGCACTTCGGACGTCTTGATGCGCCGCCCCCCCAGGCGGGCAACGGCCCGCTCGGCCGCCTTGCGCCCAACCACTGCCGGAGCATCTAGTTCGCCGGCATGACGACGGGTGGTATACCAGTCGTCCCGCTGCATGGCGTCTTGTTCACCGGCAATGACCGAGCAGGAAATATAGTGCCGGGAAGTCGGGTACCCCCCCATGAACCCCAGGC
Organism: uncultured Rhodocyclaceae bacterium; assembly: GCA_964536245.1. Lineage (GTDB taxonomy): Bacteria > Pseudomonadota > Gammaproteobacteria > Burkholderiales > Rhodocyclaceae > CAZHVZ01. The sequence goes on from CAZHVZ010000098.1 coordinate 5,976, forward strand.
TGTTGGCGGAAACAAACTGTGCTTCCTGGGTCGACACCGTCGCCCCTTCCGAATTGCTGACCTTGGGACTGGCGTCGAAGGCGGCCTGCTCGCAGGCCTGCGCCGCAGCAATGGCGTCCTCCACCGACAAGACCCAGGGATGGTAGAGATCCAGATCAAGCTGTTCCTGGGCCAGCTGTTCCTTTTCCGGCAAGCCGGCACAATCGTCTGCCGCCGTAAAGCGGGCAATATTGAGTGCCGCTTCGACAGTTTCCCGCAGAGCCTGGGCAGAGAAATCCGAAGTGCTGGCGTAGCCCTTGCGCTGACCGGAGTAGATGGTGATGCCGATGCCCTTGTCCCGGTTGTATTCGATGGTTTCGACCTCGTCGCAACGCACCGTCACCGATTGGCCGAAACCTTCCGAGACATCCACCTCGCAGGCCGTAGCCCCCTTCTGGCCGGCATGGTCAAGAACATCCCTGGCCAATTGCTGGAGGGTGGCGAAGGGATAGGAAAAACGGGAGTCTGTGGGCATGTCGATCTGGGGAAGAGGGCAGAAAAGCGGGAAAGTCGCTATCATAGCAGCCCCAAGCCGCGAGCCACCCCGATGCACGACGAAGACTTTCCCGATAGCGAACGCCCCTCCAAAACCCGGCGCAAGGAGGCCATGCACGAGTTGCAGGAACTCGGCGAGACTCTGGTCAGCCTGACGCCCGGCCAGCTCAAGCGGATCGGCTTGCCGGAGGACCTGCTGGCCGCCGTGCTCGATTGCCAGCGGTTTACCGCCCATGGTGCGCACCGTCGCCAGTTGCAATACATCGGCAAACTGATGCGCAATGAAGATCCCGACCCCATCCGTGCCGGGCTGGCCTTGCTGCGTGGCGAATCCGCCGAGGAGACAGCCCGCCTGCACCGCCGCGAGCGCCTGCGTACGCGGCTTCTGGAAGACGAAAACGTTCTTTCCGAAATTGCCACCACCTGGCCCCATGCCGATCTCACCCATTTGCGCCAGTTGCGCCGCAACGCGCTGAAGGAGGAGGAAGCCGGCAAGCCGCCGAAAAGCTTCCGCCTTCTCTTCCAGGTGTTGAAGGAACTGGAAACCCATAACCCCGAGCAAGATCATGCATGAGTCCCTGGTGATAGGACTGGTTTCAGTCAGTGACCGCGCCTCAAACGGCGTTTATGAAGACAAGGGGATTCCCGCCCTCGAAGAGTGGCTGGAGTCTGCCCTGACCTCCCCCTGGCGCGCCGAAAAACGCCTGATCTCCGATGACCAGCCGGTGATCGAAGCCACTCTGCGCGAACTGGTGGATGAAGCCGGCTGCCATCTGGTGTTGACCACCGGCGGCACCGGCCCGGCCCGCCGTGATGTCACCCCGGAAGCGACCCTGGCGGTGGCCGACAAGGAAATGCTAGGTTTCGGCGAGGAAATGCGGCGTATCAGCCTCAATTTCGTTCCCACCGCCATTCTCTCCCGCCAGGTAGCGGTCTTTCGCAAGCAATCCCTGATCATCAACCTGCCCGGCCAGCCGAAAGCGATCAAGGAAACCCTGGAAGGGGTCCGCCACGCCGACGGAAGCGTGGCGCACCTGGGTATTTTCGCCGCCGTGCCCTACTGCATCGATCTCATCGACGGCCCTTACGTGGAAACCGACGAAGCCGTCATCAAGGCCTTTCGGCCTAAATCAGCTATCCGCCGTTAAGGCCCGGTAGCGGGCAATTTCGTACTCCTGGGTTTGCTCGATCAGGGCCACCGGCGAGAAGAGCATGCGCTTGCCATCCTTGACCAGTTCCATGCTTTCCCGCAGATCAAAGGAGGCCGTGGGCAGCACCATGCGGACCTCACCGGGCTCATTGCCATCGAGCAGCCACAGGGCCGGTACGTGGTTGGCCGAAGCATAGCTGGAAGCGGCACGGGGCTTGAGTTCAACCGCCTCTGCCTGACGGGCCAGGGACTCGATGCCGACATGGGCAGTCGCCGCCGTGTCCCGGTGATAGCGCCGGACAATGCCGAGCAGCCAGTTGTTTCCGCCATCCGGCTGCAAGGCGACCAGGGCCCCGACCTTGAGCCATTCGCCGCGAATTTCCGAAACAATGGCGCCAAAGCCGCCCTGACTGACGTTATCGACCACCCAGCTTTCCATGGGCAGCCCCACCGGCCTGCCGCCGAACTCGCCGGAAAAGGCGACCAGGGTATTGATCAGCCCCCCCAGCACTGTCATGCGGTGCTTGACACGGTGACGGTCATGGCGGCGCTGGGGCGGAATGGGCGCCCAATAGCCGGCCAGATGGCGGACGACGGGCAACACCACCTTGCTGGCATAGGTCGCGCCCAGATTGATCTCTACCGGCAGTTCGCTGCCTTGTTGCAAGGACTGGCGGAGCTTGTCGATATTGGCGTGGGCCGTCCCCGGCTGAAAGAAACGCAAGGTCGGCGACACCTCGGTGGGCATGCGGGCGAGACGGATGGGGGGCTGCGACTTGACCAGATCAATCCAATAGACGCTGTCGTGACGCGCTTCCGGGCCAAAAATATATCCCGGCAGGAAATGGGCGATCAGCCGTTCTGCCAGATCGATCTCGAAGGGCAGCAGACTGTCCATGGAGGAGGCCTGGAAGACCAGAACCTTGAGATACTCCATCGTCGCCGTGGTCATGCCGGGCATGGCCGGGTACAACTGCACCGGCTTGCCGGCCACGCCCAGCAGCTCGGCCATGGAGTAGGCCCGCCCGAGACGCTGCCAGATGGTTTCCACCACCGGACCATAGCGAAACTGATCCCATTTCCTCTCGCTGCCCAAGGCTGCCAGCAATCGGCAAAGGAGCAAAGGCAATTGGGGTTTGAGCGCTTCCGAAGCCCGGTTTTTCTCCCCGGCCAGGAGCAGGCATTTTTCGTAGTTGCCGCAGACCAGCACCCAAAAGCCGTGCAGAATGGTCCATAGTCGGTTTTCTTCGGTTTTCGACAGGCGCGGGGAATTGAGGTAATCACGGGTCAAGCGGCGGACATGGATCTGGGCCGCTTCATCAAGCAGGCGCACCGCCTCGAACAGTTTGTCCACCGGGAAATCCTGGGCGCTTTGCAGCGACTCCAGCCAGCCGGCCACCTCGTCCAGCGCCCGAAAGGCATTATCTCCGGGCAATTCGCTCAAGGCCCGCTTGAGTTCCCGGGGGTCAGCCAAGGGGTGATCGGTCTTCGCTCCGCCGAGCAGGTTTCCCAGGTTGCCGATTGATCCCAAGACTTTCACTGCCGCTCTCCCCCGATAGACAATCGAGTCTAATCGAACAAAGATCAGTCACGATGTGATTTATTACCGATTTTCTTTCAATTCTAGCGGAACTTTCCAGGCGGGCAGGAAAAACCGGCAACAGAGATGCCCAGTTTTTGACAGCCATGTAAAATCGGGCATACGGCCTGCCTCCTCACCATTGCCCAACTGCGCCCCCGGAAAACTCCATGCAACAGTACCTCGACCTCATGCGCCATGTGCTCGACCACGGGCAAGACAAATCCGACCGCACCGGCACGGGAACCCGTTCGGTCTTCGGCTGGCAGGCGCGCTTCGATCTGGCGCGGGGATTCCCCATGGTCACCACCAAGAAACTGCACCTCAAGTCGATCATTCACGAGCTGCTGTGGTTTCTCCAAGGGGATACCAACATTGCCTACCTGAAGGCGCACGGTGTCCGCATCTGGGACGAATGGGCGGATACCCAGGGTGATCTCGGCCCGGTCTATGGCAAGCAGTGGCGGCGCTGGGAAAGCCCGGATGGTCACCTGATCGACCAGATCAGCCAGGTTGTGGACAGTCTCAGGCACAATCCGGACTCCCGCCGGCACATTGTTTCCGCCTGGAACCCTGGCGACGTGGAGCGCATGGCCCTGCCCCCCTGCCACTGCCTGTTTCAGTTCTATGTCGCCCCGGCTGCCCGTCCGGGAGAGGCGCCAACGCTGAGCTGCCAACTGTACCAGCGCAGCGCCGACCTGTTTCTGGGAGTCCCTTTCAATATTGCCTCCTATGCCCTGCTGACCATCATGATGGCCCAGGTCTGCGGTTATCGGCCCGGCGAGTTCATTCACACCTTTGGCGACGCCCATCTCTACACCAACCACTTTGAGCAGGCCCGCCTTCAGCTTTCCCGCACGCCTCGCCCGCTGCCGACCCTGTCGGTCAATCCCGAGGTAAGCGATCTTTTCGCCTTCCGTTTCGAGGATTTCCGCCTCGACGGCTACGACCCGCATCCCCATATCCCGGCCCCGGTCGCCGTCTGACCGTATGCAGGTACCTCTTCGCCCAGCCTGGCTGGCCCTCGCCGAACATGCCCACAGCCTGAAGCCCCGCCACCTGCGTGAGCTGTTCAGGAGCGACCCGGACCGTTTCAAGCATTTTTCCCTGCGCCACGGAGACTTGCTGGTGGACTTTTCCAAGCAGCGCCTGAATCTGGAAACCACCACCCTGCTGCGCCAACTCGCTGAACAGGCCGACTGGCGCGGCTGGATGAAGCAAATGCGGGGCGGCGAGGCGATCAACCATACCGAAGGACGAGCCGTACGCCATTGCGAGCTGCGGGCCGGCGATGCAGCGCCAGGCGAGGTCAAGCACGTCCTGAAACGCATGGCCGCCTTCTGCGACCAGATTCACAGCGGCGTCTGGCGGGGATTTTCCGGCGACCGCATCACCGACGTGGTCAATATCGGCATCGGCGGTTCCGACCTCGGCCCGCGCATGGTGGTCCACGCCCTGTCTGCCTGCCAGCAACCCGATTTGAACGTTCATTTCGTTTCCAATCTTGACGGCGCCGACATCGCCAGCACCCTGGCCGGACTGAACCCGCGCAGCACACTCTTCATTGTCGCCAGCAAGACCTTCAGCACGCTGGAAACCATGGCCAATGCCCGCACCGCCCGCGACTGGCTGCGCGCCGCGACCGGCGCGCCGGATGCGGTCGCCCGGCATTTCGTGGCCGCCTCGACCAATCTCGCCGCCACCGGAGAATTCGGCATCGCGCCGGAAAATGTCTTTGAATTCTGGGATTGGGTGGGGGGCCGCTTTTCCCTGTGGTCGGCAATCGGCCTGCCCATTGCCCTGGCAGTCGGCTACCGGTATTTCGAGCAGCTGCTGGCCGGCGCCCGGGACATGGACGATCATTTCTTCACTGCCTCGGCCCGCGACAACCTGCCCCTGACCCTGGCGCTGATTGCCCTGTGGAATACCAATTTTCTCGATGCCCACAGCCACGGTGTATTTCCCTACAGCCACTCCCTCGCCCTGCTGCCCCCCCACCTGCAACAACTGGAGATGGAAAGCAACGGCAAGCGCGCCAATCGCAACGGTTTGGCGGTCGATTACGCGACCAACCCGATTCTTTGGGGAACCGCCGGCACCAACGGCCAGCATTCCTTTTTCCAGCTGCTGCACCAGGGCGGCGCTCTGGTCGCCAGTGATTTCATCGCCCTTGGCCGCTCGGACTACCCTCTGCCGGAGCACCATAGCGGCTTGCTTGCCAACTGTCTTGCCCAGTCCTCCGCCCTGGCCTTTGGTCAGACCGTGGAAGAAGCTCGTGCCGCAGGCATTCCGGAGCACCTGCTGGCGTTCCGGCGCTTTCCCGGCAACCAGCCCTCCACCACCATTGTTCTGCCCGAACTGAGTCCCTTTACCCTGGGCCAGCTGA
>CAZHVZ010000098.1:11634-12671 GCA_964536245.1 uncultured Rhodocyclaceae bacterium
CAATGGGGTGTCGAACTGGGCAAGCAACTGGCCGGACGGCTGCTTCCCTGCATCCGGGGCGAAGCCTCGGACGACGGCCTCGACACCTCGACCCGGGGCCTCATCAACCACCTTCGCCAATACCGGGTCTAGGCCATGCCGGAAATCGTCATCATCGCTGCCGTAGCCCGCAACGGCGTCATCGGCAAGGACAATCAGCTGATCTGGAACCTGCCCGAGGACATGGCCCACTTCAAGGCGGTGACCCAGGGCCACGCCGTCATCATGGGCCGCAAAACCTGGGAGTCGCTGCCGCCACGTTTTCGTCCGCTGCCGGGGCGGCGTAATATTGTCGTCACCCGGCAGGGCGAGTATGGCGCCAGCGGTGCCGAACTGGCCAATTCACTGCCAGCGGCCCTCGCCCTGCTTGAAAAAGAAACTGCCCGCGCTTATGTTATCGGCGGTGCCGAGATTTACGCCCAGGCAATACCGCTGGCTGACACCCTGATCCTGACCGAGGTGGACCTCTGCCCGGAAGGAGACGCCCGCTTTCCCGACCTCGCCCGGGGAGAATGGCGGGAAACGGAGCGTCATCCGGGAATCAGCCAGAATGGCACGGCCTACGCTTTTGTCACTTATTCACGTTTTTCTGAACACTAGGAGTTTTCATGTCCGGACACGGTTTTCACGTACACGGCCCGCATGACCATGCGGTCGAACATGCTGGCGCCCATGGCCATGACGATGGCGACGGGTTTTCCAACCGCCTTGCCGTCATGACCGCAGTGCTATCCACCATTGGCGCCCTGTTCAGTTATCAGGGAGGCGCCACCCAGAACGAGGCCATGTTGCACAAGAATGCTGCCGCCATCAAGAAGACGGAAGCCTCCAACCACTGGAACTACTACCAGGCCAAGAGCAACAAGCAGAATCTGGCCGAACTGGCGGTTGCCCTCAATGAAGGCGAGAAAAAAGCCCGTTACGAATCCGAAGTGGCACGCTACAAAACAGAAAAGACCGATATCAAGGGTGAGGCCGAAAAGCTCGAAGCCGAGGTC
>CAZHVZ010000099.1:0-4281 GCA_964536245.1 uncultured Rhodocyclaceae bacterium
GGCATGGAAGGCCAGAAGGGGATGTCCGGCATGTCCGGTATGGAAGGCCAGAAGGGGATGTCCGGCATGTCCGGCATGGAAGGCCAGAAGGGTATGAGCGGCATGTCCGGCATGGAAGGCAAGAAGGGACAAAAAGGCATGAGCGGCATGTCCGGCATGGACGGCCAGAAGTAATCCTTCAACGCCTTTATGGATGGGAGGTTCTCTTCTCCCGCCTCCCATCCATCTTTTTTCTATTTCATCATGAACACAAATCGATATTGGATTGCCGTTGTGCAGATCGCGGTGCTCGCTCAATTCGGAGCTACGGCGACGCACGCAGCCCCCCTTGGCGATCCGGTTGCCGGCTTGGCGCCGTATCAACGTCCGGTCAGTGCTCCTGTGCTGCGGGACAGTCCGCCGTTGAATATCCGGCAGGCACTGCATGGCGTTTCCAGTCCGATTCCGGATAGTCTGAAATTTATCGGCGATCAGGGCGGCTGGTTCAATCCGTTTGTTTACCCGGGCATGACCGGCCCGTATGACCTGCGTGGATGGCACGCGTCCTCACCCTCCCCTGCGGCAGGAAAAAAATGAACAATCAGCGTTCGCCCGACGGGTTTGTCGCCGCCGTATTGCTTTCTCTCTCCTTGTTTCTCGCCGGTTGCGGCAATTCGGCGGTACCGAATCAAGCTGGAAAAGACAGTGACGAGGGCAAGAATTATCTCCATGCCACCTATGATCGGCTGCACTTCCAACCCGCTATAGCGTCCGCCACCAATGAACAGTGTCTGGCCTGCCATCGCGAGATCGTCGATGACCGGGTGCGGACTGTCTCCCCCGCTGGTGTCAAGGCAGCGAACAGCAAGGCGTGGTATCAGCAGACTTCGACCTATACCGGCGAGCAGGATACTTTCCATCGCCGACACCTGGTGACTCCCATGGCCAAGGAGTTAATGAATCTGCAATGCAATACCTGCCATGAGGGCCACGACCCGCGTGACGAAGCGCCCGGTACTTCGGCAACCGCAGCCGCTCAGGAGACGACCCATTTCACTCTGCGCAAGCAGGTCAATCCGGAAACCACATGCCTCAAGTGCCACGGCCAATTCCCCGGCTGGGAATTGATGCGTCTGCCGGGTGCCTGGGAGGACGCCAAGGGATTTTTCAAAAACGATTGCCAGGCCTGTCACGTCTCGACGCGCACGAATCGACACCGGGTTAACTATCTCAATGCCGATGCCATTGAAGCAGCCGCTACGGCGGCAAAGGAAAATGGTAACGGCGCCGATGTCTGCATGGGTTGCCATGGTGGCCGCTCCTGGTATCGCATTGCCTATCCCTACCCACGCAATCCCTGGCCGGAAATGCCGGAGGGTACGCCCGAGTGGGCGAAGGACAGACCTGTGAAGTCTGAATCGAGATTTCTGAAAATTGAGCCCAAACCATGAAGAAGCCCGAAGTCACCATCCTTAATCCGGCCCGTCGCAGCTTTCTGAAAAGCACGGCAGCAGGAAGCATTCTGGCCTCCTCCAGCGGTTTGCTCGAACTTGCCCTGGCGCAGAAGGACGCCAATGCCTTTGCCTATGAGCCGTACTACCGCGACGACCAACTGACGACAGTGGTGACTTCCTGTGATCACAACTGCGGTTCGCGTCATGTCCTGGTCGCTCACAAAAAGGGCAATGTGATTGTTCGCCTGTCCTCGGATGACGGGCGATACCAGGCAGGTGGCGAATACGGCAAGGACACTGTCGCCGAACCTCAATTGCGAGCCTGTTTGCGTGGACGGTCCTACCGCTCACGCCTTTATTCACCGGAGCGGTTGCTCTACCCGATGATGCGTGTCGGCGAGCGGGGAGCAGGAAAATTCAAGCGTGTTTCCTGGGGTGAAGCACTTGACCACATCGCCAGGAAAATGATCGAACTGAAAGCCAAATATGGCCCAACCGCCATTCTCGATCAGGCCTATGCCGGCAGTTCCTATGGTGTGCTGCACAAGTCCGACCAGATTGAAGGTTTGCTGGCGCGTTTGCTCGGCATGTTCGGCTGCCGCACCAACTCGTGGTCGGTGCCCAGCTATCAGGGTACGACCTTTTCCTCGAACATGACTTTCGGCACCATTCACGACGGCAACGAGGATGACGCCTTTGCGCATAGCAAACTGATCATCATGTGGGGCTGGAATCCCGCCTATACCTTCCATGGCGGCAATACGTTCTACTACATGCGCATGGCCAAGCAGAACGGTTGCAAGTTTGTGGTAATCGACCCGCAATACACCGATTCGGCAGCTGCTTACGATGCCTGGTGGATTCCGATCAGGCCGAATACCGATGCGGCAATGCTGGCTGGCATGGCGCATTACATTTTCCAGAACAATCTGCAGGATCAGGCGTTTATCGACAGGTTCGTACAGGGCATGGACGCCGGTACCATGCCGGAGTGGGCGAAGGGGCAGGAAAGTTTCAAGGACTACATTCTTGGGACGCATGACAAGACCCCGAAATCACCAGAGTGGGCGGAAAAGATCTGCGGTGTGTCGGCTGCGGATATCAAAAAACTGGCCGATATGTATGCCCGCACCAAGCCTGCCGCGCTCAAGGCTTCCTGGGGGCCTGGCCGGGCGTCCTATGGAGAACAGTACAACCGCATGGCGGCAGCAGTACAAGCCATGACCGGCAATATCGGCATTCTCGGCGGTTGTGCCGAAGGTGTCGGCAAGGGCTGGCACGCCGAGTCGGTTGCTTATCCTTACGATGATAACGCCAACCTGTGGTGGGCCTCGATCAAATCCGACCGTTGGGCACACTGCGTGCTCAATTATCCCAATGTCAAACGCGAGGAGATCGGCTGCTGGCCGCGTGAAGACGATCTGGATGGCAAGATTCCGAACATCAAGGCGATTTTCTGGCATGGCTCGGACTGGTTCAACCAGCTGACCCATATCAACAAGGAAATCGAGGCCGTCAAAAAGCTTGAACTGGTGGTCTGTTCGGATTCAACCATTACGCCATCGGGGCTGTGGGCCGACGTGTTGTTGCCGGTCGCCACCCATTTTGAGCGCCACGATGTCGGGCTGCCCTGGTACAAGGGGCACTACTACATTCACCGTCCCAAGGTTATTGAACCCATGGGCGAGTCAAAAACCGATTTACAGATCTATACCGAACTGGCCTATCGCCTCGAGAAGCTCGATCCCAACCTCAAGGAGTTGGGCAAGCGCTACAACCCCCGCGCTGATCGAAGCTACTTCCAGAATCCCGAAACGGTGGATGAGGCCTACCTCGTGGCATGGTGGAAAAAAGTCCAGCATCATCAGGGTGTTACCATGTCCTGGGAAGAGTTCAAGCGACTTGGTATTTACAAGTTTACCTTCGACAAACCCCATGTGGCTTTTCGCGAACAGGTCGAGAAAGGCGTTCCTTTTGAGACGCCTTCGGGAAAGATCGAGATCCTGTCGACGACCCTGGCCAGAGTCAAGGATTGGACCAAGACCCAATGGGGGTATCCCATTCCGGCAATTCCCAAGTGGATCGAGCCCTTTGAATGGATGGGGCATCCGCAGATCAAGGAATTCCCTTTCCACATGATTACGCCTCACCCCCGGCACCGCACCCATTCGATTTTTCACAATATCCCATGGCTGCGTGAAACCTTTCAGCAGGAAATCACCATCAACGCCAGCGATGCACGGCGTATGGGCATCGTCACCGGTGACACCGTTGAAGTCTGGAACGCACGCGGCAGGATTGTGGTGCCGGTCTATGTCACCGAGCGTTGTATGCCTGGGGTCGTTATTGTCTACGAAGGGTCGTGGATGGATCTCGACAAGCAAGGGATCGACCGCTCCGGCAATCCGGATTTCTTGACCAAGGACGAGCCCAGTCCGGCCGGTGCCTTTGCCTACAACACCATTCTGGTGAATATGAAGAAGACCAAGCTGGCCCATCGTCCGGGCTGGGATAGCGAGGCGACGGCGCGTTCCTTCATCTTCCGGCGCGACGCGTGAGGGGGCGGTCATGACCAACAAACTGGATATGAAGAAAGTCAAGGTCGCCCTTGAGCGCAAGGTGGCCCAGACCTACGAGCCGGTAAAGCCGGCCATGCAATTCGGATTCGTTCACAATAATGTCGATTGCATTGGTTGCCGTGCCTGCGAGATTGCCTGCAAGGACAAGAATGGCCTGCCGCCCGGCCCACGCTTCCGGCGCGTCATGTATGTCGAAGGGGGAGCCTATCCCGACGTGTTTGCCTACAAGGTAAACATGTCCTGCAACCACTGTGCCGAACCGGCCTGCC
>CAZHVZ010000099.1:4291-12637 GCA_964536245.1 uncultured Rhodocyclaceae bacterium
CCGACCGGCGCTATTTGGTAGCGGGCCAAGTATGGCATCGTCGATATCGATTCAAGTATGTGCATCGGCTGCCGCAAGTGCGAGGCCGCGTGTCCTTATGGTGCGCCGCAATGGAATCCGAAGGAACAGATCATCCAGAAATGCAACCTCTGCGTCGATGAAATTGATGCCGGTCGCAAACCGTATTGTGTGATGGCTTGCATGATGCGGGTTCTGGATATCGGACCCATTGACAAAATATGGGCAGGCCGCCACAAGACAACCGCGATCGGCCCCCAGGACGAAACGGTACGCCAGGTGAAAAATATGGCCAACCCGGAGCTGACCAAGCCGTCCATCGCCTTTGTCCCGCATCGGAAAGGCAAAATCAAATGATTCTGACTGCGGAAATTGCCGGTGCGCTCTCTGAAGATATTGCCACCCTGGCGCTCTTGCAGGACCGGGAACTGACGCCGGTGGTTCTGGCCGAGCTAAAGCGCATAGGCTTTCCCGGCAACTTCGGCATGGTGCCGGGCAATGCGAGAGGACAGCAGGTTTTCGACGCCATGGAAGAGGCTGTTTCAGCGCTTCCCCATCAACCCGGCCCGGCCTTCATCGACGACCTCGCCGCCGATTTCGCGGCCATCTACCTGACCGGGGCGCTGGATGTTTCTCCGTCCGAATCCTTTTGGCTTTCCGATGATCACCTGGTGTGCCAGGACGCCATGTTTGCCCTGCGCGAACTCTATGCTGCTGACGGGTTGGCTGTTCCGGATTGGCGCATGAGGCCGGATGACCACCTGGTTTTTCAGCTCCAGTTCATCGCCAGGCGATTGGCAAAGATGAGCGATCGCCAGCACTGGATTGATCTGGCGTTGATCCTTGATCACCATTTGCTGCGCTGGCTGCCGGAGTTCGCCAGTCGTACTGCCAGTCGTTGTGATACGGCCTTTTACGCTGCTCTGGCGCTGCTGACCGAGACTTGGTGTCAGCAACTGCGCGACCTGATTTCTCTGCACCTCGGCCAGCCTCGTCCAAGCAAGGAAGAGGTGGAGCGGCGGCTGCTTCCCGGAATCAAGGAGGCGGTTGCAGCGCAGCCGATTCATTTCATGCCCGGAATCGGCGGGCCAAGCTGGTAACCGTGATTGGCCAATTTGTTTTCGCAAAACCATTGTAGTCATCAAACAGAACGACTTGGCCGTTGCCGGTCAGGTCCGGAGGAATGCCGTGACCGATAAAGAAAATTCGTGCTGCCGGCAGGCAGAGGGAGTGAACTGCGCCTGCCAGGACAAGGCGGTTGATGCCGCTCCCGCTGAAGAAACTGGTTCCCGACGGGGCTTTCTCAAGGGAGCCGGCATGCTCGGTGTCAACGCCTTGCTGGGGACCGCTGCACTGATGACCATGTCCGACGATGCAAAGGCGAACACGGAATGGGCCGAGTGGTTTCAGGGCAATTACCGGCTAATGACCGATGAGGAAAAGGCCACGGCCAGAGCCCGCCTGGAACGTCGTTATTCCCGTGAGTACGGCAAGAAGGTGACCGTCGACGGGACGCCGGCGCAGGAAGGCGTTCTCATGGGCTATGCCCTGAATATCAAGAAGTGCATCGGTTGCCGTCGCTGTGCCAAGGCCTGCGTGGAAGAAAACAACCAATCACGGGGCAAAGATCAGGAGATCGAGTGGATCCGCGTCCTCAAGATGGAAAAGGGAGAATTCAGCAAAGAGAAGATGAATCAAGGCTATCCGGAAGGACTGGGCATACAGGTCGGTGGCAATGCCTACAACCCGGTGGGTGTCGCTCTCGAAGGCGAGCACTACTATCAGCCGGAAGCGGTCCCTGAAAAGGACGCCTTCTACATGCCCATCGCCTGTATGCAGTGCGAAAAACCGCCCTGCGTAAAGGTTTGTCCGGTGCGCACTACCTATCGCGAGGCGGACGGCCCGGTCGTCATTGATTACAACTGGTGTATCGGCTGCCGCATGTGCATGTCCGCTTGTCCGTACTGGGCAAGGCGCTTCAACTGGAGTGATCCGAACCTGCCCAAGGAGGCCATGAATCCGGTTACCCACTATCTCGGCAACCGGCCACGCATGAAGGGGGTGGTGGAGAAATGCACCTTCTGTATTCAACGCACCCGCCAGGGACGCTATCCGGCCTGCGTCGAAGTTTGTCCGGTCGGCGCACGAAAATTCGGCAACCTGCTCGATCCGAACAGCGAAGTCAGCAAAATCATTGAGCGCAAGCATGTCTTTCGCTTGAAGGCCGAGCTGAATACCTTCCCGAAATTTTTCTATTTCATGGATTGAGGCGCGACATCATGGACAAGTTGAGGAGGTTCGCAGTCGATTATGTTTCCTACGTGATAAAGGGCAGTCCGGCGTATTACGCCTGGATCCTTTTACTGTGCGCCCTGATGTTGGGCCTGCTCTATGGAACCTTTTTGCATACCACGGACGGTTTGCGGTATACCGGCCTGACCGATCAAGCCCATGACGGGCTGTATTTGGCAAATTTCGTTTTTCTGGTCGGCATCGCTGCCGGGGCGGTAACCATCGTCTTTCCCGCCTACATCTACCACCACAAGGCATTGCACAAAGTGGCGGTGCTCGGTGAAATGCTGGCCATTGCGGCAGTCATCATGTGCATGTTGTTTATTGTCTCCCACATGGGACGACCGGATCGCCTCTGGCACATGCTGCCGATACTCGGTATCTACAACATTCCCAACTCCATGCTCGCCTGGGATACTCTGGTATTGCTCGGCTATCTGTTTCTGAATTTGATCGGCGGGTTCTATTTCCTGTACAAGAAATACGAGGGCAAGCCGCTCAACAACCGCTTTTATCTGCCCTTGATCTATGTTTCCATCGTCTGGGCGCTGAGTATCCATACGGTGACGGCATTTCTTCTCAATACCATGCCGTCCCGCCCCATGTGGCATCACAGCATGATGCCGATACGTTTCATTTCAACGGCTTTTGCCGCCGGACCGTCGCTGATCATCCTGATATTTTTGCTCATCCGCTCCAGAACGCGGCTGTGGATAGAAAATGAAGCCATTGATTTGCTGGCAACAATCATCACCTATTGCCTCGGGTTGGCCCTCTTCCTGACCTTGTCGGAAGTCGTTACCGAACTGTATGCCAATACCGAACATGCTTTGGGTCTGCAATACCTGATGTTCGGCGTTCATGGATTCAACGACCTCGTTCCCTGGTTCTGGGGTTCGCTGGCAGCGAATATTGCCGCTTTCGTGATTCTGCTCACGCCGCGTTGGCGGAAGAATAGCCGCACCCTTGCCATCGCCTGTGTTCTGGCTTTCTGCGGAATCTGGATCGAGAAAGGCATGGGCTTGCTGATTCCGGGGTTTATCCCGTCGCCGATCGGTGAATTCACCCAGTACTTTCCCACCGCTCTTGAGGTCTTCGTCACTCTGGGCAACTGGGCCGTCGGGTTTTTCATCCTGACGGTGTTGTTGAAAGGGGCGATTGGAATTCTGCTGGGCGATGTCCAGTATGGCTTGGCCGTCGCCAGTGGATGCGATGAAAGCCGGCAGACTCGCCTTGACGACTGCGACCAGGTTGTCGTCAAGGCGGTGGCTGCCACCGACGGTAGCCAGTCGAAATTGCACGACGACTGCGATCAATCCCTGATTAAGGATTCGCGATGAACAAATTTGCATTCCTGCTGCTCATCTGGGGCAGTCTGTCCAGCGCGCTAGCGGAAGAGGTGAAGTGCTTCGAGAGCCGCAAGGGCGCTTCGGAAGTGAGCCCGCGCATGATCGGGGAAAACCTGCCAAGCGTCAAATGTTCGCAGAAGACGGGCGCCGTATTGTGGTGGGGCGATCCCTTCGATGGCACCGTTCCCATGGGGGAAATGCCGATTCCCGATGCCGACTATGCTCGCGGCAAGGCAGTGGTCAAGCCGAGATCGACCAAGATCGGCCTCCTTCCCCTGTGCGGCAATACCTGCCACACCGGAGTACTGCCCAACGGATTTCCTCAGAACAAGGAGCCCCGGCAGCTTGCCATGATGCACCAGTCGATTGTGCTGGATTCAACAAAACTCCCCCACGGAAGAGGCAGTATCTGGTGCCTGGATTGTCACCATCCAACCCAGCGCAACAAGCTGATTGACCATCGTGAGAAGCCGATCAGCTTCGATCAGCCACAGCTTCTTTGCGGAAAATGCCATGGCGAGGTCTATCGGGACTGGCGCGAAGGCATACACGGCAAACGGATCGGCGAGTGGGCGAGCACCGGCACCAAGCGCTGGTTCGTGTGCACCGAATGCCACAATCCCCATAATGTCCAGCATGGGGACCGCAACCGGGGAATCGCCCAGCACGAACCTGAACAGGCCCCGGCGCTGCCCAAGGGTATGAAAACGGCTGACCACGAACGCCGGAAAAACGGCGCCGGACACTAGATCGCGCTGTTCCTGTGCGGTGCTTGAGGGGAAGTGCTATCTTTGTCGATAGAATTGGATGGGGACGGTGGAAACGCCAACCCTCCATCGCCCTTTGATTGCTGGTGGATAATGTGAATCGAAAAACAAATCTTTTTTTTGGACCGCCGCTGGCCTTGCTGACCCAATCCGAGAGCAATACCCTTGAAATCAGCGGCAAGGTCAATCGTACGGCGGAACGTTATCTGGAAATTTTGAAACGCCATGGTCTCGAACTGAGCCAGCCGGAACGGGACTGTCTGGTGCATATCTGCGACATTGGCTTCATGTCACCGGAAGACATTTTGGAGTTGCCCGACGAGGTTGAGTTTACCCAATTCGCTGCCGAGGGGCTGGACAAGGATGCCTTGATCGAAAAGCTCGAAGCGGCCAGCTTTGCCGACCTGGTGGCAACGGTTGAAGGATTGGGTTTTTGATACGCGGCGTCCCGGAAGGTTTGTCCGTAATGAAGCAAGCACTTCGCTATCTCAGTCATCGTTTGCTACGGGGGGTCCTGCTGGTCGCCGGGGGCGCCTCGCTGGTCATTGGCGTACTGTTTCTGGGGCTCTACCGGGATCAACTGGTGCGTGAGCGGGCGGAAATATCCATGCAGCTCAATCGCATGCTACAGGTCACCTGGGAAAATGCCATGCTCAAGCGTGACGTGGATGGCTTGCGCGATATTGTGGAGAAACTGGGCGGAATAAGCGGCATAAGGGACGTATTGATCCTCTCTCCAACTGGCGAAGTGCGCTTTGCTTCAAATCCCGACAAATTCGGTAGCAAAATATCGGAGCTTGAGTTTCTTGCTTCCGCAGGAAAGCCTTCGACCAGTTTCGAGGCCAGGGGGCCGGGCGACGAGGTCATGCGTTCGATCAATCCGGTTCCCAACCGGACACCCTGTGTGCCATGCCATGGAGAGGTGGCGAGGCACCCGGTGAATGGAACGCTGGTCATCGATTATGACGCGGCGCCAATTCGGGAAAGCGCCATGCGCAGTGCCATTCTGCTCATGCTGGCCGGAACGACGGTCATTGCCCTGACCTTGCTGACGCTTTGGCTGTTGTTGCGTCGCCATGTGATCATTCCCCTGGCCAGCCTGGATTCTGCGACGCGGGCGCTTGCCTCGGGGGATCTGTCGGTACGTGCCCAGGCGCTCAACAATGACGAGATTGGACGTGCCGCCGTCAGCTTCAACGTCATGGCCCAGCGCCTTTCGACACAACTGGCCGTAGCCGAGGCGCAGCAGCATTTTCTTCAGACTCTCGTCGACGGGCTTCCCGATGGAGTTCGCCTGATCCGGGTTGCGGACAGGCAGGTAATACTGGCCAATCACACCTTTTGCCAACAAGTCGGCCAGTCGGCTGAGGCCATTCTGCATCAGCCGTGCTACCGCTACGGACAGGGTCGAACCGAGCCATGCGTGTCCACATTGCAGGTCTGTCCCCTGGTCGAACTGAAGGAGGTTGGCAGCAGCCTCAAGACGAATCATTATCTGAAACGACCGGATGGCAGCGTATTCCACGCCGAAGTTCACGCCGTGCTGGTCGAGATTGACGATGGCCACGGCAAACAGCAATACATTGTCGAGTCGTTGCGCGATCTTGGACAGATTACCCGGATTTCCCACGAGCAGCGCCTCTCGGAACTGGGGTTGCTGGCGGCCGGTATCGCTCATGAAATTCACAATCCCCTGGGATCGGTTCGCCTTGGCGTTCAGGGTCTGGTGCGCGAGCTGCGCGCAGGGCAGATTGCCGAGGACCAGATTGTCGATTACATGGAACTGATCGACCAGGAAATAGACAAGTGTATTGTCGTGACGCGCCGCATGTTGCTGCTCTCACGACCGCCGAGCAACAGTCTGCAACTGGTGGAGGTCAACGAAGCCCTGACCGATACCCTGAAATTGCTCGAGTTTGACGCCAGGACGCACGGCATACTCCAGAATCTCGAGCTTCCCGACAATTCGCTTCGTCTGTTGGCGGACGAAGCAGACCTCCGCATGATTTTTCTCAACCTGATACAGAACGCACACCACGCCATGTCCGGCGGCGGCGTACTCACGGCGCGCTTGTCTGCCGCCGATGGCCATGCCTTGATCGAGATCGCCGATACCGGGGTTGGTATTCCCCCGGAGACCCTTGCCCGCATTTTTGACCCCTTCTTCAGTCGCCGTGCCGATGGCGTGACCGGAACCGGTTTGGGATTGACCATCGTCAAGAACTTTGTCGACCGCATGGGCGGCACAGTCAGCGTCGACACGAGTCCGGGGCAGGGAACCCGCTTCCGGATAAGTCTGCCTTTAGCCGAAACAATGCTGGAAAACGGAGCATGAAGCAGAAAACCCTGTTGATCATTGACGACGATGCCGTGTTCAACGGCCTGCTAAGGCGCCAGATCGAATCGATGGGGTTTGCCACCATCGGCGCCGGATCCTGGGCGGAGGCCCAGCAGCGGCTGAGCGAAATAGAACCCTGCGCCATCATTCTCGACTTCAAGCTGCCGGACAGTGATGCTTCGCGCATTCTTGCCGAAATCCGCAATCAATACCCGGTGATTGTGCTCACCGGTTACGGTTCGATTCCCAACGCCGTCAGCGCCATCCGCGAAGGGGCTGCCGACTTTCTTACCAAGCCGGTGAATATCGATGAGCTGGAGCTGACCGTAAGGCGTGTCCTTGAGACCGCAGAGTTACGCGAGTCCAATCGCTTCTATCGCACCCAGTTGGCTTCACGCCGACCCGGCCCAATGGTCTTCGAAAGCCGGGCGATGCATGAAGTACAAGCGATGATTGATGCCGTGGGGCCAACCGATACGACCGTGCTGATTCTCGGTGAATCTGGAACCGGCAAGGAAATGGTGGCTCAGGCCATCCACGAACGCAGTCCGCGTGCTCAGCGCGAGTTGGTGGCCATTGATGGCAGCGGCTTGCAGGAAAGCCTGTTCGAGTCGGAAGTGTTCGGTCATGAGCGCGGCGCCTTTACCGGAGCAGACCGGCAGAAGAAGGGCATGATCGAGGAAGCAGCCGGCACCACCTTGTTTCTCGACGAGATCGGCGACATCGGTGCAGCCATTCAGGCCAAGCTGCTGCGCGTGCTCGAGACCAGCAGCTTTCGCCGGCTTGGCGGCAATAAAACACTGAGCTCCGATGCGCGCATCGTGACCGCCACGAACCGCGATATTGAAGCGATGAGCAGGGCAGGAAGCTTTCGCAGTGATCTTTATTTCCGCCTCTCGCGCTTTGTCATCACCATTCCCCCCTTGCGTGACCGCCGCGAGGACATCGAACCGCTGGCCCGGCATTTTCTCACCCTGCTGACCCGTACCGCCCCGACTTCCATGGCGCCGGATGCCCTCAAGCTCCTGCTCGCCTATGACTGGCCGGGCAATGTGCGCGAACTCAGATATGCCATCGAGCGTGCCGTCATTCTTGCGCGACCGGGAAACCCGGTGCGGGTCGAACACCTTTCCTTCATTCCGCGCAATCAGCCCGGTGAAGTCGTCCTGCGCTTTGGCCAGGATCCCAGTCTGGAGCAAATCGAGCGGGAGTATCTGCGTCAGGTGATGGCCAAAACTGGCGGAAACCGACTGAAAACGGCGACCGTTCTCGGCATCAGCGAGCGACACATCTACCGCTTGATTGAGAAGTACGGATTTGGCGACAAAGGAGCGGGAGCGTGAACCGGCGTTCACGATAAAGGTGCTATGAGCGGGGAGGTTGAAAAAACCAGGTTTCGTCATCAGCAGGCAGAAAATTGGAGAATCCCGCCTTTTTTCGCCTTGAGTAACAGCTTGGTTTAATACCCGAAAATGGAAACGCCCTGGAAGCCAAAGTAATATTGGATTTCAGGGCGTTACTCAATGCGCTGGCGGAGTGGACGGGACTCGAACCCGCGACCCCCGGCGTGACAGGCCGGTAT
>CAZHVZ010000100.1:0-11320 GCA_964536245.1 uncultured Rhodocyclaceae bacterium
GGTCTTCGACGAGCTGGCCCAGGGCAGCGACATCCTGCAGATCGGCAAGTTCGAAATGCCCAGCCGCGCCTATATCGGCCGCTTCAATTTCAAGGGCGCCGACCAGGGCAAGCAGGTGGGTAACCTCTCCGGCGGCGAGCGTGGCCGGCTGCATCTGGCCAAAACGCTGATGGCCGGTGGCAACGTGCTGCTCCTTGACGAGCCGTCCAACGACCTCGACGTGGAAACCCTGCGCGCTTTAGAGGATGCCCTGCTCGAATTCCCCGGCTGCGCCATGGTCATCTCCCACGACCGCTGGTTCCTCGACCGCATCTGCACCCATATCCTGGCGGCGGAAGGCGATTCGCAATGGAACTTCTTCACCGGCAACTTCCAGGAATACGAGGAAGACAAGAAGAAACGCCTGGGCGAGGAAGGTGCCAAGCCGAAACGGATTCGCTACAAGCCGATCACCCGCTGACCAACCGACCCCAGAAACAACAAGGCCCGCTCATCAGCGGGCCTTGTGTATTACGGAAACTGGTCGGTTTAGTGGGGAGCGCGCAGGCTGGCGGCGAAAACTTCTTCAGCACGCTGCGGAAACTCGAATTCGGCAAAAGCGCGGTGAATTTCCGCTTCATTGGCGCCGGCCTGCTCTTCGAAACGGATACCCAAGGAGCGCCCATTGGCGGCCAGGGTAGTGAAGGCATAGCGCCAGCGTTGTGCTTCAGCCAGACGTTCGCGCAACTCTTCTTCGTTCGTTACGGCGATGCCAGCCTTTTTCAAAGAATTCAGAAACTCTTCGAAGGATTCATTGCTCAAACGGCCCATTTCTCTCTCCAGTTTTTGTTTTGGTAATTGCTTACCGTTGAGGGAATAACGCCGTCGGCTTGCAACAAGTTGACAGAAAAGAGAAAAAATTTTGAATCCCGGTTTACTGCGCGAAAATGACACCTCTTCCTTCCCCTTTCCCGGCATGACTGCTCCCCGCAAATCCCTTGAACTGCTTGCTCCGGCCAAGAATTTAGAATTCGGCAAGGAGGCCGTCAATCATGGCGCCGACGCCGTCTATATCGGCGGCCCCGCCTTTGGCGCCCGAGCCAATGCCGGCAATTCCCTGACCGACATCGCCGCCCTGGCGGAACACGCGCACCGCTTCAATGCCCGCCTTCATGTGGCGCTCAACACCATCCTTCACGACAACGAGCTGGAGGAAGCCCGCCGTCTGGCCTGGCAACTGTACGACGCCGGCGTGGACATTCTCATCGTCCAGGACATGGGCCTGCTGGAAGTGGACCTGCCGCCCCTGGAACTGCACGCCTCCACCCAGTGCGACATCCGCACCGTGGACAAGGCCCGCTTTCTCGGCAGCGTCGGCTTCTCGCAGCTGGTCCTGGCCCGGGAACTGAGCCTGGAAGAGATACGCGCCATCCACGCCGCCACCGATGCCACCCTCGAATTTTTCGTGCATGGCGCCCTCTGTGTCGCTTTCTCCGGCCAGTGCTATATCAGCCACGCCCACACTGAGCGCAGCGCCAATCGGGGCGACTGCTCCCAGGATTGCCGCCTGCCCTTCACCTTGCAGGATGACCAGGGGCGGGTCGTGGCCTTCGAGAAGCACCTGCTCTCCATGAAGGACAACAACCAGAGCGCCAACCTGGGCGCCCTGATCGAAGCCGGCAGCCGCTCCTTCAAGAGCGAGGGGCGCTACAAGGACGTGGGTTACGTCAAGAACATCACTGGCCACTATCGCCAGTTGCTGGACGGCTATATCGAGGCTCACCCGGATTTTTGCCGGGCGTCCTCCGGCAAAACCAGCCTGTTGTTCACCCCCGATCCGGAAAAAACCTTCCATCGCGGCGCCACGGACTATTTCGTCAACGGGCGCGGCATGGAAATCGGCGCTTTCGAATCGCCAAAATTTGTCGGCCTGCCCATCGGCACGGTCACCCGCGTCGGCCCCGGCTGGTTCGAGATGGAAGCCAACGCCCCCCTGACCAACGGCGACGGCCTGAACTACATGCACAAGCGGGAAGTGATCGGCCTGCCGGTGAACAAGGCCGAACTACGGGGCAAGGTGTGGCGCCTGGAACCTAATGTCGAGGTCGCCACCCTGCCCGGCTTCAAATCCGGCACGGCCATCCACCGTAACGGGGACCATGCCTGGGAACAGGCGTTGACCAGAAAATCCGCCGAGCGGCGCCTGGCCGTCGATCTGCTCTTCAGCGAAACCCCGCATGGCTTTGCCCTGCGCCTGACCGACGAGGACGGCATGAGCGCGCAAGCCGACCTGCCCCTGGACAAAACCCTCGCCACCCAGGCCGACAAGGTGGAACCCGCCCTGCGCGACCATCTGGGCAAACTCGGCAACACCCTATTCACCGCCCGGCAGATTGACCTGCGTCTCTCCGCTCCCTGGTTCCTGCCCGCCTCGGCAGTCAATACCCTGCGCCGCAGCGCCGTGGAAAAACTGGCTGCCGCACGCCAGGCCGCCTATCAGCGCCCCCGGCGCAAAGCGGCCAGTGAGCCGCCGATGGACTACCCGGAGGAGTCCCTCTCCTATCTGGCCAATATCTACAACAGCGCGGCCCGGAATTTTTACGCCAGGCACGGCGTCAAGCTCATGGCTGCCGCGTTTGAAGCCCACGAGGAAAGCGGCGAGGTGTCCCTGATGGTCACCAAGCACTGCCTGCGCTTTTCCTTCAACCTGTGCCCCAAGCAGGCCAAGGGGGTAACCGGAGTCCAGGGCCAGGTGCGGGCCGAGCCGATGACCCTGGTTACGGGCGGTGAGCGCTACACCCTGCGCTTTGACTGCCGGCCCTGCGAAATGCACGTGGTCGGCAAGATGAAAAAACACATCCTGAAAACCCTGCCGCCCTCGGCCATCGCACCGGCACCGCTGCATTTTCACCGCAAGCGGCCAGCGTCGGGAGGCAGTACCTCCTAGTAGTGGGGCGGTAACTCGTCCCGCAAGGTACCGGCGGGACCGCTCGGCATGGCCTGCACCTGGTTTTGCAGGTCGCGCACCTGCTTCTGCAAGCGGTCGATCTGCTCCTGCTGGCGAAAAACGGTGTGATTCAGGGTGTCGAGCAAATCCTCGGCATAGGAGAGCTTGATTTCCAGCTCGGTCAAACGGGCGTCCATGTTTACTCCTTTGTTTCAGCCGGTTTCACGACTTGCAGGTCAATTTCCAGGTCGGTGCCGCCATTGGAGAGCCATACCCGGCCTTCCTGAATGGTGCATTGCAGGCGCATGTTGCGATCGGCCAGTGCGGCCAGCGCGGCACCGTGTTCGGCCGAAAGACCGAGTACGGTCAGCTTGCCCTGCCCGGCCAGGGTCGCGGAATTCTGCTGCCACCAGATTTCGGCGCCCCGCCCGCCATAGGTCAGCACCACCACCTGTCTGGCCCGGCCACAGGCCCGGCGCACGTCCCGCTCATCGGGCAGGCCGACATCGATCCAGCGCTCGATGACACCGGTGGCGTCGATTTCCTGCAAATCGGCTTCATCTTCCGCCGACAGGCCACGGCCGAAAGCCAGGTATTCGCTGGCGAAGAGGGCAAAGGCGAGCAGGCGCACCATCATCCGCTCGTCGGTTTCCGAGGGATGGCGGGCGATGGTCAGGGAATGGCTGTTGTAGTAGTGGCGATCCAGATCGGAAATCTGGAGTTCGGCCTTGAAAATAGTTGCCTTGAGGGCCATGATGCTTTCTCCGGGAAGTGCGCGATTATCCCTGCTTCCCGCTTCTACCGATACCCGGTTTTACCGGAAAGCCCGCCAAGGAGAACTCATGATCCCTCGCCCGACCCTCGCCACCCTGGCCTGCCTGACCGCTGCCGCCCTGTTTGCCGGCAGCGCAGGTGCCGCCGACATGCCCAAGCGCAAATCCGGCCTGTGGGAAATGAAGAACCAGATGGAAGGCATGCCTTCTCAGGGGGCGGTGCAAATGTGCGTGGACCAGGCCTCGGACAACGTCATGCAGGATCGGGCCAGGGAGAAGGTCAATTGCCCCACCATTGACGTCAACAGCGCTCCCGGCAAGGTCACCATTCACGCCGTGTGCAAGATGGAGGATGGCACCACCGCCACCACCGACTCGGTGATGACCGGCGATTTCAATTCAGCCTACCGCAACGACATGAAAATCCGCTACACCCCGGCCAGGCACGGCATGGGCGAGATGAAAATGGTCCAGGAAGTGCGCTGGCTCGGCCCCTGCAAGCCCGGCCAGAAGCCCGGCGATGTCATCATGCCGGGCATGCCCGGCGGCGGCATGAACATGCAGGAGATGATGAAAGACCCGCAATTCCGCGAAATGATGAAACGCCAGCAGCAAGGGCGCTGAGAAAGCTTCCACCGTGCTGCGCCAACTATTTTCCGGACTGTGCCTGCTGGCGGCCTTGGGCGCTGCCCGGGCCGAAGTGATCGACATCGACTCGGCTGAACTGGCCCGGCTGACTGCTTCCGGCGTGCCGCTCATCGACATCCGCACGCCAGGGGAATGGGCGGAAAGCGGCCTGATTGCCGGCAGCCACCCCCTCACCTTCTTTGACGAACGGGGCAAGGCCGACCCGGCGGCCTGGCTGGAAAAGGCAAAAATCATCGCCAAACCGGGCGATCCAGTCATTGTCATCTGCCGCAGCGGCAACCGGACCAAGGCGGCCAGCCGTTTTCTTTCGCAGCAGGCCGGTTACGCCAAGGTTTATAACGCCAAGGAAGGCATCCAGGTCTGGATCAAGGAAAACCGGCCTCTCGTCCCGGCTTCCCCGGTACTGGCCTCCTGCCGGGCCAACAAGACCTGTTGAGCAAGACCGTTGGTCACTCAGCCGGTAGACGCCCACCGCTGCGCCAGTTGCGAACGCTGGAGCGGCCCCCGCCAGAAGACCGCCGATCCGGATTTCGTCACCCTTGGCAGCGAGACCGATACGGGAATCTGCCGGGGCGGCCCCTGGGACGGCAGCGAACGGCGGGCACGTTCGGCCTGTGGCCGCTGGATACCGTGGAGCGAACTCGGGGGCGGGCGGGAAGTCCGGTAGAATGCCGGCCCTTACAGGAGATTCCATGTCCGAACAACTCACCGGGCTGCTTGCCGCTGCCTTGACCACCCGCCAGCCCCTGCTGCACCGGCTGCACACCGAGCAGACCGATACCTACCGGGTTTTTCACGGTACCGCTGAAGGGCATCCCGGCCTGTCGGTGGATCGCTACGGCGATCTGCTCTTGGTGCAGAGCTTCCACCAAAGCCTGGATGATGCCCAACTGGCCGCCCTCAAGCAGTTCTACGGTCAGGCGCTGCCCGGCCTGACGGTCATTTACAACGACCGCAGCAGCCCCAACTCGCGCATCGGCAACACGCTTTCCGGCCTCGATATCCCGGCCGCCCACGAACCCCGTGAAGCCAGCGAACTGGGTGTCAAATACCGGATACAGGCCCGCCATGCCGGGCAGGATCCCTGGCTTTTCCTGGACATGCGGGCCGGTCGGCGGCGGGTCATGCAGGAGGTGGCCGGCAAGTCGCTGCTCAATCTATTTGCTTACACCTGCGGGGTTGGCGTTGCGGCAGCCAAGGCCGGGGCGCAGTACGTGGTCAATGTGGATTTTGCCGAATCCAGCCTGACCATCGGCAAGGAAAACGCCCGCCTCAACGACTTGCCGGTTCGCCCGCGCTTCGTCCAGTGCGACGCCTTTGCCGCCATGCGTCAACTGGCCGGTATCGGTCAGCCGAAAATGGTCCGTGGAAAGCATATGCCGGTCTTCCCGAAACTGGAAGCACGCAGCTTCGACCTGGTTTTTCTCGACCCGCCGCGCTACGCCAAAAGCCCCTTCGGCGTGGTGGACCTGGTCAACGACTATGCCGCGTTGCTGAAACTGGCCGTACTATGCACGACGGAAGGCGGCACCCTGATCTGCTGCAACAATGCCGCCCAGGTCAGCCGGGAAACCTGGATCGACCAGTTGGAACGCTGCACCCGCAAGGCAGGCCGACCGATCCGTGAGATGGAGATGATCACGCCGGAAGCCGACTTTCCCAGTCCCGATGCTCAGCCTCCCCTCAAAATGGCCTTGTTGCGGGTCTGATTCAGAACCGGAACACTTCGCAGGCACGTTCCGAACGGGCTTCTATCTTGCCGAAGAGGTAGTTGAAGTCACCGCTCCAGTCGATACCGAGCGCCAGACAGGCGGCTTCGGACAGGAAGGTGACCTGATTGTCGTTACGCCGGGTCAGGTCAAGGGCATTGGCCAGTACTTCGGCAACATGGATGACCGGAACCAGCTTGTTGGCCAAGCCTTGATCGGGATTATGGTGGTAAAAAATGGCATCCACCACCGCCGCAGGTAGTCCCCAGTATTCGGCAATAATCGAACCGACCTGGCAATGGTCGGTTCCAAAGTAATGCTGCTCAGCCTCGGTGATGCTGCTTGTCCCGTCGACCACGGCGCTCCGCACCATCTGGAATTCCAGGGGATAGAAACGGGCCATCCAAAGCTGCCCCACATCGTGCAGCAGACCCGCCACCAAGGCATGGTTGAGGGATACCTGGCCGTAGCGCGCCAGTTCCTGGGCGGCCACGCCAACGGCCACGCTGTGTTCCCAGAAATAGGCCGACATCCGGCTTTCCTTGGCGAACTCGGCCACGCCGACAGTCAAAACAATCTCGCGCACCTTGGCCAGGCCGATCATGGACGTGGCACCCGCCACGCCTTGTACCGAGGTTCCGGGACGCACGGAAACCGCCGCCGAATTGGCCAGGGAAATCACCCGCCCGGTAATGACCGGATCCTGCTCCACCAACTGGGCCAAATCACCGATGGAGGAATTATCATCATCCAGACTGTCCAGAACAGCCCGGACTACTCGCGGGAAAGCCGGCAAAAGAGCCGCCCGCTCAACGATCTCCTGACGCCACAATTGAACCGGCATCAGCTTCTCCGGAAACGGCGCACGGCATCGTACAAACCGGCCAGTGCGGGCTGACGGAGGTCAGCCTTGCGAAAGATGTTCTGAAGACGTTTTTCCCGCGCCGTCCACACAATTTCCCGCTCTTCTTCGGTGCGCCCATCCTCTTCCTGCACACAAACGTATTCAGCGTGGCGAACGCTCATCTGATGCAGGTTGGACTCGGTCAGCGCATGTCCAGCCGGCAGGGTAAAGCTGATAATTCCATGTTCCGGAATAACCAGCGGCGCCCCGAGGACCATGCCTTCAGTCACTTTTGTCAGGGGCAGACAACGCAAACGAACGATCACTTGTAATTCCTTTGAAGCCCTAGAGGATCAGATGCCCGACAAGGATAGGCATTTCCGCACTGGGTGGCAATTATTCCTCAGACCTTTCCACGGTCAGCGTACAGGGAAAACCCCTTTTGGTCGATTCAAGCAAGAGGCGCTTCCTGCGGTTTCACCGTAGCCAGCATTTCAGCGCGACTGTCCGGTGTCTCCAGACTGATCCGCCCGAGCGCTCCGCTCCGGTAATCATTGAGCAGGATACTGGAGGCTTTCTCCAGATCGAGTTCCCCGCCCCGCCCCTTGATGATGCAGCCGCGCTTCCTGGCCACCGCGTCAATGACCCCAACCCCATCCAGCCCGGTGGCCAGGCAGCCGTAGCGGCTTTGCAGCAAGGCAGGATAGCGCCGGAGCAACAGGCCGGCCAGAAAAATACCGACTTCATCGTCAATATAGGCATTCACACCAATCGCATGGCTGGCGGCCAGCATGTAGCCATCGCTGTCGTGGGCGATTTTTGGCCACATCATGCCCGGCGTATCGTAAATGGTCAGCCGGGAGCTGATATCGATGCGCTGCTGGCTTTTGGTCACCGCTGGCTCATCGCCTACCGCAGCCACTTTCTTTTTGACCAGGGCATTCATCAGGGTCGATTTGCCCACATTGGGAATCCCCATGATCAGCAGGCGCAGCGGCTTGATGGCGTCACAACGGTGCGGCGCCAGGCTTTGTGCCAGCCCCGGGATGCGCGCCACATCACTGGCTTTCTTGCAAGAGATGGCAACCGCCTTGACGCCCGGCTGCGTGCCGAAATATTCCAGCCAGGCCTTGGTGGCTGCCGGATCAGCCAAGTCAGCCTTGTTCAGCAACTTGAGGCAGGGACGTTGGCGAAAAGCCCGCAGCTCGTGAATCATCGGATTGCTGCTGGCCTCGGGCAGACGGGCATCGAGAACCTCCACCACGACATCGGCCATGGCCATGGTTTCGGCCGCTTTCTTGCGCGCCGAGGTCATATGCCCGGGAAACCATTGGATTGCCATCTTCACGCGTCTTCTAAAACCAAAGACGCATTATCCTAGAAAATGCCCTGGCCGCGATGATTCCCCGGATACGACCGGATCAAGCCGGAGACAGCGCCCTGCTCCGGCAGCCCGGTTGGCCTGGTCCTGCACTCGGAATCAGGCGTCATAGTGGGGTGATTTGTTGTAGAAGGCAAACACTTCTTCCAGCCCCTTGCGCTGGGCATGCCCCAGATTCTGGAATTCCAGGCCGCATTGCAGGGAGCCATCTTCTTCCCGTTGCCAGCGAACAACTGCGCTCAAGAAAACAGGATCCTGATTCATGTAGTTGTTCAGGGAACTAGCGGGTATCTGCAAGCCCAGAGCCACGGGCAGGTTGTTTTTGACCGGGCGGGTAATGATGAGCCGGGCTCCGGAAAGGCTGAGATCGGACACCAATACCTCGGCACTCAAGGGTGGGTCACCATCCTGACTGACCGTCGCCAGAACCCCCCGCTCCAGCCGTGGGTGTCGCCGCTTGTCACCCTGCTGGCGATTTTCTGTTTCAACGTTGCGCTGAAAAGTAAAGCCGGACATGACATCGTTGAGAAGTTCGGTGACGCGATGCAGATCGTTGCCGATGGCTGCCGTCGTTTCAACTTTGGTGGAACTCTCGTTAAGGGTGGCAAAAAGATTTTCCAGCTTGGCTTCCAGGTGATTCAACTGATCCATCTGGCGGCGGCTGGCATCGACAATGGCATCGTTGCCATGCGCTGCCTCGGTGACGCCGGCGGCCATCCCGGACATCAGCTCAGCGGTTTGCCCGGCCACGACCTTATTGCCATGCACCCGCTCCACGACATCGGTCATGGTGTCGCGTAACTGATGCACCCTGCCGGATATTCCGGACACCAACTCGTTAACCTCGGCTGCCGAGAGTGTGGTGCGCTCCGCCAGTTTGCGTACCTCATCGGCCACGACGGCAAAACCACGCCCCTGCTCCCCGGCCCGCGCTGCCTCAATGGCGGCATTCAGGGCCAGGAGATTGGTCTGGCTGGCAATATCCTTGATGGTGTCAATGATGCGGGTAATTTCCGTGGCCGCCTGGGCCAGTTCCACCACATCGGCAGAAACCTTGCTCACCTCGCCGGCGGTGGCTTCCATTTCGGCAATATTACGTTCGACCACAGCGACGCCCTGATTACCCTTGTTGCGCACCTCACGGGTCACGGCTGCGGCCGATCCGGCCCGTTCCTCGACATCTCTCGCCATTTCGGTCAGGGCCTTGGTTTCGGCCACCACCTCGGCCGAGCGGGTTTCTTCCTGGCGGCTGACTTCGGCAATATCCTTGGCAATGGTGGCAATCTGGAAGGCCGATTGCCCCATCTGCTTGCCGCTGTCTTCAACGTTGCCCAAAATCCCTGAGAGACGACCAATCACATCATTGAAAATGCGCTGCAAAACGCCGATTTCGTCGTGGGCGGTAATCGTCACGCCTTGCGTCAGATCTCCTTTTTCAACGGCCTGCAATGCTTTGCACAACTCAAGAATGGGCTTCAAAAAAAGCTTCGCCACCAGGCCGATGAGCATGAACTGTAAAGCGAATTCGATCCCGGACTCCCACACCGAGTGCAGGTGATAGGCCGACCGGTTGTCCACCATGGCCTTGACTGCCCCCGCCGGCGCGCCACCCTGCGTGGCAATGTCGATCATTTTTTGCAGTTCGTTGGAGGCCAGTATCCGGTTGTAAATGGTGGTCACCATGGTGACCACAAAAAAACCGATCTGAAATTTCCAGCGGATACTCAAATTGGCAAACCAGCTCATGACGGCTCCGAATCGAATGGTCCGCCATGATTGTATTGCTCAAAATAAAACTATCAAGGCAAATATTGCCCTGATTCCTGCAAGCATTCTGTTAAATGACTTCGCGGGCTTCCAGAAAGCGCAGTTTTGGATATTTTTCCTGCATCATGTTCAGGTAGACCTTGTTGGGTGCCAGGTACACCGGGTCATCCGCCCCATCCAGCGCCACATTGGCCCCGTAGCGGTCGGACAGCTGACGCAGCTCGCTTTCGTCACCGTGAATCCAGCGCGCCGTGGCACAGTTGTATTGCTCAAAAATGACCTGGACACCGTATTCATGCTCCAGGCGGTGGGCCACCACATCAAATTGCAGTATCCCGACCGCCCCAAGGATAAGGTCGTTTCCGGACAGGGGCCGGAAGAGTTGGGTCGCCCCTTCTTCCGCCAGTTGCTGCAAGCCTTTTTGCAACTGCTTGATCTTCAGTGGATTGGCGATACGGGCGAGGCGAAAATGCTCCGGGGCAAAAGATGGAATGCCGGTAAAACGCATTTCTTCGCCCTCGGTGAAGGTTTCGCCAAGGCGAATGGTTCCGTGATTGGGGATGCCGATAATGTCACCGGGGAAAGCTTCGTCCGTCGTGCTGCGATCCCTTGCCATGAAGGTAATGGCGTTATTCACTGCCAGCGGCTTGCCTCCGTTCCCCTGCTTGACTTTCATGCCCCGCTCGAAGCGACCCGAACAGACACGCAGAAAGGCAATCCGGTCGCGATGCTTGGGATCCATGTTGGCCTGAATCTTGAAGACGAAGCCGGAGAACCGGGCCTCGCTCGGCGCTACCGAGCGGGCTTGCCCCCCAACCATGGCTGGCCTGGCCAGCGGTGCAGGCGACAATTCGACGACGGCGTCAAGCAGGGACTGGACACCAAAGTTGTTCACTGCCGAACCGAAGAATACCGGCGTCTGCTTGCCGGCCAGGTAGGCTTCGGCATCAAAGGCATGGGAGGCGCCGCGTACCAGTTCAATATCGATCCGCAACTCTTCGGCCTGGCTGCCGATCAACGCGTCCAGGCGGGGGTTATCAAGCCCCTGAATGATCTCGGAAGTGCCTTTCTCGGCTTGGGGATCGAAGAAGCTGATACTGTCGTCGTAGAGGTGATAGACGCCGCGAAAGCGCTTGCCCATGCCGATCGGCCAGGTCATGGGGGCACACTGGATCTGGAGCACCGATTCGATCTCGTCCAGCAGGTCAATCGGTTCCTTGCCCTCCCGGTCCATCTTGTTGATGAACGTCAGGATGGGCGTGTCACGCATAC
>CAZHVZ010000100.1:11330-12172 GCA_964536245.1 uncultured Rhodocyclaceae bacterium
TAACCGAATCGATCACCATGACCGCCGAGTCCACCGCAGTCAGGGTGCGATAGGTATCTTCCGAGAAATCCTCGTGCCCCGGTGTATCCAGCAGATTGACCATGCACTCCCGATAGGGAAACTGCATGACCGATGAAGTCACCGAAATGCCCCGCTGCTTTTCCAGTTCCATCCAGTCGGACGTGGCATGGCGGCTGGCCTTGCGGGCCCGCACCTCACCCGCCACCTGAATGGCACCACCAAACCACAGCAATTTTTCAGTGAGCGTGGTCTTGCCGGCATCGGGGTGGGAAATGATGGCAAAGGTACGGCGGCGGGAGATTTCGGTATCGAGAGCAGTCACGGCAAAAGCAAGGCAAGGCGGAAAGAAAGGGATTATATCTTTTGTGCACCGCAAAACCCGGTGCCGGAACAATCTATCTCCTCGCAGGAAGGCTTCTCTTTTTTGGTACGGGTGCTAGGATTTGACTTTTATCCAGACCATGAGCCATCCATGAGCCCACTACAAGCCGCTTTTGAAAGCGCCGTCGCCAATTCCAAGAACCTCGCCGAACGCCCGGACAACCAGACCCTGCTGCGCCTCTACGCCCTCTACAAACAGGCCACGGAAGGAGACATCAGCGGGAAACGCCCCGGCTTCACCGATCTGGTGGGCCGCGCCAAATACGACGCCTGGGCGGGTCTGCAAGGGACAACCAACGAAACGGCCAGGCAGGAGTACATTGACCTGATCGAAGCGCTGTCAGGGGCAAAGCGCTAAAGTAGATGCCAAGACTGACTCTTGGCGTGCCCGGAGGGACTCGAACCCCCGACCTGCTGCTTAGAAGGCAGCTGCTCTATCC
>CAZHVZ010000101.1:0-3347 GCA_964536245.1 uncultured Rhodocyclaceae bacterium
CCCGCACCACCGAGTCCCAGGTGCATCGCGAGCTGGCGTCCGGCCTCTCCTGCCCGGTCGGCTTCAAGAATGGTACCGACGGCAATATGCGCATCGCCGTGGACGCCATCCGCTCGGCCCAGGCCCCGCACCATTTCCTGTCGGTCACCAAGTCCGGTCACACCGCCATCGTCTCCACCCTCGGCAACGAGGACTGCCACGTCATCCTGCGCGGCGGCAAGGAACCCAATTTCGATGCGCCCCACGTCGAGGCCGCCTGCAAGGATATCGCTGCTGCTGGCCTGGCTGCCCGCCTGATGGTGGATTTTTCCCACGGCAACAGCCGCAAGCAATACAAACTGCAAATGGAAGTCTGCGCCGACGTTTGCCGGCAGATGGCCGGCGGCGAGGAGCGCATTGTCGGCGTCATGATCGAGTCCCATCTCGTGGAAGGCCGCCAGGATCTCTCGCCGGACACGCCCCTGACCTACGGCCAGAGCGTTACCGACGCCTGCATCGGCTGGGAAGACAGCCTGACCGTCCTCGACCAGCTCGCCGCAGCCGTTCGCGCCCGCCGGGTCGCCGAGGCGGCAGCCTAGCAATCTGCCTGGCAAGGACTTAAACCGAAAACCGGTCTTCCGCCCCCCGGCGGCCCCCTCCCTGTGCCCGTTGCCATTGTTCTGGACGGGCCAGAAGGGCCGCTCAAGCCGGCCTCAAAAACGCGAAGCCCACGCATACTCTGCATGGGCTTCATGTACTACGACCCCGGCCTTCTCGGCTAAGGCATGCGGCTTTTCGCCGTTACGAGTTGCTGCACGGTAATCTCAAAAAGCGTTCCTTGCGATAACAGCCATAGAGTCTCCCACACACGCGGCAAGCACTTCCATCCAACCGTACCGGGTTTGCCGCTTACCACAGCACAAACTCATCCTAGCAGCAGATGGGAATTTTTCCAGGTCAAATTATCGGCAGCCAGCGGTCAAATGTGGCTGCCTGCCCGTGGCAGCGGCCTTCTCCGTCGATCAGATTCCATACTGTTGCCGACTCGATACGAAAACGCCGGCCACTGGCAGAGATGCGCACACCGGAGTAGTCGTCAATAAAGCCGTTCCGGGTCACGCGCTCGAGCAGCCTGGCCCGCTCCTCCCGGAGCAGGGGTTCGGCGGAGAAGCGGGAAGGGAGCCGGGTAAAACTCTCGAAATCCATTTCAAACACCTCGAGAGCCAGCCGGTTGCCGTAGAAAAATATCGGGTCCGCTTCAAGGCCATGCGCCGCCACAACACAGGGGGCCCGCCACAGGCCGGCCTGCGGCGAAGCTTCGTTTTTTGTAGCAAGCAGCGCCTTGCCGGTCAGCCGCCGGTAGCTTTCAATAATCAGCAGCACCTTCTCGCCCAGAGCGCTCTCCGGCATATCCATAACCTCTCCTTGCAAACAACCCCGGTATGCCATTGCGGCAAAGCAGATGGCATCGTATTCTCCGGCAACCATGCATTCTGCCATCCCCACCATTGTTCTCGCCCAGCTGTTCGGCACCTCCCTGTGGTTTTCTGCCAACAGCGCCGCCGACGATCTGATCCGCACCTGGCACCTGGCCCCCGGCGACATCGGCACCCTGACCAACGCCGTGCAGCTGGGTTTCATCCTCGGCACCCTGAGCTTTGCCCTCAGCGGACTGGCCGACCGCTTTGCCGCCAGCCGCATTTTTGCGCTGTGCGCCGTTTCCGGGGCGCTCTGCAACGCCGCCTTTGCCCTGCTCGCCGAGGGCATGACCAGCGCCATCGCCCTGCGCTTTGCGGTTGGTTTTTCCCTGGCCGGAGTGTACCCCCTGGGCATGAAACTGGTGGTCAGCTGGGCACCGGAACGGGCCGGGCCGGCCCTTGCCCAGTTGGTCGGCATGCTCACCCTGGGTACCGCCCTGCCCCATGGCATCCGCCTGGCGGGGGCCGGCTGGCCCTGGCAGGAAGTGATCCTGGTTTCATCCGTTCTCGCCTTGCTGGCGGCCATCCTCATTTTCCGCCTGGGGGACGGCCCCCACCTCAAGCGTCGGCACGATGCCCCGCCGCTGCGCCTGGGGCGGGTCATTTACGCTTTTTCGGAACCGGCTTTCCGGGCTTCGGCTCTCGGCTATTTCGGCCATCAATGGGAACTGTACGCCTTCTGGACCCTGACCCCCGCCCTCATCGTCATGGCCGGGCTGACCACCGCCGGAAGCGCCTCGCTGTCCGGGCTGGCCTTTGCCGTGATCGGCATCGGCGCCTTCGGTTGCCTCCTCGGCGGCTGGTGGAGCCAACGGCTGGGCAGCGCCCGCGTCGCGGCAACGGCTCTGGCCGGTTCGGCCTTCTGTTGCCTGCTGTTTCCCCTGGCCATGGGCTGGCCGGAGTGGGCCCGGCTGCTCCTGCTCCTTGTCTGGGGCGCGACGGTGGTCGCCGACTCACCGCATTTTTCCGCCCTTTCCGCCCGCGCCTGCCCGCCGGAAATTGTCGGCAGCGCCCTGGCCTTCCAGAATTCCATCGGTTTCGCCATCACCATGCTCTCCATCCATCTCGGTACCCGCTGGGTGGCCGACTGGGGCAGCCAGATCGCCTGGTTTCTCCTCCCCGGCCCCCTGCTTGGCCTGATCGGCTTGTTTCCCCTGTGGCGGCAAAAAACGGCCACACCATGAAAACCAGAATCCCCACCTACTGCGCGCTCTGCATCTCCCGCTGCGGCTGCCTGGCGGTGGTGGAAGATGGCCGTTTGCTGGCGGTTGAACCGGACCCCCAACACCCGACCGGACAAACCCTGTGCATCAAGGCCAAGGCAGCGCCGGAACTGGTCTATCACCCGGACCGCCTGACCACGCCGCTCCGCCGCACCCGCCCCAAGGGCGATGCCGACCCCGGTTGGCAGGCCATTTCCTGGGAAGAAGCGCTGACCGAAACCGGCCAGAAGCTGCGCGCCATCGGGCCGCAAGCAACGACCTTTGCAGTCACCACGCCGAGCGGCACGGCCATTGCCGACAGTTTCGGCTGGATTCACCGACTGGCCCACGCCTTTGGCAGCCCCAACCTGATTTTCGCCACCGAGAATTGCAACTGGCACAAGGATTTTTCCCCGGCCCTGACCTGGGGCGCCGGCATCGGCATGCCGGATTACGCCAACACCGGCTGCATAGTGCTCTGGGGCTTCGATCCCGCCACCACCTGGCTGGCCCAGAGCAGCGAAATCCGCCGCGCCCAAAAGCGGGGCGCCCGGCTCATCGTAGTCGATCCCCGGGGCGCCGGCCTGGCCCGCCAGGCCGATCTCTGGCTGGCCCCGCGTCCGGGCAGCGATGCGGCACTGGCTCTCGGATTGATCCATCTGCTGCTGGCCGGCGAACAACTGGTCGC
>CAZHVZ010000101.1:3357-11901 GCA_964536245.1 uncultured Rhodocyclaceae bacterium
GCGTGCCTATAGCGACGCCTATGACCCTGCCCCGGATGGCAAGGGGACGGTGCTGGAACGCCTGGCCGAGCGGGCCGCGCAATTCCCGCCGGAAAGGGTCGCTGAACTCACCGGCATCGCGGCTGAGAACATCCATCAGGCTGCCCGGCTCCTGACCGC
This sequence comes from uncultured Rhodocyclaceae bacterium, assembly GCA_964536245.1. Taxonomy (GTDB): domain Bacteria; phylum Pseudomonadota; class Gammaproteobacteria; order Burkholderiales; family Rhodocyclaceae; genus CAZHVZ01. The sequence continues at coordinate 3,517 of CAZHVZ010000101.1, forward strand.
CAGCGGGCCGGTATCGCTGTTCACCTGGACCGGCACCGGCCAGCAGGCCACGGCCACCCAGACCACTCGCGCCATCAATATCCTCTACGCCCTGACCGGATACCTTGACGCTCCCGGCGGCAACGTCTGGTTTGCCAAGCCGCCGCTGGCTGACATTGCCGGCTTCGATCTGGTCGACGCCGCCACCCGGCAGCGCACCCTGGCGCACGGAGAGCGCCCCCTCGGCCCGGCCAGCAAGGGCTGGGTCACCAGCCGGGATTTTTTCGAGCGCGTATTGACCAGCGACACGCCGCAGGCCCTGGTTTCTTTCGGGGGCAATTTTCTCCTCACCAAACCCGGCGCCCGGCAGGCAGAAGACGCTCTGGGAAAGCTGGATTTTTTCGTTCACAGCGAACTCTTCCACACCCCCACCAGCCGCTGGGCCGATATCATCCTGCCCGTCGCCTCCTGCTGGGAACGGGAAGGGCTGCAAGCCGGATTCATGGTCAGCCAGGCCGCCGAAAACCATGTGCAATTGCGCCCGCCGGTGGCATCCCCTCCCGGCCAGGCCCGCGCCGACACCGAGATCGTTTTTGCCCTTGCCCACCAGCTCGGCTTGGACGCCTTGTTTTTTGCCGCCAGCCCGCACGCCGGCCTGGACCACATGCTGGCGCCCAGCGGCCTTTCCGCCGCTGCCCTGCGGGAGTCTCCACGCGGCATCGCCCTGCCCCTCGCCACCCGCTACCGCAAACATGCCGAAGTCGGGTTCGCCACGCCAAGCAAGCGAATCGAGCTCTGGTCATCGGCCCTGGCCAAGGCCGGGCAAGACCCCCTTCCGGACTGCAAGGCGCCCGTCCATGACCCGGATTATCCCTGGCTGCTCACCTGCGGCAAGATTGTTGCCTATTGCCACAGCCAGCAGCGCAACCAGCCCTCCCTGCACAAACATGCCCCGCAGCCGGTGGCAGAATTGGCTTTGGATGTGGCCAGCCGGAGCCATATCGCGGAAGGCAGCCGGATCGTCATTCGCTCCGCCAGTGGAACCATGCAGGCGACCGCCCGGATCAATCGCCGGTTGGCAGCCGGCACTGTCTGGGCACAATACGGCTGGTGGAGCGGTGATACCCCGCTCAATTACAACGCTTGCAGCCCCCCCCTGGTCTTCGACCCGGTATCGGCGTCCAATGCCCTGCGCGGGATTCCCTGCAAAATTGAAGCGCTTGGGTCCGAGACGCCGCCAAACGGCAACAATTCGAACTAGCCAAGGGAGACGGATGTTGGGAGAATACCAATCTCGACACGATGGTTTGGGACGCAATGGATCACACTCCGGCTCCCCCCGCTTCACCCCGCTCCGCGCTGCTGCCAGCGCTGGCTGTGTTTATCCTTTCCTTGCTGCTCACCCTGGCGGCTTGGGACTACACCCGGCGCACCACGGCCGAGTCCACTGCCAGCCGCTTTGAAACACGCATCGCCCAGATCCACAGCACCCTGACCATGCGCATGCTGGCCTATGCGCAAGCCCTCAAAGGGGCCCAGGTCATGATCGGGCAAACCAGAAATCCTGACCGGGAACAGTGGTCACGCCTCTATCGCACCCTGCGCCTGGCCGACAGCTACCCCGGCTTTGTCGCCCTGGTCCATATCCGTGCCATTCCCGGCACAGACCTGCAAGCGGTTCTCGCCGAAGAAAGAAAAAACGAGCCCGATCTCAAGCTTTACCCGCCCGGTGAACGGCCTTTCCTGGCCATGGTCACCGCCATCGAACCGCGCAGCCCGCGCAACCTGCTGGCCATTGGCTCGGATAGCTGGGCCAACCTGTCACGTCGCGCCGCCATGATCAGGGCGCGGGATACTGGAGAGTCACATATATCAGGCAAGGTGCAGCTGGTCATTGACCGTGAGGATTCGATACCGGCCTTTCTCATGTATCAGGCCGTCTATGCCGGTGGAGTGCTGCCGGAAAGCGAGACGGAGCGGGAGCTTAAGCTGCAAGGCTTTGTCCTCGCCGGCTTTCGCCTCAACGCCCTGATCGAAGGCACTTTCCCGGAAGGCCTCAATGATGTGGCGATGGAAGTTCACGACGGCGAAGCCGGCCAGGACAGTCTGTTCTACTCCAGCCATCCCGGCGAAAGCCTCCAGGCTCTGAGCATCCGGCGCAGCAAGCCCTTGCAGGTTGGTGGACGGACGTGGACGATCCAGTACGGAGCGAAGGACAACTTTGCCCTCGCGGTTGAGAAAGACCAGCCCAATCGCATTCTGATCATCGGCACACTGATCAGCATCCTGTTGCTGACCCTGACCTGGGCGATCCTGTCGGCCCGCACCCGGGCCATCCAGATTGCCGAAAAAATGACCCGCTCCCTGCGGGAAAGCGAGACCAAGCTGCGCGCCCTCTTTGCCCAGGCGCCCCTGGGCATTTTCGCCCTCGACCGCCGGGGAACGGTGATCGATTGCAATGCCCGTGCCGCCGCCTTCATCAGCGACCGGAAAGAAAGCCCGGTGGGCAGCAATTTCCTGGAGAAACAGCGCAATACGCCGCTTGCCGCCCCCATCCAGAGCGCCACCGAAGGCCAGCCGGTCAGCACCGAAATATGCCGGGAGCAAGCGCAGGGAAAAACCCTGCAATATTGCCAATACCACTTCCAGCCGGTCTATATCGATGGCGAGCTCAACCAGGTCATCGGTTTCTGCGAGGACATCAGCGCCCGCAAGGAAGCCGAGAGCCAACTCGCCTTCCTTGCCCACCATGATCCCTTGACCGGCTTGGGCAACCGCACCCTGCTCGATGAAGACCTGCATGCCGCCATTGCCCTGGCTCAGGCCGGGAGCGGCCTGCTCTGCCTGATTTTTCTCGACCTCGACCACTTCAAGACGGTCAATGACACCCTCGGTCACTCCGTGGGCGATGCCCTGCTTGTCCAGATTGCCCACCGTTTGCAGGACGGCCTGCGTGGTCAGGCCTCCCTCTACCGGGTGGGGGGAGATGAATTCGTAATCATTCACCCGCACCTGACCTGTCGCGAGGACAGCGCCCCGCTCCTGGACAGGCTGCACAAACTCATCAAGGAACCCCTGGAGGTTCGCAGCCATGTGCTGACCACCACCGCTTCCGCCGGCATTGCCTGCTGGCCCGGCGACGGGCTGACCCCCGAGCAGCTCAACCAGAGCGCCGACACGGCCATGTATTTCGCCAAGAATGCCGGCCGGGATCATTACCGTTTCTTTACTCCGGAAATGCAGACCCAGGTCCAGGCCGATGCCAAGCTCGACAAGGAATTACGCCGCGCTTTGGAAAAAGGCGAGTTCCAGCTCTACTATCAGGAACAGAACGATGGCAGCAACAGCCAAATCATCGGCGCCGAAGCCCTCATCCGCTGGTTCCCTCCCGGCCAGCCGATGGTGCCGCCGGATCGTTTCATCCCCTTTGCCGAAGAGCGGGGGCACATCATTCCCATCGGCGAATGGGTCATTCAGGAAGCCTGCCGACAAATCCGCATCTGGCGGGATGCCGGACTGGTCACCGTACCGGTGGCGATCAACCTGTCGGCACGCCAGTTCCGGGTCAGTAATCTGCGGGCCATTGTCGAGCAAGCCCTGAGCGATTTCCGGCTGGAACCGGAATGCCTGCTTCTGGAAATCACCGAAAGCGCCGTCATGGACGATCCGGAGTGCGCCGCGCAAATTCTTGACGAGTTGGTATCCATGGGCCTGCGGGTGGAAATTGACGACTTCGGAACCGGCTATTCCTCCCTTGCCTCGCTCAAGCGCTTCCCCATCCAGCGCCTGAAGATAGACCGCTCCTTTGTCAGCAACATCCCCCAGGACAGCAACGATGTGGCCATTGTCGACGCCATTCTGCAAGTGGCCAGCAGTCTGGGCATCCATGTGATTGCCGAAGGGGTGGAAACTGCCGAGCAGGTCGACCATCTGCTCGAACACGGCTGCCACGCCATGCAGGGCTACTATTTCGGACGCCCCGCCCCCGCCGCCGACTTTGCAGCCAGGCTGGAGGCCGGCGGGCTGGTTTCCCGACTGACCAATCCTGCGAAAAGAACCCACAACTGATGGATAACCTGATCAAGGACACCGCAACCATCGAACTGTTTGCCTGGCTGGATGCCGATGCCGAGATGCCAGGCTGGGACATTCTCAAAGGCAGTCCCTTTGGCGCCGCCCTGGGGTCGCCGGAAGGCGGCACCCCGCTGCCGGGCGGACAGCTGACGGCTGTTCAGAATTACTTTGCCGAGTATCACCTGGAATATTTCCGGCAGCGGCGCTTCAACCATTTTCCCAGCCGCCTGCATGCCCTGCTGCTTTTTGCCACGCGCACCGACGCCATGACTTTCCGCAGCAAGCACAGCGACCTCGTGTTCGGCAAGAACCTGCTCGGCGCCAAAACCAAGGGGGCCTACATCTGCTCCTTCCACGATTCAAGCTGGCTCGATTATCTGCGCCTGCCGCACAGCCTGTCCCTCAGCGCCCTGGATGAAGTGGCAGAACACTACTGGTCGGGCCGTCTGGTGGAAGAAATCGGCCTCACCTTCATGGACCAGCCCTGGCGCGAACCGCCGGTCATCGAAGCGCTGTTTCAGGGCACCCTGGAGCCCGTTGCCGCTTACGCCCAGTCCGGCTGGCTGCCGGGTTTTGCCTAAAGGAATCACATGTCTCCCCAGCTTTTCCGTCGCGGCTTGATCGGCGCCGTAGTCCTTGCCCTGATCGCCGGCGGTTTGTGGGCGCTTGGCCGCCCCAAGCCGATTCCGGTCATTCTCAAGGAAGTCACCGAAGGCAAGGTGGAATCAACCATTGCCAACACCCGTGCCGGCACGGTGGAAGCGTGTCAGCGGACCAAGCTGTCCACCATCGTCGGTGGCCGCATCGAATACCTAGGCGTCAAAGAGGGGGACAAGGTGGTCAAGGGCCAGCTCCTGATGAAGCTGTGGAACGACGACCAGCAGGCCCAGGCGGCCCTGGCTGACACACAGATTGCCCTGGCCCGGCGGCGGGTGGACGAAGCCTGCATCGTCGCCGTCAACGCCGAGCGGGAGGCTATGCGTCAAACCCGACTGCGCGAGCAGGGCTTTGTTTCCATCGGCAAGGAAGAAGCCAGCCGTACCGAAGGCGAAGCCCGCCGCGCCAGTTGCAACACGGCCAAGGCCGATGTCGCCCAGGCCGAAGCCAAATTCCGGGCCACCCGCGTGGAACAGGGTCGCACTGCGCTTTATGCGCCTTTTGCCGGTACGGTGGCAAAGATCGTCGGTGAACTGGGCGAATATTCAACCCCGTCGCCCCCCGGCGTACCCACCCCGCCGGCCATCGACCTCATCGACGACAGCTGCCTCTACGTCAAGGCGCCCATGGACGAAGTGGATGCCCCCAAGATCAAGGCCGGTCAGACCGTACGCATCAGTCTCGACGCCCTACCCGGGCAAGCCATACCCGGCAAGGTCCGGCGCGTGGCGCCGACGGTCTCGGCGGTGGAAAAACAGGCGCGCACGGTGGATATCGAAGTTGATTTCGACTGGGGTCAACACCCGCCGGAAGCCGGCAAACTCCTGGTCGGCTACAGCGCCGATGTGGAAATTCTCCTCGCCGGCCGCAACAAGGTTCTGCGCATTCCCACCTCGGCCTTGCAGGAAGGTGGCCGCGTTCTGCTCTTCGGCGAAGGAGGCCGGCTGGAGGAGCGCAAGGTCAAAACCGGCCTCACCAACTGGGAGTACACCGAAATCCTTGAAGGTCTCAAGGCCGGTGAGCTGATTGTTACCTCCCTCGAACGGGAAGGCGTCAAGGCGGGGGCCACCGCGACGGTGGACGACAAAACCAAAGCCGCCAAATAGAGAGCCCCAATTCCATGCCCCTCATTGAACTGTGCGGCATCGAGCGGACATTCCACCTCGGCGACAGCGACGTCCATGCCCTGACCGCCCTCGATCTCTCCATTACGGCAGGAGAATACCTGGCCGTGATGGGACCGTCCGGGTCAGGAAAATCGACCCTGCTCAACCTCCTCGGCCTGCTTGACAGCCCCGATGCCGGCACCTACCGGCTGGAAGGACGCGACGTGACCACCCTTTCCGCCGAGGAACAGGCACGGGTGCGCAGTCAGCGCATCGGTTTCGTCTTCCAGAGTTTTCATCTGGTCCCCCGCCTTACCGCCTTTGAAAACATTGCCCTGCCCATGACCCTGGCCGGCATTCCGGCCCGTGATCGCACCCTGCGGGTGGCCCGTGCGCTCCAGGACTTCGGTCTGGAAAACCGGGCCGACCATCGTCCCGACCAGTTGTCCGGCGGCCAGCGCCAGCGCGTCGCCCTGGCCCGCGCCACCATCATGCAGCCGGCGCTCATCCTGGCCGACGAACCCACCGGCAATCTCGATCGCCAGACCGGCGAGGAAGTGGTCCGCCTGCTGGAAGAACTGAATGGCCGGGGCGTCACCCTGGTGGTGGTCACCCACGATCAAGGTCTCGGCGCTCGCGCCCGCCGCCGGATCATGATGGAAGATGGCCGATTGCAGAACGACAGCGCCAGATGACCTCCCTCGCTTGCTCCGCTTGCCGAGGGCTGGCCGTGCACAGCCGCCAGCCCCTTCGCCTCGGCGGGCGCCGAGCCGTACTTTGCGAATTCCGCGCTACGCCCCTGAGGCGGCCCGGCGGAAGGCCTGACCATGCGCCCGGCTGACACCCTTCGCTTTGCCCGCGATGCCGCTGCCGGCTACCCCCTGCGCACCAGCCTGTCGATACTCGCCATGTCCATCGGCGTCGCCGCCGTGGTCGTCCTCACCGCCCTGGGAGATGGCGCGCGGCGGTATGTCATCGGCCAGTTTTCCGCTCTCGGCACCAATCTGGTCATTGTCCTGCCGGGCAAGACCGGCACCGGCGGCTTCAATCCAGCCACGGCCATCACCAGCACCCCCCGCGACCTGACCATTGCCGATGCCGCCAGCCTGCAACGAGCGCCCGCCGTGCGCCGACTGGCCCCGCTTGCCGTCGGCACTTCAGAAATCAGCAGCGGGGGCAAGTTGCGGGAAGTCATCGTCGCCGGCACGACGTCCCAGTATCTCGACATCCGCAGTTTCGAGCTGGCTCAGGGCCGCTTCCTGCCCGATGAGGACTGGCAGAGGGGAGCCCCGGTGGCGGTTATCGGCATCAAGATCCGCGACGAACTGTTCGGCGCCAATCCGGCGGTTGGCCAATTGGTCCGGGTGGGCGACCGCCGGGTGCGCGTCATTGGCGTTCTCAAGCCCACCGGCCAGGGGCTGGGCATGAATACCGACGAGGTCGTATTCGTTCCGGTCGCGCTCGCCCAGGCCTTGTTCAACAGTAACACCCTGTTCCGTATCCTGGTCGAAGCCCATCACCGGGAAGCGATCCCCAGCGCCCGGGATCAGGTGCTGGAAATCCTCAAGCAGCAGCATCGGAGCGAAGAGGATGTGACGGTCATCACCCAGGACGCCGTCCTCGCCACCTTCGACAAACTGCTCGGCGCCCTGACCCTTGCCGTCGCCGGAATCGCCGCCATCAGCCTGGCAGTGGCCGGCATTCTGGTAATGAATGTCATGCTCGTCGCGGTCACCCAGCGTACCGCCGAGATCGGGCTGCTCAAGGCGCTGGGTGCCACGGCACAGACCATCCGCCTCGCCTTTCTCGCCGAAGCCGCCATGCTCTCCGCCGTGGGCGCCCTGCTGGGCTATCTTCTCGGCCACCTCGGAGCTTTCGTCCTGCGCCAGGCTTTTCCTGTATTTCCCGCCTATCCGCCCGATTGGGCAGTCATCGCCAGTTTGTCCACCGCCCTCGGCACCGGGCTGCTCTTCGGCTTTCTGCCCGCCCGCCGGGCCGCCCGCCTGGACCCGGTGCACGCCCTGATGAAACACTGATGCGCTGGTCCGACGCCCTCTTCCTTGCCCTGCGTGCCATGACCGCGCAACGCCTGCGCAGCGCCCTGACCCTGCTCGGCATCGCCGTCGGGATTGCGGCAGTGATCCTGCTCACGTCCATCGGAGAAGGTATCCACCGCTTCGTGCTGGCCGAATTCACCCAGTTCGGCACCAACAACATCACCGTGGTGCCGGGCAAGACAAAAACCGGTGGCGCACCTTCCGGCCTGCCCTCGAGCGCCCGCCCGATGTCCATCGAAGACGCCGCCTCCCTGGAGCGCTTGCCGCACGTCGTCGCAGTCACTCCCAATGCCCGGGGCAACGCCGAAGTGGAAGGCAATGGGCGGACCCGGCGCACCCTGATTTACGGGGTGAATTCGGAAATGCCGAAAATCTTTCGGGCCACCGTCCGCAGCGGCCGGTTCCTGCCCGCCGACGATGCCGGGGGCGCCCGGGCCTTTGTTGTCCTCGGCAGCAAACTTAAAAACGAGCTCTTCGGTCCGGAAAACCCCCTTGGCCAGCGCCTGCGTATC
>CAZHVZ010000102.1:0-10594 GCA_964536245.1 uncultured Rhodocyclaceae bacterium
CTTCAGCGTCGGGGATTCCGCCAGGGCGGCGGAGGACAGAAAGGCGGCGGCGATGAGGCCGACGGATGCAAGCTTGTGAAAGGGCATGGTAAGGCTCCTCTTTGTTGGTTTAAGGACAATCAATCAGCATCAGTGATACGTCATCCGCCGCCTTGTTTTTTCCGATGTGCTGGGTCAACGCCAGGCGTATGGCCTCAAAACGTCTCTGCGGCGGGAGATTGGCCGTTGCCTGGTAAATTCCGTCCAAAGTGAATTGCTTGCCTTGATCGTTCTCGGCCTCGAGCAAGCCGTCGGAAAACAGAACAATCTGGCTTTCCTGCTCCCAGGTGAACGTGATTGGATGGGGATCGGCTTCCTTGTTGCTGATGATGCCCAGCGGCAGGTTGTCCGAAGCGAATTCGTGAGCGGTTCGTCCCCAGCGATCGAGCAGCAAGGCACTCGGTGTTCCGCCGACCCAGATTTCCCCTTTTTTCAAGGTTTCATCCAGACAGACCAGTGTCGCCGCAACGAAGCGACCGACTGGCATGGATTCCCTCAGTTGCTGATTGATTTCCAGAATGATTTCCCGCAGATTGTGATTTCTCGAGGCCATGCGATAGAAAATCGCCAGCACGGGCAGAGCGCTGATGGCAGCCGGCAGGCCATGGCCGGTGGCATCGGCCAGCAGGGCGTAGAATTTTCCTTCGGGGGAGCGGGCCGCACCGACAATGTCGCCACTGAAATTTTCCGCCGCGATGACCGCATAGTGCAGACGCGAATCCTTGAGGCTGGGGCGATTGAGCTGCTTGTCCATGAGCCGCATGGCCAGTTGCTGTTCACCCTGGGATTTTTCGTAATAGGCCTGAAGGAGTTCTGCATTGCTGCGCAGGGTTTCTTCCGTCCGCTTGCGTTCGGTGATGTCACGCACCATGCCGATAAATACCACCTGGCGGTCGATCTCTACCTGGGAAACCCCGAGTTCCATGGGAAAGCGTTGCCCTGATTTGCGCAAACCTTCGACCTCCCGGATACGGCCAATCACACGGGGTTCGCCTTCGGCAAGATAGCGCTGCAAGTAGGCATCATGGGTGCTGTGGTGTGGCTCGGGCATGAGGACGTTCACGTTCTGGCCGATCAACTCTTCGGGAGCCCAGCCGAAAATACGTTCCACCGCGAGATTGGCGCCGATGACAATACCGTCGGCCCCGATGGTAATAATCCCTTCCAGAACGTTGTCGGATACTGTCTGCAATCGGTTGAGCGAGTCGATGGCTTGCTGCTGCATGGCCAGGGAGCGATGCATGGAACGCATCTTGGCTTCCAGAACGACAAAATTGATGGGCTTGGTCAGATAATCATCACCACCTGCCTCCAGCCCTTCCAGAAGATTCTCATCACGATTGAGAGCGGACAGGAAAATGATGGGAACCCAGTGTTCCGTCGTTTCGGCCCGGATGCGCCGAGCGGCTTCAAAGCCATCCATGACCGGCATCATGATATCGAGCAAGACCATGTCCGGTCGCTCGGCCAGGTATTTGTCCACGGCCTCCTGGCCATTTTCCGCCTGGATGACAGTATGGCCGAGCTTTTTCAGAAATACCTGGAGGATGTGCAGATTGGTGCGGTTGTCATCTACCGCCAGGATGCGCAGAGGGGGAAAGTTATGCTTCATCATCCAACAGTAGGAGGCGCCGCAGTATCGGTCGGCAGGTTGATGGTAACTACGGCAGTAGCGCCGCCATTTTCATAGTGCAAGGTATCAAAACTCATCATGCGTGCCAAGGCGATACCCCGCCCGTTCGGATCAAAAGCACGGCCCGGGTCAAAATCAAGGTAGCGCTGCCAGTCGAAGCCGGCCCCCTGGTCGCGCACGACGATACGGATGCCTTGAGCGGTACGGCAATAGTCGAGGTGAACTCTTTTTTCTGCATTTTCGGGGAGTGCTGCCCGTCGATCAATTTCGGCCTGCCACCCGTCGCTGAGTTTGAGCCGGGATTTTTCTGCATAGCTCACACCAAGGTTGCCGTGTTCGACCCCGTTAACCAATAACTCCGAAATACCGAGAACGGCTATATCCGGTTTCGGGCAGGTCTGGGCAATCAGGGCCGCCAGCCGGCTGGCGTCGGCAGTGGTGCGCACGGAAAACCGACCTTGCTCAAGGAATCCCAGGGCATTGATATGGTCGTGCAGCTGGCGTTGCAGTTCAAAGCGGGTCCGGGCATCACCCAGTGCTGCCCGGATGATGGAAAGCAAGGCATCCCGTCGATAGGGTTTTGTCAGGTAATAATATGCACCGGCCAGCAAGCCTTCGCCAATCTGTTCGGGGGTGCTGGCGGCCGTTTGCATGATGACCGGAATGCCGCACAAGTCGGAATCCTGTTTCATGCGCTTGAGCAGGGAGAGGCCATCCAGTCCCGGCATCATGCGATCGAGCAGCACCAGATCAAAGTGGCTGCCCGGCTGTTGCAGCATTTGCCACGCGGCTTCCCCGCTATCGGCCGCGACAAGATCGGTGTCTTCTTCCGACGAGAGGTATTCGCTGACGATTTCGAGGTTGAGCGGTTCATCGTCCACTACCAGAATGCAAGCAGTACTCACTCTACCTCCAGGCTTTGTTCCAGCGGCAGGGTGACGGTCAGGCAGGCCCCCCCCTGCGGAACGTTGGTTGCCACAATCGTACCACGATGGGCGTGGACGATCTCTCGACAAATGGCCAGGCCCAGCCCGGTGCCGCCAGCTCCGGTGCGGGTTTTGCTGCTTTGTACAAACTTGTCGAAAACACTTTCCAGTTCATCTTCGGGAATGCCGGGGCCGGCGTCAGTCAGTGTCAAGACCAGGGCCGGAAGCCGCTCCGTATCGGTGGCGCGGCGACCGCTCGGGATCTCTCCGGCACGCAATGCAATAGCTATCGCGCCGTGGTCGGGGCTGAACTTGATGGCGTTGGAGAGCAGGTTATGGACGACCTGGGCGATTCTCTTCCGGTCTCCCTGGATTTCCGTAGAGGTATCTTCGACTGCGACATGCAGTGTCAGGTGACGGTTTTGTATCAAGGATTCGAGGTCGTCGCCCGCCTGCCGGGCGAGGTGAAGCACGTCAACGGTCTGCCACTCCATTTTTTCGTGACCGGACTCCAGCTTGGACAGGTCGAGCAGGTTGTTGATGAGTTCGAGCAGGCGCTCGGCACTTTGTCCGATGCGGTCGAAGTAGTGCTCAAGCTTGTCGACGCCCAGGCGGCGAGATTTTTCCACGCCCATTTCCGAGAAACTGAGAATGGCGTGCATGGGCGTGCGTAGCTCGTGCGACATGTTGGCCAGGAATTCGGCCTTGGCATTGGCTGCGGCGCGGGCCAGAATGAGCGCTTCTTCAAGCTTGGCGGTCTGCTCATGGACCAGAGCCTGCAAATTGTCCCGATGTTTGGTCAGTTCGGCTTCGGCCTCCTTGCGGGCGGTAATGTCGGTGTAGATCGTCACGAATCCGCCGTCAGAAAGGGGCGTGCCGCGCACCTCCAGAGTGGTGCCATTGGGCCGCGTGCGCTCAAAGCAGTGTTTGACCGGGTGGCGCGCTTTATCAACGATGCTTTGTGCTTGCTCTTCCGGATTGCCAGGGCCGTATTCTCCCCGCCGAGCGTTGAAGAGCGCGATTTCGTGGAGAGACGGCGCCCCGTTGGCGAAAAGGGACTCGGGGAAGTCGAGAACCTTGCGCAATTCCTGATTGGCGGCGATGAAGTGCAAGTCGGCATCAATCAGGGAAAGACCGCCGGGAATGTTTTCAATGACGCCCTGAAGTAATTTTGCCTGGCGCTTGAGTTCATTTTCCACCTGCTTCTGGTGACTGATGTCCACCGCAATACCGAGGTAGCCCATGGTGTTGCCCTGGCTGTCATATTCTGCGGTCACGACCAGGTCCACGGTGATGGCATGACCATCGCGGTGCAGGTAAGTCCATTCCCGACGCTCCGAGCCGTCCCGGTCGGGAATGGTGACAAAGGTCGCAAAGCCTGAAACGGGATGGCCAAGCAAGTCGCTGAGTTGCCGGCTGCGCTCGATCACCTCGGAGGCCAGATGGATCCTGGCCGGGGTTTCCTTGCCGATCATTTCTTCCGGCCTGTAACCGAGCATTTTCTCGGCGCCGCGATTGAACACCGTGATCATTCCCTCGGTGTCCGTGGCGATAATTGACACTTCAGTCGCGGCGTCCAGCACCGCTTGCTTAAGATGGTCGGCCTTGCGCAAGCTGGCTTCCGATTGGCGCAAAGCGGCAATCACCTGATTGGTCAGGCGCTCTGCCCGCTGGCGCTGAGTGCCGAGATAGAAGATGACAAGCGCCAGCAAGGCTCCGCTTCCCGATCCTCCCCAGAGTATCAGGAGGGCAGGGTTGGGGTGGGGACTGCTGGTGGCAGGGTCGGTGGTGCTGTGCTGGACAAGCCCGCCCCTGTCCCCGGATTCTAGCCGATGCCAGAAAAAAACGGAGAGTGCCAGAAAGGCAATAAAAACCACTCCCGGCAATAGCCAGCGGGATTTCGGCAGGTCGTCGATGGCGGGCAGCGCAGACGGTCGCATGGCGGCGGGGAGGAGTGAGGAAGGATGAGTATATTACTTTCCGGATAGATGGCTGTTTTCGTCTTCCTGCTGCTGAAGCGCCCACATGCGGGCGTAGTCGCCGCCCGCCTCAAGGAGGGCGCTGTGGGTGCCGCGCTCGACGATGCGTCCGGCTTGCATGACCAGGATTTCGTCGGCGTTCATGATGGTCGATAACCGGTGGGCGATGATCAGGGTGGTGCGGCCCCGGGCAGCTACTTCCAGTTGCGACTGGATGGCTTTTTCGGTTTGCGAATCGAGCGCCGAAGTGGCTTCGTCGAAAATCAGGATGGGCGGGTTTTTGAGCAGGGCGCGGGCGATTGCCACCCGTTGCTTTTCCCCGCCGGACAGCTTGAGACCCCGCTCGCCGACACGGGTTTCGTACTGGCCGGGCAGGGATTCAATGAAGTCGTGCAGCTGGGCGGCGCGGGCGGCGGCAATCACCTCCTCGCGGCGGGCTTCCGGACGACCGTACTGGATATTGTAGAAAATGCTGTCATTGAACAGGACCGTGTCCTGGGGAACGATGCCGATGGCGGCGCGCAGGCTGGACTGGTGAAGCTGGCGGATATCGTGGCCATTAATGCGCAGCGCGCCGCCGGTAACGTCATAGAAACGGTAAAGGAGGCGGGCCAGGGTGGACTTTCCCGCTCCCGAGTGACCGACTACGGCAACCGTTCGTCCCGCCGGAATGACAAAGTCCACTCCGTTGAGGATGCGGCGGTCGGGGTCGTAGGCAAAGTGCACGGCGTCAAAATGAATCTCCAGGGGGTCGCCGGGCAGGTCATGGGCGTCCGGTGCATCGGCGATTTCCCGGTTTTCCTTGAGCAGGCCGAACATGCGTTCAATGTCGGTGAGCGCCTGGCGGATTTCCCGATAGACCACGCCGAGGAAATTGAGGGGAATGTAGAGTTGCATCAGGAAAGCGTTGACCAGGACCAGATCACCGATGGTCATCCGCCCATCGACCACGCCCTGGGAGGCCCGCCACATCATGGCGGTGACTGCCAGAGCAATGATGGCCTGCTGGCCGAGATTGAGGAATGAGAGCGTGGTCTGACTGCGGGTGGCGGCATCTTCCCACTGTTTTAGCTGGCTGTCGTAGCGCCGGGCTTCGTATTCTTCGTTGTTGAAATATTTGACGGTTTCGTAGTTGAGCAGGCTGTCGACCGCCCGGCTGTTGGCCGCTGAATCGGTTTCATTGACCGCCCGCCGGATATCGATGCGCCAGTTGCTGACCTTGACCGTGAACACGATATAGGCGGCAAGGGAAATGCCGGCGATGGCGGCAAATCCCGCATCGTAACGAACAAAAAGAATGCCCAGGACGAGGGAGATTTCGACCAGGGTCGGCAGGATCGAGTACAGGGTATAGCTGATCAGGCTGGAAATGGAACGCGTGCCGCGCTCCACATCGCGGGAAACGCCGCCGGTCTGGCGCTCCAGGCGAAAGCGCAGGGACAGGGCGTGCAGGTGGCGGAAAACCTGCAAGGCGATATGGCGCACGGCCTGCTGGGTGACCCGGGCAAACAGCATCTCCCGTAATTCTGTGAATAATGCCGTGGAAAAGCGCAGGGCGCAGTAGAGCGAAAGAAGGAGAACGGGCAGGGCCAGCACCTGCTCCCTGGCGGACAAGGCGTCAATCATCTCCTTGAAGACCATGGGGACGGTCACATTGGCAATCTTGGCGCCGACCAGGCAAGCAATGGCGAGAACGACGCGCAGGCGATACTACCAGAGATAGGGGAAAAGAGTGCGCAGGGTCAGCCAGGTGTGCGTGTCCTGCACGGTGCCGGCGCTGGGGGGCTTGGGAAGGGCGGTGCTGCGGCGCATGATGGGGAGTCCTGTGTTTTTCCCCACAGTATATGAAAAGTCATCAACATCCGTGACAATCCTCATTTTCAAGCGATGAGGCAGCCATGTCCGAACATCCGGTTCAACTTCCCGACAAGGCCCCTGTTCTTCGGGTGATGCCCCTGCCTGCCGACGTCAATCAGAACGGCGATGTCTTCGGCGGCTGGGTCATGGCGCAGGTGGACGTCGCCGGCGCCATTCCGGCCATGCGTCGCGCGCGGGGCAAGGTCGCCACGGTGTCGGTGAACTCCTTTCTCTTCAAGCAGCCGGTGTCGGTGGGCGATGTGGTCAGTTTTTTTGCCGACATCGTCCATATCGGACGGACATCTATTACGGTCAATGTCGAGGTCTATGCTGAACGCAATTACGTCAATCCGGTTACGGTGAAAGTGACAGAAGCGCAACTCACCTACGTTGCCATCGATTCGGCGGGGAAAAAGCGCGACGTGCCACCGGAAAATGCGTAAAATCCGACAGTTGAAATTATTCCGCCTGCCTGTTGGCCAGCCTTACGGAGACCAAGTATGTACGTGACATCCCTGCGCACCCTGCCTGCCATTCTGCTGGTGGCATTTTCCGGCTCAGCGTCCTCTGCTGCTTTCCAGCTTTGGGAGCAAAATGCCAGTGGTATTGCCACTTCCTACGCCGGGTCCGCTGCCATAGCCGACAATGCCAGCACGGTTTTCTTCAATCCGGCAGGCATGACACAGCTGAACGGGTTTCAGGTTTCCGGCGGAGTGGTGGGAGTCAATCCCAATTTCAAGTTCAATAACCAGGGTTCCAGCGGTAGCGGCGTTGGTGCCGGAATCGGCAGCCTGAGCACGGCGGGAGATGCGGGCGGCGGCTTCACGGCCATTCCTAACGCCTATTTTTCGGCCAAGGTGGCGCCGGACTGGTTTGTTGGCTTGGGGATATCCGCGCCCTTCGGATTGTCCACGGACTACAAGGACAGCAACTGGATGGGCAAGTACCAGGCGCTCAAATCGGAGATCAAGACGGTCAACGTCAATCCGTCGCTGGCTTACCGGCTCAATGACAAGGTTTCCCTCGGCCTGGGCTTGAATTATCAGAAACTCAATGCCGAAATGACCAACATTGTCCCCGCCGGGCTGGTGACCTCGGCAACTTCCCAACTCAAGGGCGATGATTCAGCCTGGGGCTGGAATGCCGGCGCCTTGTTTACCCTGTCGCCCGCCATGCGGGTCGGACTGTCTTACCGTTCCAGCGTCAAATACAACGTGGAAGGCAACCAGACGGTGGGCAGCACGGTCATTCCTGCAACGGCCCGGCTCAAGCTGCCGGATACCCTGACTCTTTCCGTCTGGCAGCAGGTTTCGGACCGCTGGGAGGCCATGGGCGATCTTTCCTACACCAACTGGAGTACGGTGGATCGTCTGGATGTGATGCGCCAGAGCAATGGAGCGCTTCTCGGCAGTGAGGTTTTCGGTTACCGGGATGCCTGGCGCTTTGCCTGGGGTGCGGCCTACAAGGCGACGGAGGACTGGAAGATCAAGTTTGGCATCGCCTATGACCGTACGCCGACCACCAATACCGACCGTTCGGCCCGCGTTCCGGACAGTGACCGTGTCTGGTTCTCCCTTGGCGGGCAGTGGAAGCCGGTGCAGAACGGCGCTCTCGATTTCGGCTACGCCTACCTGTACCTGAAGGATCCCAAGATCGACCAGACCAAAGCCTTTTCTCCGGCGGTTCTCGGAACCTCTTCCCTGCGCGGCAAGTTCAGCGACAGCGGCCATGTGCTGGGTGCCCAGTATTCGCACGGCTTCTGATCCGGCGCTCCGGTCCGGGAGCGTCTCTTGAGTCTCGATCCGGGGAGTTTGACCATCGGGGTACGTGAGGCCGTTGTCGGCCTCATTGTCATTGTTGCCCTCTATATGCTGGTCGTTCTCCTGCGTATGCGTTCCCTGCGGCGCAAGGCGGCGGCTTCCCGTGACGTGGCGGAGGCCAAGCTGGAGCCGGTGGTCCTTGTTCCCCCTCCCGAAACACCTCCCGTTGCCGAAAAGGAGCCGGAGGCAGAGGCGTCCTGGCCGGAAACTTCCGAACAGCTGGCATCGGAAACCTTCATGCAGGGTGTCGAGGAGGAGCTGGCCCAGTTGCGGGAAGAAGTTGATGCCTTGCGGGGGGAGGTCGCCGCCCTTCGTAACGACCTGCAACTCCAGGTGGATCACATGCGCTCAGCCCAGACCATTTCCCCTCTTTATTCTGATGCCATGCAAATGGCCTCGGCGGGCCGGGATGCAGCGACTATTGCCGAGCGTTGCGGGATTGCCAGGGCCGAGGCCGAGCTGGTGGTGGCTTTGGTGCACAGTCAGGCGCAGCTGGAGCGATGATGGCCGAAGACAAGTTGGCAAACGAAGAAACGGAAAACCCCAACGACCTGCGCGGCAAACTGGTCAAGCGGCTGGCCGTGGCGGGGGGGCTGGTTGCCATCCTGCTGGCGACCCTGGCTTTTTTCGACTATTTGTCCACCGCCCCGGAAGAACCGGAGCTGCCTGTATACACCCGTCCCGTGCCGGTACCGCCGAAGAAGGAAATGACGCAGCCGGTCAAACCGAACAGCAATTTGCCGGAGCCGCCAAAGCCGGACGAGGTTCCCGCACTGCCTGCCAAAGCGGCCGAGCCGCCGCCGGTGGTTGCCCCGGAGCCGCCCCGTCCGGAAACCCCCGTCGCACCGGCGGCTTCCCCGGCAACTCAGGCCGCTCCTCCGGTTGCCCGCACGCCGGCGATAGCCGTTGAGAAAGCCCCGCTTCATCCGGAGAGCCGGCCTGTTTCGGTCAGGGCGCCGGCCTCGTCCGGGCCGGCGGTTTCCTCTTCCCCGTCTACCCCGGCCAAAGCTTCCCCACCGGCGGTTCCGGTCGTGGAAGAGTCCGCTCCGCCGCGTAGCGCGGTGCCGGAAGAGACTCCGGCAGCGCCGACCGCTGCGGTCAAATCGGTGGAGCCGACTGGCAGCCGCTTGCCGGCGCCACCTCGTCTGTTTTCCGGCTATGTCGTCCAGGCCGGGGTGTTCACCAA
Organism: uncultured Rhodocyclaceae bacterium; assembly: GCA_964536245.1. Taxonomy (GTDB): domain Bacteria; phylum Pseudomonadota; class Gammaproteobacteria; order Burkholderiales; family Rhodocyclaceae; genus CAZHVZ01. The sequence goes on from CAZHVZ010000102.1 coordinate 9,441, forward strand.
TGCGCAGCGGGCGGAAGAACTGCATGCCAAACTGACCTTGAACGGGATTCCGTCCACCATGGAAGCCCGCGTTCAGGTCGGACCCTTCAAGACCCGTCAGGAAGCCGAAGCGGCCCGCGTCAAGCTGAAGGCGCTGGGTATCGACGCAGCGCTTATCCCGCCGGCCCGCTGAGGGGCTTTGCCAGGCGTTTGGCAAAAACGCGCATTTCCCTGGCTGCCTGAACGTCGCCTTTTTCCATGGCGACAGCAATACCCGTTTCGTAGGCTTGCAGCGCTTGAGCGGGTTGATGGTCCGCTGCAAGAGCTTTGGCCAGAAGCTTCCAGGCCGCCGAATAAGCGGGATCAAGACTCACCGCCTGTTGCAGGTGGGGCAGGGCGTTGGCCGGTTCTCCGCTGGTCAGGTACTCATTGCCCAAGGCGTAACGCAGGAGGGCGCCGTCGCGTGGGCCGCCGAGGAGTTTTTCCAGACTGGTGATGCGTGCTGTGCTCATTTAAGATCATGCCTTTATGACTCCAACCCTGAATGAGACCTCGCCATGAGCAAAACGATCATTTCCACTTCCCGCGCTCCGGCCGCCATCGGCACCTACTCCCAGGCCGTACGGGTCGGCGACACGGTTTATCTGTCCGGTCAGATCGGTCTTGATCCCGCCTCCATGCAGATGGTCGAAGGGATTGACGGGCAGATCGTCCGGGTATTCGAAAATCTCAAGGCCGTGGCGGAGGCTGCCGGCGGTTCCTTGGCCGATGTCGTCAAGCTCAATGTATTTGTCACCGATCTGGCGCATTTCGCCAAGGTCAACGAGATCATGGCCGGCTACTTCAGCGAGCCTTTTCCAGCCCGTGCGGCGGTGGGCGTCAAGGAGTTGCCGCGTGGCGCACTGGTGGAGGCCGACGCGGTGATGTGCATCGCTCCATGACGGAAGCGGGGACGGCTGCCCCCATTGGACCGCCGATCCGCGCCAGCGCGGCAGTCAAAAAGAAACTGGCCGGGCTGGGCCTGATCTGCGAGGCCGACCTGCTGCTCCATCTGCCCTTGCGTTATGAGGATGAAACCCGGATCACGCCGCTTCGGCAGGCGCCCTGGGGCGAGCCGGTGCAGGTTGAAGTGCTTGTGCTGTCGAGCGAAGTGCAGTTCCGTCCCCGGCGGCAGT
>CAZHVZ010000102.1:10683-11680 GCA_964536245.1 uncultured Rhodocyclaceae bacterium
AGCAGGCGATGCTTGCGCCGGGGGCGCGGATACGTGCATTCGGAGAAGTGCGCAGCGGTTTTTTCGGGGCCGAGATGGTGCACCCCCGCTTTCAGGTCGTCCAGCCCGATTCGCCTCTGCCCGGCGGATTGACCCCGGTTTATCCCACCACCGCCGGCATCTCTTCGGCAAGCTTGCGCAAGCTCATCGCACGTACTTTGGCCGACGCGGATTTGTCCGATACCCTGACCTTGGCCGATTGCCGGAAACTTCGCCTGCCGGAGTTTGCGCGCAGCGTGCGCTTTCTCCACTGGCCGCCACCGGGAACCGCCATCGAGGCCCTGCATGCCCGCCAACATCCGGCCTGGCGCCGCATCAAATTTGACGAGATCCTGGCCCAGCAGCTTTCCCTGCGCCGCGCCTATCGTCTGCGCCGGGAACAGGGTGCACCCATCCTGCTGGCGGGCGGCGAACTGGCTGGCCGCCTGCTGGCCGCCCTGCCCTTTTCCCTGACCGGGGCGCAGGAAAGGGCAGTCGGCGAGATCGCGGCCGATCTGGCGCAGCCCCGTCCGATGCAGCGTCTGCTGCAAGGGGATGTCGGCAGCGGCAAAACGGTCGTCGCAGCCCTGGCCGCCTGCCAGGCGATCCAGGCAGGGTGGCAGGCAGCCTTCATGGCGCCCACCGAAATACTGGCCGAGCAGCACTATCTCAAGCTGCAAGCCTGGCTGGAACCGCTCGGTATCAGCGTCGTCTGGCTGGCCGGCAGCCTCAAGGCGGCAGCCAAGCGGGAACAACAGGCGAAAGCGGCTGCCGGAGCGCAATTGATCGTCGGGACCCACGCACTGATCCAGGAGGCGGTGGACTTTCACCGTCTCGGGCTGGCCATTGTGGACGAACAGCACCGCTTCGGCGTTGCCCAGCGTCTGGCCTTGCGCAGGAAAGGCGGCAACCCCCACCAGTTGATGATGTCCGCGACGCCCATTCCGCGCACCCTGGCCATGAGCTATTACGCCGATCT
>CAZHVZ010000103.1:0-4783 GCA_964536245.1 uncultured Rhodocyclaceae bacterium
CCGACGACTACCGCGCTCATCTCTTCGGGCTCAGTTGATTCGTGCGATTGCCCTGCCATTCCGAGGTGCAGAGTCCGGAAGCCTTGTTCATCTGCTAAAATAACCGGTTTTTCAACTGTCTAGCACTGCGGAGCAAACAACATGGCAATCGAACGTACCCTTTCCATCATCAAACCGGACGCTGTCGCCAAGAACGTCATCGGCCAGATCTACTCCCGTTTCGAAGGGGCTGGTCTCAAGGTCATCGCTGCCCGCATGACCTGGCTGTCCGCTCAGGAAGCCGGCCAGTTCTACGCCGTACACAAGGAGCGTCCCTTCTTCAAGGATCTGGTCGAGTTCATGACTTCCGGTCCGGTCATGATCCAGGCTCTCGAAGGTGAAAACGCCATCGCCAAGAACCGTGAGCTGATGGGCGCCACCGATCCGAAGAAGGCCGACAAGGGCACCATCCGTGCCGACTTCGCCGAATCCATTGATGCCAACGCCGTGCACGGTTCCGATGCCCCGGAAACTGCCGCTGTCGAGATTGCTTTCTTCTTCCCGGGCATGAATACCTACTCCGGTCGTTAAGCACAAGCATGACCGTCAACCTCCTCGATTATGATGCAACCGGCCTGACTGCCTGGTTCGCGGAGCAGGGCGAAAAGCCTTTCCGCGCTCGCCAGGTCTTGCGCTGGATGCATCGTTCCGGGGTGGCGGATTTTGACGCCATGACCGACATTGCCAAGAGCCTGCGGGAAAAGCTCAAGGCCAGGGCGGTTGTGGCGCCTCCGGCAGTGGTTTCAGACCAGTTGTCGGATGACGGGACGCGCAAGTTCCTGATTGATGTCGGGGGCGGCAATGCCGTTGAAACGGTCTTTATTCCCGAAGAGGATCGAGGAACCCTGTGCGTTTCCACCCAGGCCGGTTGTGCCCTGGATTGCGCTTTTTGTTCCACCGGCAAGCAGGGATTCAACCGCAACCTGACAGTGGCGGAGATTATCGGCCAGCTGTGGTTGGCCAACAACGCTCTGGGCGCCGTGCATGGCGACCAGCGGGTAATATCCAATGTCGTTCTGATGGGCATGGGCGAGCCCCTGGCCAATTTCGAGAATTCGGTCACGGCTTTGCGCCTGATGCTCGATGACAACGCCTACGGCCTTTCCCGGCGTCGCGTCACGGTGTCCACTTCCGGTCTGGTGCCGGTCATGGACCGCTTGCGTGACGAGTGCCCGGTAGCCCTGGCGGTTTCCCTGCATGCGCCGAACGATGCCCTGCGTGACCAGTTGGTGCCGATCAACCAGAAGTACCCGTTGAGCGAACTGATGGCTGCCTGCCAGCGTTACCTGACTCAGGCGCCGCGCGATTTCATCACCTTCGAATACGTCATGCTCGACGGCATCAACGACAGCGATGCCCATGCCCGCGAGTTGCTGGCCCTGGTGCGGGACGTGCCGTGCAAATTCAACCTTATTCCCTTCAACCCTTTCCCCGCTTCGCCCTTCCGCCGTTCCAGCGCGGAGCGTGTGCGCCGTTTTGGAGAGGTGTTGCTACAGGCCGGAATTGTCACTACCACGCGCAAGACGCGGGGTGACGACATAGATGCCGCCTGCGGTCAGCTCGCAGGCCAGGTTCTCGACAAGACCCGGCGTTCAGCCGGGCGGATTATTCCCGTCAAGGAGGCTAGATTTTGACTCGATTTCACTGCTTGGGAGTGGCGTTGTTTGTTGCTCTAAGCCCGGCACAGGCCCAGATTCCGGATAATACGGTGCAGCCTACCGGGCAGCAGCAGGTGTACGGTGCCGATGCAAAAACCCGTGCCAAGGTTCACACCGAACTGGCTTCCATGTATTTCCAGGACGGAAATATGGCAGTTGCTCTGGAAGAATTGCGTATCGCTCTGGTTGCCGATTCCAGTTACGCCCCCGCCTATAGCGTGCGGGGACTGGTGCACGCCCACTTGCGGGAGCACAATCTGGCGGAGGAGGATTTTCGCAAGGCGCTCAGCCTGACTCCAACCGATTCCGACGTGAACAACAATTATGGCTGGTTCCTTTGCCAGACCGGAAAAGAGCGCCAGTCCATCGTCTACTTTCTCAATGCCCTGAAAAATCCCTTGTACACCACTCCGGATCGGGCCTACGCCAATGCGGGTTCCTGCGCGCTCAAGGCGGGAGATTTTGAAGGAGCCGAGGCCTATTTGTCCCAGGCCTTGCGCTTGTCCCGGGACGGTGCCTGGCCTGTGCGGGTGCAAATGGCCCAATTGCAGTACCGGAAAGGCGCTTTGGCCGAAGCCAAGGCACTGGTCAGTGAAGCGCTCAAAGCCATGGAGCCGGCCACTCCGGAAGCGCTTTGGCTGGCTCTGCGCATCGAACGCAAACTGGGGAACCGGGCCGTTGAAGGTGGGCTGGCTTCGCAACTACGTGGCCGTTATCCAAATTCCAGGGAGTATCAGGAATTCCTCAAGGGGAATTTTGAATGAGCGATATGAATGATGAATTGCCAGGAGAAGCGTCCGGTGAAGCCGGGTACGAGGTGATGCCATCGGTCGGTGCCCGGCTGAGGGCAGCCCGGGAAGACAGAAAGATGGCGGTCGGGGATATTGCCCAGACCCTGAAGCTTGGCCAAAAACAGGTTGAAGCGCTGGAAAACGGTGACTGGGCCGGTTTGCCGGGAAATACCTTCATTCGTGGTTTTGTTCGCAATTACGCCCGCTTGGTCAATGTGGATCCGGCGCCGCTGATGGTGGAACTGGATCGTGTACTGGACGCCCCCAAGCAGCAGCTGACGCTGCCCGCCAGCAAGCCAACCGCCATGCCGGAGGGCGGCGGCGGACTGAAGCGGGACTATGCCATGGCAGCCGTTGGCCTGTTGCTGGTGGTGGTGGCTGCGGCCATTTACACCTTCATGCCGGGAGATTTGTCGGCTTTGCGGGCAAGCGCCCAGTCGATGATCGACTCTGTTGCAAAAAAGGAAGCTCCGGTTGAAATTGCCAAGGCCGAGGCACCGAAAAACGAGCCGCTTTTCCCGCCCGGAGTGACCCCGCAACAACTCATGACGCCCCCGGACAATAATGGCAACAACAGCGGTGATGCGGCGGTGCCCCCGCTGGCGCCGCCGCAGCCGTTGCAGGCACAGCCAGTCAAGCTAGGGCCGTCGGATGCGCCCTTGCACCTGGTTTTCCAGAAGGAGTCGTGGGTTGAAGTGCGGGACAAGGATGGCAAGGTACTCTTTTCCCAGCGGGCGGCATCCGGTGTGGAACAGGACGTCAGCGGCCAGGGACCGTTTTCCCTGGTGGTTGGCTACGCCCCCGGAGTGCAGGTGGTATTGCGGGGCAAGCCGGTTGATCTGGTTCCGCACACACGCGGCGATGTGGCTCGTCTGACCCTGGAATGATTCGATGAGTTTGTTGCAACGCAAGAATACGCGCTCCTGCCGAATCGGCCATGTCCTGGTCGGCGGCGGTGCGCCGGTGGTGGTTCAGGCGATGACCAATACCGACACGGTGGATTATCTGGCGACGGCTATCCAGACTGCGGAATTGGCCCGTGCCGGTTCGGAGTTGGTACGCATTACCGTCAATACTCCGGAAGCCGCAGCGACCGTACCGAGAATTCGCGATCACCTCGATAAGTTAGGCTGCGATGTGCCGCTGATCGGCGATTTTCATTACAACGGCCATCGTCTGCTGCTCGATGAACCGGCCTGTGCCCAGGCTCTGGCCAAATACCGCATCAATCCTGGCAATGTCGGATTCGGCAAGAAAAAAGATGAGCAATACGCCCGGATGGTCGAATTGGCCTGCAAGTACGACAAGCCGGTACGCATCGGGGTGAACTGGGGCAGTCTCGATCAGGGGCTGTTGGCCCGTATCATGGACGAGAACAGCCGCCGGGCCGAACCGCTTGATGCAACGGAGATCATGCGCCAGGCGATGGTCACTTCCGCCCTGGAGTCGGCGGCCAAAGCCGAAGAGCTTGGTCTGGCCGGCGAAAAAATCATTCTCTCCTGCAAGGTTTCGAGCGTACAGGATCTGATCGCCATTTATCGGGAACTCTCCCGCCGTGCCGACTATGCTCTCCATCTTGGCCTGACCGAGGCCGGCATGGGTTCAAAAGGTATCGTGGCGTCTACCGCCGCGCTTTCGGTCCTCCTTCAGGAAGGCATCGGCGACACCATTCGGGTCTCCCTGACGCCGGAACCCGGCGGTTCGCGCAGCCAGGAAGTCATCGTCGCCCAGGAAATCCTCCAGACCATGGGGCTGCGGGCCTTTACCCCCATGGTGGCGGCTTGTCCCGGCTGCGGGCGGACCACCAGCACCTTCTTTCAGGAGCTGGCCGGCGAGGTGCAGGACTTCGTGCGCAGCATGATGCCTGCCTGGCGCCTGCACTATGACGGGGTCGAGAACCTGACCCTGGCGGTCATGGGCTGCATCGTCAATGGCCCCGGCGAATCCAAGCACGCCAATATCGGCATTTCCCTGCCCGGTACCGGTGAGGCTCCGTCCGCACCGGTTTACGAAGATGGCGAGAAGACGGTCACGCTCAAGGGTGACAATATTTCCGGCGAATTCAAGCAGATTATCGAGCGCTACATCGAGCGCACCTACACCAAGAAACTGAAGTCATGAGTCAAACCTTGCAAGCTGCCCTGCAATCGGTGAAAGGGATGCCCGACATCCTGCCGGCCGAGGCCGAATTCTGGGAGCTATTCGAAGAAACCGTCCGTTCCTGGCTGAAATCCTACGGCTATCGGCCCATCCGCATGCCCATTGTCGAGCCGACACCGCTCTTCAAGCGTGCCA
>CAZHVZ010000103.1:4793-11155 GCA_964536245.1 uncultured Rhodocyclaceae bacterium
GGCGAAGTCACCGATATTGTCGAAAAGGAGATGTATTCCTTCATCGACAGCCTCAACGGCGAACCTCTCACCCTGCGTCCGGAAGGGACCGCCGGCTGCGTGCGGGCAGTCATCCAGAACAATCTGATCGCCCAGCAGCCGCAGCGGCTCTACTACATGGGCCAGATGTTCCGCCACGAGCGGCCGCAAAAGGGGCGCTACCGGCAATTCCATCAAGTGGGTGTCGAAGCCCTGGGGTATGCCGGGCCGGATATTGATGCCGAAATGATTCTCATGGGCGCCCGTCTGTGGAATGACCTCGGTCTGGATGGCATCGAACTCCAGATCAACAGCCTTGGTCAGCCGGATGAGCGGGCCAGACATCGGGCTGAGCTGATTGCCTATTTCGAGGAAAACGCCGAGCTGCTGGACGAGGACGCCAAGCGTCGCCTGCACACCAATCCCCTGCGTATTCTTGACAGCAAGAATCCGGCCTTGCAGGAGCTTTGCCTCAAGGCCCCCAGGTTGATTGACTCTCTGGGTGACGAGTCCCTGGCCCATTTCGAGGGCGTGCAGCGGGTGTTGCGCGATGCCGGGATCCCCCACACCATCAATCCCCGGCTGGTGCGGGGCCTGGATTACTACAACCTGACGGTTTTCGAGTGGGTGACCGACAAGCTCGGCGCCCAGGGAACCGTCTGTGCCGGCGGGCGTTACGATGGCTTGGTCAGTCAGCTCGGCGGCAAGCCGGCACCGGCCTGCGGCTTTGCCATGGGGGTTGAACGGCTGATCGCCCTGATCCGTGAGTCCGGCGGCGAGCCGTCTGCTCCGGCGCCGGATGTTTATGTCGTGCATCAGGGAGAGGCTGCCACGCGGCTGGCCTTTACCGTGGCCGAAGGTCTGCGCGACAATGGCATCAATACCCTGTTGCACTGCGGGGGGGGCAGTTTCAAGTCGCAGATGAAAAAGGCCGACGGCAGCGGGGCGCTCTATGCCGTGGTAATCGGCGATGACGAAGCCGCTACCGGCGAGGTCCAGCTCAAGGCGTTACGGGAAGAAGGCGTTGCGCAGCAACGGCTCAAGGCTGAAAATTTGGCGCAGGCCATCATCGGTCAATTGATCGATTCTGACGAAGAGGAATGACATGGCGCATTACGACCTGGAAGAACAGGAACAGATCGACACCCTTAAAACGTGGTGGAAAATCAATGGCAATCTGGTCACCGGCCTGGTCACTGCCGTGGCCTTGGGCGTTGTCTCGTGGCAGGGCTGGAACTGGTATCAACGAAATCAGGCAGGCCAGGCTTCGGCTATCTACGGGGTGCTGGAACAGGCGGTCGGTGCCCGGGATAACCAGCGTGTCAAGGCAGCTGCCGGTGAGCTTGCAGAAAAATACGGCTCGACAAGCTATGCTCCTCTGGGGGCGTTGGTGGCGGCCAAGGCATCCTTCGAAGCGGGTGATCTGAAAACTGCCAAAGCCCAGCTTTCCTGGGCGGCCGAGAACGGTAGGAATGAATTCAGGGATCTTGCCCGATTGCGTCTGGTGGCCGTTCTGCTCGACGAAAAAGCTTACGACGAGGCCCTGAAACAACTTGAAGGCAGCCATGCAGCGGCGTTTGATACGCGCTTTGCCGAACTGAAAGGGGATGTGCTGGCCGCCCAGGGTAAAAAATCGGAAGCCAGGGCAGCTTATCAGGGTGCGTTGAGCAAGACGGAAGGCAAGGGCGCATCCGCCATGGGCGGGAATCCTTACCGGGAACTGCTGCAACAAAAACTTGACCAGTTAGGGGATGCCGCATGATGCGTCGGCCTGCTGCACTCTTGACGGCGATTGCCGCTGCCATTGCCGTGGCGGGATGTTCGACGGTTTCCGAGTCGATCGGGTCGGCTGCCGAGTCGGTGATCGCCCTGAATCCCTTTGGCAATTCCGGTCCCAAAATGGCGGAACTGACTAACATCAAGGCCACCGCCGAGGTGCGTACGCAGTGGACGGCCAGTATCGGTAAGGCCGGAACCTACTCCTTTGCCCCGGCTGTGGTGGGCGGCGGCATTTATGTCGCCGGCAACGATGGCAGTATTGCCAAAATAGAGAACGGCGCCATGGTCTGGCGCACCAATGCCGGGCAGGCCCTTTCTGCCGGCGTCGGCAGCGATGGACAAACAGTGGTGGTAGGAACCGGCAAGGGGGATGTTCTGGCCTTCTCGGCTACCGATGGCAAACCGTTGTGGCAGGCCAAGGTGTCCAGCGAAGTGCTGGCGGCTCCTGCGGTCAGTAGTGAAGGGGTCGCCATCAAGAGCGGCGACAACCGGATCTTTCTGCTTGATGCGCAGGATGGCAAGCGTAAATGGGTATACCAGCGGTCGACCCCGGCCCTTTCCCTGCGCAGTCCTGCCGCTCCGATTTTTGCCGAACGCTATCTGTTTACCGGTTTTCCCGGCGGCAAACTGGTGGCTCTGGACGTGAAAAATGGTGCCATGGTCTGGGAGGGCACGGTTGCCTTGCCCAAAGGGGCAACAGAGCTGGACCGGGTGGCGGACATTGTTGCCGCACCGGCTATTGATGGCCGCCAGGTATGCGCGGTGGCCTTCCAGGGGCGGGTTGCCTGTTTTGATCTGGGGCAGGGCGGCAATCTGCTCTGGGGGCGGGACTTTTCGTCGGCAGCCGGGTTGACGGTGGACGGGCGTTATCTCTTCATTACCGACGACAAGGGCGCGGTACACGCCCTGGATCGTAGTACCGGGGCCAGTCTCTGGAAGCAGGATAAATTGCTCAATCGCCGCGTTTCGGCGCCGGTTGTGCGGCGTGACCTGGTGGTCGTGGCGGATGGACAGGGGATCGTACATTTTTTGAACAAGGATGACGGCGCTTTTGCAGCCCGTACCCAAACCGATGGTTCGCGGGTGGTTACGCCGCCGCAAACTATCGGCACCGGGGTTTTGATCCAGACTTCCGGTGGCAGCATCGTGGCAATTGAGGCTCAATGAAACCAACTCTCGTACTGGTCGGCCGTCCCAATGTCGGCAAATCAACCCTGTTTAATCGGCTGACCCGCACGCGCGACGCCATTGTGGCGAATATTCCCGGTTTGACCCGCGATCGTCATTACGGACATGGAAAACTGGGCAAAAAACCTTATCTGGTGGTGGATACCGGTGGTTTTGAACCCCTCGTCAAGGATGGCATTCTGCACGAAATGGCTCGCCAGACCGAGCAGGCCATCGCCGAGGCGGATGTGGTTGTATTCGTGGTTGACGGTCGCAATGGCTTGACGCCCCATGACAAGGAAATCGCCAACAAGCTGCGCCGCCTGGATCGTCCGGTTTTTGTCGCGGTGAACAAGACGGAGGGGATGAATCACGGCATGGTGGAGGCTGAATTCCACGAGCTCGGCCTGGGCGAACCCTATGCCATTTCTTCGGCTCACGGCGAAGGCGTGCGCGGACTGGTCGAGTTGGCGCTGGAATCCTTCCCCGATCCGGAAGAGGATGCGGAAAAGGAAGAGTCCTTCAAGGTGGCCATCGTTGGCCGCCCCAATGTTGGCAAATCCACGCTGATCAACAGTCTGCTCGGTGAAGAACGGGTGATCGCCTTTGATGCCCCGGGAACCACACGGGATGCCATCGAGGTTGAATTCGAGCGCAACGGGAAAAAGTATATTCTCGTTGATACCGCTGGTATGCGTCGTCGCGGCAAGGTCTTTGAAACCATAGAGAAATTTTCCGTGGTCAAGACCCTGCAATCGATCGAAGATGCCAATGTGGTGATCCTGATGGTGGATGCCCGGCAGGATGTTTCCGATCAGGACGCCCATATTGCCGATTTCATTGTCGAGTCCGGACGTGCGCTGGTGGTCGCCATCAACAAGTGGGACGGGCTGGATTCCTACGTCCGTGAGCAAACCAGGGAAATTTTGCAGCGCAAGCTGAAATTCCTCGATTTTGCCCAGTTCCATTTCATTTCCGCCAAGGAAAATGTTGGTCTGGGCGCCTTGTTCAAATCGGTGGATGCGGCCTACAAGGCAGCCATGACCAAGCTGCCGACCCCCCAGCTGGCCCGTGTGCTGGGCGATGCCGTTGCCCGCCAGGCTCCTCCCCGGCATGGAGCTTTCCGGCCCAAGCCCCGCTATGCCCACCAGGGCGGTTCCAATCCGCCAATCATTGTGGTGCATGGCAATGCCGTGGATCACATTACCGACAGTTATCGGCGTTATCTTGAACATTCCTTCCGGGAAGCGTTCAAATTGCAGGGAACGCCTTTGCGAATCCAGTTCGTGACCAGCAAGAATCCCTACGCCGATAAGGAAAAGAAGTAGGAAATAGAAAGAAATCTTTGGCGTCGCCAGTCGAATTTCTGTACATTTGGCAACTCATAACAAAATAGATGGAGTCCACACCATGAGCAATAAAGGGCAACTGCTACAAGACCCGTTCCTCAACGCATTGCGTCGTGAGCACGTTCCGGTTTCGATTTACCTGGTCAATGGCATCAAATTGCAGGGCCAGGTCGAATCCTTCGACCAATACGTCGTGCTGCTCAAGAACACCGTTACCCAGACGGTGTACAAGCATGCCATTTCGACCGTCGTCCCGGCACGGCCGGTCAGTATCCAGCAAGAACAGGCGGACGAATAATCTCCGCTTCCCCAGGTGCCTGCCCGTCCGGCAGGCCGTTTTTCCAGATTTCCGGAGTTGACCATGCATGAACGTCCCGCAGCCGGTGAGCGTGCGGTGATCGTTCAGCTTGATTTCGGCCAGAAGGATATTGCAGATCAACTGGAGGAAGTCCGCCTGCTGGCCGAATCGGCCGGTGGCCTGGTCATGGCCGAGGTGGGGGGGCGGCGGCATAGTCCCGATCCCAAGACCTATGCCGGTAAAGGCAAAGTGCAGGAGATAGCAGCCATGCTGGCGGCGACGGAAGCCGATCTGGTTATTTTCAACCATGAATTGTCACCGGCCCAGCAGCGCAATCTAGAGCGAGAGCTCAAGTGCCGGGTGATCGACCGGACCAGCCTGATCCTGGATATTTTTGCCTTGCGCGCACAAAGCGCAGAAGGCAAGTTGCAGGTGGAGCTGGCGCAACTCGAGCACTTGTCTACCCGTCTGGTTCGCGGCTGGACTCACCTGGAGCGTCAGCGCGGTGGTATCGGCATGCGCGGGCCGGGGGAAACCCAGCTCGAAACCGACCGTCGACTGCTGGGTAACCGGGTGAAGTCGCTCAAGGAACGTCTGGAAAAATTGTCCCGCCAGCGAGGCGTTCAACGTCGCGCCAGGGGCCGGGGCGAAGTGCTGAATGTTTCTCTGGTGGGCTACACCAATGCCGGAAAATCGACCCTCTTCAACGCCCTGACCCATTCCGGTGTCTACGTGGCTGACCAGTTGTTTGCTACCCTCGACACCACTTCGCGCAAATTGTGGGTGGAAGGGGCGGGCAATATCGTCATTTCCGATACGGTGGGCTTTATCCGCGATTTGCCGCATTCCCTGGTGGCGGCTTTTCAGGCCACCCTGGAGGCGACGGCGCAGGCCGACCTGCTGCTGCACGTGGTGGATAGCGCCAATCACGCCCGGGATGAGCAAATGGCCGAGGTCAACAAGGTCCTGGAAGAAATCGGCGCCAGCCAGGTACCGCAGGTCATTGTCTGGAACAAGATTGATCTGACCGAGGCTTCCGGGCGGGTGGATCGGGACGGCTATGATAAAATCGCGCGCGTTTGTGTCAGTGCTCGGTCAGGTGAAGGGCTGGAGCTGCTGCGCGAAACCTTGGCGGAATATGCCCGGGAGAAGGCGGATACAAGAGCGCAAAGACTGGCAGAAGCGCGGCTGGAAACAGAGCAGAATGCGCATGCGGCGTCTGAAGAACACGCCGATTTACATTGAACTGATAACGGATTCCCCAATACTCATATGATTCCGACTCTTGGTATTCTCATGTCGATCAACGACCCGCAGTGGGGGGGGCGTGGTGACAAGAATGATGGCAACCCCAACAACAGCGGCGGTCCGCGCAAACCCAATCAGGGGCCGCCCGATCTCGAAGAGCTGTGGCGCGATTTCAACAAGCGCCTGGGCGGCATGTTCGGCAACAAGGGCGGTGGCAATAACGGAGGGGACAATGGCGGTGGTCCGCGCATGCCGCAGATGGATTTCAATCCGCGCTTCCTGGGCGGCGGGCTGACTGTTCTGGCCGTGCTGATCCTTGGCGTGTGGCTGGCTTCCGGGTTCTATATCGTCGATGCTTCCCAGCGGGGCCTGGTTCTCCAGTTCGGCAGCTTCAAGGAAACCACCGAACCGGGGTTGCGCTGGCGCTTTCCCTCCCCGATCCAGTCCCATGAACTGGTTAACCTGACCGGAGTGCGCACGATAGAAATCGGTTATCGCGGCAG
>CAZHVZ010000103.1:11323-11607 GCA_964536245.1 uncultured Rhodocyclaceae bacterium
AAGGTGCTCAAGGAAGCCCTGATGCTGACCGATGACGAAAATATCGTGAACATCCAGTTTGCCGTACAGTACGTCCTGAAAGACCCGGTGGAATACCTCTTCAACAACCGTCATCCCGATGATGCGGTGATGGGCGCTGCCGAAACCGCCGTGCGCGAAATCGTCGGCAAGAGCAAGATGGACTATGTGCTCTACGAAGGGCGTGAGCAGATCGCCACTCAGGCCGCCAAACTGATGCAGGATATTCTTGATCGCTACAAGAGCGGTATTCTGGTTTCCAAGGT
>CAZHVZ010000104.1:0-11188 GCA_964536245.1 uncultured Rhodocyclaceae bacterium
GGGTGGTCACTATCTGCCCCTGGGTACCATTGCCTGGGGCATCAGCCTCTACTTCCTGTTCGGCAATGTCGAATTTCTCGGCGGCCACACCGGCATCACCAGCATTCCGGTCGTTTCGGTTTTCGGCTTCGAGCTGAAATCCGGGCGCGATTTTTAATACCTGATCTGGGTCGTCGGCCTGCTTGCCATGCGGACCCTGCGCAATCTGCTGGATTACCCCGAGGGGCGGGCCATTCGCGCCTTGAAGGGCGGCGCGGTGATGGCCGAGGCGATGGGCGTCAATACGCCCCGCACGAAGATTGTCATTTTCCTCATTGCCGCCCTGCTGGCCAGCATTTCCGGCTGGTTGTACGCCCACCTGCAACGCTTCGTGAACCCCACGCCCTTTTCCCTGACCCAGGGCATCGAATACCTGTTCATGGCGGTGGTCGGGGGCATCGGCCACGTCTGGGGCGCCGTGCTGGGAGCCGGCCTGATTACCATCCTCAAGCAATGGCTTCAGGACTGGCTGCCGCAGCTGCTCGGGCAAAGCGGCAATTTCGAGATCATTGTTTTCGGCATTGCCATGGTGCTCGTTCTGCAACGGGCCCGGGACGGCCTGTGGCCGGTATTGCTCCGCCTGATGCCGGCGCGCCGCGACAGCCGCCCGCCCCCCGAGGGAGAGCCTCTCGCCAGACGCAGCATGCCCGCTGCCGGCACCGTGCTGCTCGAGGCCCGGGATGTCACCAAGCGCTTTGGTGGCCTGGTCGCCAACAACAAGCTGGGCCTCAGCGTTCAGGCCGGTGAGGTCATGGCGCTGATCGGCCCGAACGGCGCCGGCAAGAGCACCATGTTTAACTGCATCTCCGGGGTCAGCCCGGCCAGCGAGGGGCAGATCCGCTTTCTCGGCGAGCAAATCGAACAGTTGCAGTCGCGGGATATTGCCCGCCGGGGAATGAGCCGCACTTTCCAGCACGTCCGCCTGCTCGGCCAGATGTCGGTCCTGGAAAACGTTGCCATCGGCGCCCATCTGCGCGGCGGCAAAGGGGTCACCAGCGCTTCCCTGCGTCTCGACCGGGAGGAAGAAAGCCGCTTGCTGGCGGAAGCCGCCCGGCAGGTGGAGCGGGTCGGCCTCAAGGAGCATCTTTTCGACCCGGTGGGCAGCCTCGCCCTGGGCAAGCAGCGCATTGTGGAAATCGCCCGCGCCCTCTGTTCCGATCCCTGCCTGCTGCTCCTCGATGAGCCGGCAGCCGGCTTGCGTTACATGGAAAAACAGGCTCTGGCCGAACTGTTGAAGAAGCTGCGGGCGGAAGGCATGGGCATTCTGCTGGTGGAACACGACATGGATTTTGTCATGGGGCTGGCCGACCGGGTGGTGGTCATGGAATTCGGCGAAAAAATCGCCGAAGGGATACCGGAAGAAATCCAGTCCAACCCCAAGGTGCTGGAAGCCTATTTGGGAGGAGTGGATTGATAAAACCACCTCTCCGCTCACTGTATTCGCTGCCCCCCGTGGTGGCGCAGGCCTGCCTTGGGGCGGCCGGACGGGAAGCCTGATGGTCAAACACCCTCATCTGCACGACCACGAAGTCATCCTCGAAGCCCGCGATCTGCGCGTCGCCTATGGCAAGGTCGAAGCGCTGCACAATGTCAGCCTGACCATCCGCCGGGGTGAAATCGTCACCGTCATCGGCCCCAACGGCGCCGGCAAGACGACCCTGCTCTCGGCCTTGATGGGCCTGCTGCCGCTTGATGGCGAAGTGGTCTATATGGGTCATCCCCAGGGCCGCGAACGCCAGGTGGAAAGCCTGGTCCGCCAGGGCATGACCCTGGTTCCGGAAAAACGTGAGCTGTTCGCCGAAATGAGTGTGGAAGACAACCTCCTGCTCGGTGCCTTTGACCGCTACCGCAGCGGCCACCGCGATGAGATGGAAACCATGGATGAGGTGTTCGAGCTTTTCCCCCGCCTGGAAGAACGCCGCAACCAGCTGGCCGGCACCCTGTCCGGCGGCGAACGCCAGATGCTGGCCATGGGCCGCGCCCTGATGGCCAAACCGAAGCTGCTCATGCTTGACGAACCCAGCCTGGGGCTGGCTCCCCTCATCATCAAGGAAATTTTCCGCATCATCTCGGAGCTGAAGTCTACCGGCGTAGCCATCCTGCTGGTCGAGCAAAATGCCCGCGCTGCCCTCCAGGTCGCTGATTACGGCTATGTTCTGGAAACCGGCGAGGTCTCACTGGCCGGCCCCAGCCAGGAACTGGCGGCAGACCCCAGGGTCATTGAAAGCTACCTCGGGCTCGGCCACAAGCAGCATTGAGCGTACGCCGAAAATCGGCGGACTGTCATTCGGCCATGTCGATGCCGTATTTTTTGGCGACGGTGACGTAGAGTTCCCGTGCCGAGGCCAGCTTGGGGTTCCGGCGATCTTTTTTCTGGGCGTTTTGCAGGTAGGCATACCCCTTTGCCGCCAGCTCCACATCCCAGCCTTTTTGGTCGAGCAGGGTAAAAATCGCCTTGGCGGCATTGATCATGAACTGCATGTTGGGCACCTGCTCGGCGGCGGCGATCAGCAGTTTGACCGAACCGTCCAGATCCCCGCTGCGGGCAGCGCGAACCCCCTGGTTGTTGATCTCGATGATCTAGGCCCCGACCAGATCTAGCAAGGCCTTGCCGGCTTCCGCCTGGCCGGTTTTTTCGAAGACATCGCTGATCTGGCTGAGGAGATGGGGGTCTTCGTTATTCTCGGCCGCCACCTTCTGCATGATTTTTTGCGCCGCTTCCGGCTTGCCACTGCTGTAACAGGCGTGGGCCAGATCAATCGCCAGACGCTGCGAGGCATGGCGGCCTTTTTCCAGGGCTTCGGTATCCACGGCCTGTTGCAAGTCCAAAGCCTGGTCCACCAGAACCTGGGCCTTGTCCGGCGACCCCTCTGCCGCCAGGCAAAGGCTTTCGTTGACCAGAGCCGCCAGTTCCGCCTGCTTGTCCCCACGCCATTCCCGCTTGAGATCGGCGGTCACTTTCCGGGAGGATTCCATGTCTCCCCGATCGATCAATACCCGTGACAGGTTGGCAAAATCATCCACCGTGCGCAGGGAGGAGCCTCGGCTGCGTTCCATGACCTTGCCGTATGCCTTTTCTGCCGTCAGCAAATCGCCGTTGCGGACCGCGATATCTCCCACCATGCGCTGCCGCATGGTGTTGTGGGGCGAATACTCGGCCGCTCTTTGCAAGGCTTGCTGGGCTTGTTCCAGACGCCCCTTGGCCTGGTGTACGGAAGCCAGGAAGTCATAGGCGGCGAGAAAGCTCGGCGTCTCCTGGGTCACCTGCTCGGCCAGTTTTTCCGCCTCGTCCAGCGCCTCCTGATCGCGCAAGGCAGCCGCCAGCCCCATTTTTGCCCAGGGTACGACCTTTCCCTCCAGCACTCGCCGGAAGACTTCTTCCGCCTCCTGATTGCGCCCCAGGGTGTGCAACAGCTCCCCCTTGAAACGCAGGGCATCGTACATGTAGGGCGGGTGCTGCTGGACGACCCGATCACAGGCGGCAATGGCCTCGGCCAGGGCGCCCCGTTCTATCTGCTGGTAGATCTTGCGCAGCACGTGCTTTTTGTAGATCGCCCTGATCAGCCGGATTTGCAGTTGATCGGCAGTAAACGGCTTGATCAGGTAGTCATCGGGAGCCAGTTCGGCCAGGGCAACGACATTGGTATAGGTCCGCTCACTGGTGATGATGATATAGACCGTTCCCAGAGGAATGAGGTGGGCATGGCGCAGTTCCTCGAGAAGCTGCTGCCCGTCCCGGCCATCGTCGAGAACGAAATCGGAAAGGATAATATCGAAGCGGTGCGACTTGACCTGCCGCAAGACCTCCGCCGAATTTCCGGCACCATGCACCGCCGTCACCCCGAGAGCGGAAAGCATCATGCGCAGGGAGTCCCGTGCCGGCGGGTGGCGATCAACGAGCAGCACCCGTTTTTTGGTCAGGGTTTGCTGCAAAACCAGCAACATCTCTTCGTTGTCGAGGGCGTTCATACCATCCATATGCTGACTGCCGATGCGTGGAAAGTACTCGACTTCCTGCCCCAGAGCAAGGCGGGAGGAAAAATCTGTTATTTTTCAGCCCCCTGTCGTAGAATTCGCCTCCCGATACTGCGCCGCAACATCCTCCAACCCATGCTTTTCCCCACCCGATTCGATGTCATCGTCGTCGGCGGCGGCCATGCCGGCACCGAAGCGGCACTCGCCTCGGCCCGCGCAGGTGCCAACACCCTGCTCCTGACGCACAATCTGGACACTCTCGGCGTGATGAGCTGCAACCCGTCCATCGGGGGGATCGGCAAAGGACATCTGGTCAAGGAAGTGGACGCCCTCGGCGGCGCCATGGCCGCCGCCACCGACGAGGCCGGTATCCAGTTCCGCATCCTCAATTCCTCGAAAGGTCCGGCAGTGCGCGCCACCCGCGCCCAGGCCGACCGCAATCTGTATCGTCAGGCCATCCGCAACCGGCTGGAAAACCAGCCCCGGCTGACCATTTTCGCCCAGGCCTGTGATGATCTGCTGGTGGAGGGCGAGCGCATCACCGGCGCCGTCACCCAGCTGGGCATCCGCTTTGAAGCTCCGTGCGTGGTGCTTACCGCCGGCACCTTCCTCAACGGGCGCATCCATGTCGGCCTCGACAACTACACCGGCGGACGCATGGGAGACCCGCCATCGGTTTCCCTGGCCACCCGCCTCAAGGAGCTCAAATTGCCCCAGGGCCGGCTGAAGACCGGAACACCCCCCCGCCTGGATGGCAAGACGATCGATTTCTCGGTCATGCAGGAGCAGCATTCGGACAATCCGCTGCCGGTTTTTTCCTTCCTCGGCCACGCCGGCCAGCACCCCCGGCAGTTGCCCTGCTGGGTCACGGAAACCAACGAGCGCACGCACGACATCATCCGCAGCGGCCTGGATCGTTCGCCCATGTATACCGGAGTCATCGAAGGGGTCGGGCCGCGTTACTGCCCTTCCATCGAAGACAAGATCCACCGCTTTGCCAGCAAGAACAGCCACAACATCTTTCTCGAGCCGGAAGGCCTGGGCACCCACGAGATTTACCCCAACGGCGTGTCCACCAGCCTGCCCTTCGACATCCAGCTCGCCCTCGTGCGCTCCATCCGGGGGCTGGAAAACTGCCACATCCTGCGCCCCGGCTACGCCATCGAGTACGACTATTTCGATCCGCGCGGCCTCAAGAACTCTCTGGAGACCAAAGCCATTCAGGGGCTTTTCTTCGCCGGCCAGATCAACGGCACAACCGGTTACGAGGAAGCTGCCGCCCAGGGCCTGCTGGCCGGCGTCAACGCTGCCCGCCAGGCGCAGGGCAAGGCGCCCTGGTGCCCCCGCAGGGATGAGGCCTATTTGGGCGTGCTGGTCGATGATCTGATCACACGGGGTGTTTCCGAGCCCTACCGCATGTTTACCAGCCGCGCTGAATATCGCCTCAGCCTGCGCGAAGACAATGCCGACCAACGCCTGACCGAACAGGGCAGGGAACTCGGCCTGGTCGACGATTGCCGCTGGGAAGCTTTCAGCCGCAAGCGGGAAGCCATTGCCGCCGAGGAAGAGCGCTTGAAGTCCACCTGGGTCAATCCGGCCATTCTCCCCTCCGAAGAAGCGGAGCGGGTGCTGGGCAAGGCCATCGAGCACGAATACAGCCTGTTTGAACTGCTGCGCCGACCGGAAGTCCGCTATCACAGCCTGCTCACTCTTTCGCCAGCCGGTCAGGGATTGGCTGACCCCCTGCTCATCGAACAGCTGGAAATTGCCGCCAAGTACCAAGGATACATCACGCGCCAGCAAGAGGAAGTCGCCAGAGCGGCCAGCCACGAGGAAACCGCGCTACCGGAAGACCTTGACTACGAGAGCGTCGCCGGCCTCTCCAATGAGGTGCGGCAAAAACTCAAGCAGCACCGCCCCCAGACCATCGGCCAGGCTTCCCGTATCCAGGGGGTCACCCCGGCCGCCATTTCCTTGCTGCTCATCCACCTCAAGCGGCTGGCTTCGGCACGGGTGGCGGCATGACAGACCATGAACAGACACTCGCTCTCGGCCTCCGCGAACTCGGCATTGCCCCTGCGCCGGACGGCGTTCGGCAATTGCTGGCTTACCGCGACCTGCTGCTGAAGTGGAATCGTACCTACAACCTGACCGCTGTAACCGACCCGGAAGCCGCCATTTCCCACCATTTGCTCGACTCCCTGGCCATCCTGCCGTGGATCGGTGAAGGAGCCTTGCTGGATGTCGGGAGTGGCGGCGGCTTACCCGGCATACCGGTGGCCATCAGTCGTCCGCAACTGGCGGTAACCCTGATTGATGCGGTTCAGAAAAAAGCCACTTTTCTGCAACAGGTCGCGATTGAACTTAAGCTGCCCAATGTTCGAGCCATCCATGGCCGCATCGAGCAACAGGAAGGACAATACGCCCAGATCACGTCCCGGGCTTTTTCCGAACTCGGGGAATTCGTCCGCCTGACCCGCCACCTGCTGGCACCGGGCGGACGCTGGCTGGCCATGAAGGGGGTCCTGCCGGATTCCGAACTGGCCACCCTGCCGCCTGACATCGTGGTTGAGGCCATCCTGCCGCTGACCGTTCCCGGACTGGCGGCCGAAAGACATTTGATTATTCTGAAAGCGGGCCAATGAAAGTTCTCGCCATCACCAACCAGAAAGGCGGCGTCGGCAAGACCACGACTGCTGTCAACCTTGCTGCTTGTCTGAGCGCCCAGGGCCAGCGCGTTCTGCTGATCGATCTTGATCCCCAGGGCAACGCCACCACCGGCGCCGGCATCACCAAAAAAGAAGCCTTGCCGACGGTCTACCAATTGCTTCTCGGCATGTCCAGTTTGGCCGATGTTTGCCTGACCACCGATTTCGGCTTTGATGTGCTGCCGGCCAACCGCGAGCTGGCCGGAGCCGAAGTTGAATTGATCGAGATCAGCGAACGGGAGTTCCGTCTCAAGAATGCTCTCCAGGCCGGTCACGCCACCTACGATTTTGTCCTCATCGACTGCCCGCCGGCACTCAACATGCTGACGGTCAACGGCTTGGTGGCTGCCGATTCGGTGCTCATCCCCATGCAGTGCGAATACTACGCCCTGGAAGGGCTGTCCGATCTCGTGGAAACCCTCCGGAAAGTTCGCTCCAACCTCAATCACCGCCTGGAAATCGAAGGCCTGCTGCGAACCATGTACAACCCGCAAAGCACCCTCACCCAGCAGGTCTCCAGCGAACTGGAAAGCCACTTCGGCAAAAAAGTCTATCGCACCATCGTGCCGCGCAATATCCGCCTGGCCGAGGCGCCCTCCTTCGGCAAACCGGTCATCGCTTTCGACAAGGGATCAAAAGGCGCCCAGGCTTACACCGCGCTCGCTCAGGAAATTCTCGAAAGGTCAGCCCAATGATGACGAAATTCAAAGGCCTCGGACGCGGCCTCGACTCCCTGCTCGCGCCCGAAAAGGACAACCAGCGGGACCAGCCGCGCAACTTGCCGGTGGACTGGCTGAAACCGGGCAAATACCAGCCCCGTACCCGGATGGATGAAGCCTCTCTCGGTGACCTGGCTGCCTCGATCAAGGCTCAGGGCATCATGCAGCCCATTCTGGTACGGGTCATCGATGCCACGCCGGGGGCCGAACGCTACGAAATCGTCGCCGGCGAACGGCGCTGGCGGGCCGCCCAGCTGGCCAGCCTGGCCGAAGTGCCCGTGTTGGTGCGGGTCATTGCCGATGAGCAGGCCTTGGCCATGGCCCTCATCGAAAACATCCAGCGGGAAAATCTCAACCCGCTGGAAGAAGCCCAGGGCCTGAAGCGACTGATTGACGAATTCGGTCTGACACACGAACAGGCCGCCGACGCCGTGGGGCGTTCCCGGCCAGCCACTTCCAACCTGCTTCGCCTGTTGCAACTTTCCGCCCCGGTCCAGGAACTGCTGATGACCGGCAAGCTGGACATGGGCCACGCTCGCGCCCTGCTGCCCCTGACCGGCGCCCAGCAGGTTGGCGCCGCCCAGAGCATTATCCAGAAGGGCCTGTCGGTCCGCGAAGCCGAACGCCTCGTCCAGCACCTGCTGGCCCCTCCCCCGAGCAAGGCCGGCAAACCGGTAGACCGCGACCTGCTGCGTTTGCAGGAGGAGCTTTCCGACAGCCTCGGAGCAAGTGTTGCTATCCAGACGAACAAGAAAGGCGCCGGCAAGGTGATTATCGAATTCGGCGATCTGGCTCAACTTGACGGCCTTCTCGGACGCTTTCGCCCGTAGTCGTTCGCATAGTCCACATGCCAATGCCAGTCAGGAAAACCCTAAGTTTGTGCGGCGCACCAATTGACTCTTATAGAGGAGCCTGTTACAGTTGCAAGGTTTCTGATCGAGGCATGTCGTGCACCCGCAAGTAAGCTGGATTCTCAGTCGGCAGGTGGCGCTGACCATCGTCCTGGCCGCACTGGCCTGGGGAGTGGTTGATACGAATGCGGCAGTCTCGGTTTTGATCGGGGGATCAATCGGCGTCATCGCCAATCTCGGCTACGTGTTGAGAGGAATGCGGATGAGTTCGGGGTCTGACCCGGTAAAAGCTTATCGGGCACAGGCGGCAGGCGAGGGGTTCAAGTTTTTGCTCACGCTGGTCGGTTTTGCCCTGGTGTTTATGGAATACAGGGAAGTGGCGGTTTTTTCGCTCTTTCTTGGATATGTTTCAACCTTGGCCATCTTCTGGGTGGCCCTCTTGAAGCAACGCTAGGCTGACTGGAGAGAAAATGAGCGCTGAAGGCGGTACCGCTGGGTACATTCAACACCACCTGACCAATCTGGCTGTCTGTGCTGACAGCGCCAAAATTGATGGGGTGTGCACCGGTTTCTGGACTTTCCACCTCGACACCCTGCTGGTATCCGGCATTCTGGGGCTCGTGGTTTTTGGCTTCATGGCCATGATGGCCAGCAAAGCCACCGCAGGAGTTCCCAGCGGCGGCCAGAATTTCGTTGAAATGGTGGTTGGCCTGGTGGACCAGCAGGTCCGCGACACCTTCCACGGCAAGAGCGCCCTGGTCACCCCGCTGGCCATTACCATTTTTGTCTGGGTATTCGTCATGAACGCCATGGACTTGATCCCGGTTGATTTCCTGCCGGTGGCCCTGCAAGCTGCGACCGGCAATGCCCACATGCCTTTCAAGTTCGTTCCGACCACCGACCCCAATCTGACTTTCGGCATGTCGATCACCGTGTTCTTCATCTCGATCATCATGGGTCTGAAGATCAAGGGTTTCGGCCATTACATGCATGAAGTGTTCGCCGTCCCATTTGGCCTCAAGCTGGCGCCGATCAACCTCCTGTTCCGGATCGTTGAAGAAATTGCCCGTCCGATTTCGCTGTCCCTGCGACTCTTTGGCAACATGTACGCTGGCGAAATGGTCTTCATCCTGATCGCCCTGCTGGGTTTGTACCAGTTGCCCCTGGCTTTGCCCTGGGAACTGTTCCATATCCTGATCATCACCCTGCAAGCCTTCGTGTTCATGATGCTGACCATCGTGTACATGTCCATGGCCGCAGAGTCGCAGTAAGTTTTCTGTAGTTTCCAGTAGTTTTTAACTTTAACCCCGCAACAACCAACCTTACTGAGGAGTAAACATGGAACTCGCAACCGTCCTCTCCAACACCGCAATCGCCGTCGCAATCCTGATCGGCTGCGGCGCTCTGGGTACCGCTATCGGCTTTGGTATCCTTGGTGGCCGTTTCCTGGAAGGCGCTGCCCGTCAGCCCGAAATGATCCCCACCCTGCAAGTCAAGATGTTCATCGTCGCCGGTCTGCTCGACGCCGTGACCATGATCGGTGTTGGTATCGCTCTGTTCCTGCTCTTCGCAAATCCGTTCCTGGCTCTGCTGAAGCACTAATCCGCGCCCCTGTAACCCTAATTACCAGGAGGTTAGCGTGAATATCAACGCTACACTGATTGGCCAGGCAATCTGGTTTGGGCTCTTCATCTGGATCACGATCAAGTTCGTTTGGCCGCCGCTGCAAAAGGCGATGGCTGACCGTCAAGCACAAATTGCAGATGGTCTGGCAGCAGCCGAGCGCGGCAAGCACGAGCAGGAGATCGCTGCCAAGCGCTCCGCTGAAGCCCTGCGCGAAGCCAAGGGCAAAGCCGCCGAACTGGTGGCCCAAGCCGAAAAGCGTGCGCAGCAAATCGTCGAGGAAGCCAAGGGCAACGCCAAAGTCGAAGCGGACAAGGTTGTTGCCGGGGCGAAAGCCGAAATTGATCAGGAAGTCGAACGTGCCAAGCAGCAACTGCGTGAGCGCGTCGCCGAACTGGCCGTTGCCGGTGCCGAGAAGATCCTGCGCAAGGAAATCAATGCGTCCGTGCATGCCGACATGCTGGGCACACTGAAACAGGACCTGTAAGCCATGGCTGAATCCGTCACTATCGCCCGGCCTTACGCCGAAGCCCTGTTCCGGGTGGCGAAGGAAAGCGGCAATCTGGTCGTCTGGGCCGAGCGCGCTGCGCTCCTCGCCCAACTGGCCGGCAATTCCGAGGTCAATGCGGCCATTGGCGACCCCAATGTCGCCGCTCCGCAACTGGTCGAGCTTTTCAAGGCTGCCGCTGCTTCAGGCAATACGGCGGTAGATGCGGAGTCGTCGAACTTCATCCAGTTGCTTTCCGACAACAACCGTCTGGGACTGCTCCCCGAAATCGCCACGCTGTTCGAAAGTTACAAGCAGGCGGAAGAGGGTACCAAGCAAGCTGAAATCATTTCGGCTTTCCCCATTGACGACCAACAGGTCAAAGCCCTGGTCCCCCAACTCGAAGAGGTCTTCAAGACCAAACTTGAGGCCACGGTAGCGGTCGATCCCAAGCTGATCGGCGGTATCAAGGTAATCGTTGGCGACCAGATGCTGGATGCTTCCGTACGCGGCAAGCTCGACGCCATGGCAACGGCGCTGAACCACTAGGAGAATTTCATGCAGTTGAATCCTTCCGAAATTTCTGAACTGATCAAGAGCAAGATCCAGAACCTGCAAGGCGCATCGGAAGTGCGCACGCAGGGCACGGTAGTCTCGGTTACCGACGGTATCTGCCGCATCCACGGCCTGCAGGATGCCATGCAAGGTGAAATGCTGGAGTTTCCCGGCAATACCTTTGGCATGGCGCTCAACCTTGAGCGTGATTCCGTCGGTGCCGTTGTCCTT
>CAZHVZ010000105.1:0-7150 GCA_964536245.1 uncultured Rhodocyclaceae bacterium
CTGGTCAAGATGGGTTTCGAAACCCTGACCGAAGCCGGTTATGCTCCGGAAATGGCCTATTTCGAGTGCCTGCACGAGTTGAAGCTGATCGTCGACCTGATGTACGAAGGCGGCATCGCCAACATGAACTACTCCATTTCCAACAATGCAGAGTTCGGCGAATACGTAACCGGCTCCGAAGTCATCAACGAGCAGTCCCGTGCTGCCATGCGCAATGCCCTGAAGCGCATCCAGAACGGTGATTACGCCAAGATGTTCATCCTCGAAGGCCGCACCAACTACCCGGCCATGACTGCCCGCCGTCGTCTGAACGCCGAGCACCCGATCGAAACGGTCGGTGCCAAGCTGCGCGACATGATGCCGTGGATCAAGAAGAACAAGTTGGTCGACCAAACCAAGAACTAAGGTTGGTGCAGGCTCGACGGGGCGTCGTTGCTCGCGCTGGCCGTACTCACGTACTGTCTGCGCGTTCGCGCCTAGCCCCGTCTTCGCTTTGGGCGGTGTGGTGATCTGCACCGCCCTTCTTGTAGAGTTGTTTTCGAAATGACTTCGCCGGCATGGCCCTTGGTATTGCTGCTGGTTGGCGGAGTCTTTCTGCTACCGTTATGTTATGCATTGCGGCAGAAAAGATGGGTCGTGGCGGCGTTGCTGGTTTTGTGGCCAGGTCTCGTTTTTTACTGGAAGCTGGAGCCGGCATTTTCTGGAATCGCTCTGCTTGTCGTCGTGATCCTGGATATGTGGGCGACAAAGGCGGCATTTAAAAACTCTCGGGACGCTAACAGAACCGATGATGTTTCCGAGGAATTATCGTATATGAATAGTTATCCGCATCCGTTGATTGCCAAGGAAGGCTGGCCGTTCATCGCCGGTTCCCTGGTGCTGGCTGTCCTGGTCACCTGGTTCAGTGCCGCGTTGGCTGTTCCCTTCTGGATTGTCTTTGTTTTCTGTGTGCAGTTTTTCCGCGATCCGGGACGGGAAATCGCCGGCAATGGGCCGAAGAGCATTGTCGCGCCGGCCGACGGGCGGATCGTGGTGGTCGAGGAAACCAATGACCCCTACCTGAATCGCAAGGCGCTGAAGGTCAGCGTTTTCATGAATGTCTTCAACGTTCATTCCAACCGGGCGCCGATCGACAGCACCGTTTTGCAAAAGTGGTACAACCCCGGAAGTTTCGTCAATGCAGCGCTGGACAAGGCCTCCATCGAGAACGAACGCTGCGCCCTGCATCTCAAGACGCAGGATGGCCGCGATGTGACCTGTGTGCAGATCGCCGGTCTGGTGGCCCGGCGCATTCTGAATTACGTGGATGCCGGCAAGGTGCTGGCGCGGGGCGATCGCTACGGTTTTATCCGCTTCTGTTCGCGAGTTGATTTGTATCTGCCGCTGGATAGCAAGGTCAAGGTGGTGATTGGTGAAAAGGTGTATGCTTCGACCACTTTATTGGCCGAGCTTTCCTGATCGATGAACGAACTCAAGCCCCGCAAGGCGCTTTTCAACCCTGAGCTGAAGCGCCGAGGCATCTACGTTCTACCCAATTTGTTTACCACTGCGGCATTGTTTTGCGGTTTTTTCGCCATCGTCCAGGCCATGCAGGGCGATTTCGAGCGGGC
This sequence comes from uncultured Rhodocyclaceae bacterium, assembly GCA_964536245.1. GTDB lineage: Bacteria > Pseudomonadota > Gammaproteobacteria > Burkholderiales > Rhodocyclaceae > CAZHVZ01. The sequence continues at coordinate 1,611 of CAZHVZ010000105.1, forward strand.
CGCTGTGGCGATATTCATTGCCATGGTGCTTGATGGGCTGGATGGCCGGGTGGCGCGTCTGACCAATACCCAGTCGGCCTTTGGCGCAGAATATGATTCGCTCTCCGATATGGTTAGCTTTGGTGCTGCGCCGGCGCTGGTTATGTACGAATGGGCGTTGCGCGACCTGGGACGCCTGGGCTGGATTGCAGCCTTTATTTACTGCGCCGGAGCTGCCTTGCGCCTGGCCCGTTTCAACACGACGCTGGAGGTCACCGACAAGCGTTTCTTTCAGGGCTTGCCGTCTCCGGCTGCGGCTGCGCTGGTGGCCGGGTTTGTCTGGGTCATGATCGAAAGCGGCATTGCCGGTCATGATGTGCGCTGGCTGGCGTGCGGAGTGACCATCTTTGCCGGCATCACCATGGTCACCAATGTGCGCTATTACAGTTTCAAGGACGTCAATCTCAAAAAGAGCGTGCCGTTTTTTGTCATTGCAGCGATTGCACTGGGTTTTGCCTTGGTGGCGTACAGCCCGGAAATTGCCCTCTTCGGTTTTTTTGTGCTCTACGGTCTGTCCGGCTATGTTCTGGCTGCGGCGGCATTCCTGCGGCGCAAGACGGGCTGAATTTTTTCAGGCTTTCGGAAAACTTGCCCGTATCAGGGTTCCGCCCAGAGTTGGGGACGTGTTCACCAGAATCTCTCCGTTGTGCTGGCGAACAATTTCATCAACAATGGCCAGCCCGAGGCCGCAGCCATCGCTGGTGCTGCCCGCCGGTTGATAGAAGCGCTCGAAGACACGGGCGCGTTCTTCGGCAGGGATTCCCGGCCCGTTATCTTCGACACATAGCCAGGCAGTTTCCGCTGTCTTGCCGCTACTGACCGTCACGGTACCTCCGTGCGGTACATGACGCAGGGCATTATCCACCAGATTGCTGAGCATTTCCCGGAGCAGTAGCGCGTTGCCGTGCGTGGGGGCCGGGTTTAGTTCGAAACCGAGATCGATTTGTTTGGCAATGGCCTGGGGCAGCCAGTTTTCGGCACCGCCCGATGCGACCTGTTGCAGATCGACGGTGGGCATCGGCTGGGTCGGGCTGAACTCGGCCCGCGCCAGGGCCAGGAGTTGATCCACAAGATGGGATAGCCGTCGGGTGGCAGCCAGGGTTTTGGCCATTTGCAGGCGCATCTCGGGTGGCGTTTCCCGGAGCAGCAATTCAAACTGGGCAAGCAGGGCGGCAATCGGCGTCCGTAATTGGTGGGCGGCGTTGGATATGAAATGGCGCTGCGATGAAAGGGATTTTTCCAGCCGTCTGAGGAGTTCATTGATTTCCGCCACGACTGGCTGAATCTCTTCTGGCCCGCTGGCGGCGACCGGGCTGAGGTCGGTGTGGGAGCGGCCGGCCAACTCGTGGCGCAAGGTGTCCAAAGGAGTCAGGCCGGCCCGGATGCCGAACCATACCAAAGCAAGCGTTGCGGCAATCAGGGCGAGTTCCGGCAGCACCATGCCGAGCAGGATTTCCCGGACCAAAGAGTCGCGCTTGACCAGGGTTTCACCGGCGACCACCACGAGTTCCATGCCCTCCCGTTCCCAGCGCAAAGCGGCCAAACGAATGGCTTGCCGGTCAATGCGGGCGTCGTAATAATGGCGACCTTCTTCCCGGACAATGCCCAGCAGGTTGTCCGGCAGAGGGGGCAGGCGCGTATCTCCAGCCAGAGGATGGCCTTCTGCATCATGGACGACGAAAAATATCTGGTCAAACTTGTCGGTGAGCAGAACATCCCTGGCCTGAGGGGATAATTGCAAGACAGGATGCCCGTCGATGATCCGAATCTGCTCGGAAACGGCCAGGGCAATATCGAGAAGAGAGCGGTCATAGGCCAGCGTGGCGCTGCGCAGGGCGATCCAGTAGGCAGTTGCCGCACCGGCCAGGAGCAGGGCCAGCATGGCCGGCAGCAGGCGGCGCAGGAGAAGGATGCGCAGGCTAGGCATGGGGTGGGTCGGCGGGTTTCTCCAGGTAGTAGCCGAGGCCGCGCACGGTGCGAATGATGATGCCAGCGGGTTCGAGTTTGCTGCGCAGGCGGGAAATGAATTTTTCCACGGCATTGGGGGTGATGTCTTCTTCCCAACCATAGAGCGACTGCATGATCTGTTCTTTATTGACGATACGATTGACGCGCAGGGCGAGGTATTCGAGCGCCGACCATTCGCGGGCGGTCAGGTCAAGCGCGGCGCCATCCAGCCAGGCACGCTTGCCGACGGTGTCCAGCACCAGGCGGCCGAGGGTCAGGGTCGGCTCGGGGGCGGCCAGGCCACGCCGGATAAGAGCCCTGGCCCGGGCTTCCAGTTCGCTCAAGGCGACTGGTTTGACCACATAATCATCGGCACCCAGATCGAGCAGGCGGACGCGCTCCTCAATGGCGTCGCGGGCCGACATGACGAGGACCGGAGTACGCTGCTTGCGGGTTCGCAGGCGTTGCAGCACCTCGCTGCCGTCCAGTCCGGGCAGGCCGAGGTCGAGGATGGTCAGGTCGAACGCTTCCGCTTCCAGCCAGCGGTCGGCGATTCTGCCATCGCTGGCAACCTCCACCACATAACCGGATTGGCGAAGCGCTGTCGCCAGGCCATCGGCGAGCAGAATGTCATCTTCAACGAGCAGGATGCGCATGAGTATTACGAAAGTCAGTGGTTAGTCAGGCTTGGCCCCTACGATACCACTCCTTTCCTGACGGCTCGCGGATGTTGCGTTTCATTGCCCTGTTTTTCCTGTTGCCAGGCCTCCTCTGGGGGCAGACAGGCTATCGTCTCTCCTTGGGCGAGGCAGAAGCCCTGTGGCATGAGCACAACCACGAGCTGCGTTTGGCCCGCACGGCTGTTTCCGGTGCCCAAGCCGATGTCCGTACGGCTGGTCAGACGCCGAATCCTCAGGCCTCCCTCAATGTCCTGTCGATCAGCCCCTGGTCCGGCTATGGCGCAGGGGGGTGGAAGGAAAAGAAAATGGATACCGCCCTGCGTATCGATCAATTGATCGAACGGGGAGGGAAAAAGGCGTTGCGGCTGAAAGGGGCCGAATCCCAGCTCGAAGCTGCCCGGCACGACCTTGACGACACTGGCCGTATCCAGCGCCTGGCCCTGCATACGGCTTATTACGACTTGCTGCTTACCCAGGAAAGGCGGCAGAGTGCTGCCGAGGCCGCCGAGCTTTACGGGAAGAGCCTGGAGGCCAGCAAGCTACGTCTGCGGGCAGGGGATATTTCCCAGGTCGAATTGGCCCGTATGCAGATTGAAAAATCCCGAGCCGACAACGATGCCCGGCAGGCTCTCGCTGATTTTGAAAATGCCCAGGCGGCACTGGCCTATCTCATTGGCCGGGAAAACGAAGCGCGCCAGTTACACGCTGCGGATGCCTGGCCGGAGCTGACCGGCGTCGAACTCGCTGCCGCTCGCCTGAATGCCAGGCCGGATGTCGAAGCGGCCCGTTTGCGGGTGGCGGCTGCGGAAGCGGCGCGGGATCTGGCTCGGGCGCAGCGCAAGCGGGATGTTACGGTGGGAGTGCAACTGGAACACAATCTGCAAAATAATCCGACCAACAGTTATGGTTTCGGAGTCAGTGTCCCGCTCTTTGTCTGGCATGAGTACGAAGGGGAAATCGCCCGTGCCGAGGCCGACCTGGAAGCAGCCCGGCAGAATCTGGCGCGGGTCCAGGCCCAGGCGGTGGGCGACGTGGACCTGGCTCGTAGCGGCCTGCGTTCGGCAGAAGAACGTCGGCGGCGCCTCGAATCAGGCTTGTTGGCCGACTCGGAAAAAGTGGCCAGGGCCGCTGAGTTTGCCTATACCAAGGGTGCCATGGGAATCATGGATTTGCTGGATGCCCGGCGCACCTTGCGCCAGGTACAGATCGAAGCGGCCACCGCCCGGGCCGAACATGCCAAGGCCCTGGCGGCCTGGCGGCTCCAGGCGGCGTATCAGTCAGAGGCCGGAAACGGAAACAAACCATGAAACGAAGCGTGGCGATGCTCGCCTTGTCACTACTCCTGGCCGCCTGTTCGGATGAGCCGGAAAAAGCCAGGGAGGCTTCAATCAAGGTGGAAGGGGATCAGGTCACTCTGAGCGAACCGGACAAGGCGACCTTCCTAAAAACCGAAAGCGTGCGCAAGGACCGGGGAAGCGAACTGCGTTTGCCGGGCCGTCTGGTGTGGAACGAAGATCGGACGGTGCGGGTGTTTCCTCAGTTGGGAGGCCGCGTACTGCGTAGTCTGGCCGAGATCGGGGCCACGGTGAAAGCCGGGCAGACCCTGGCAACGCTGAGCTCGGCAGAATTCGGCCAGGCCCAGGCAGAAGCCAAAAAAGCCCAGGCCGATCTGGCCGTTGCCAAAAAGGCGTTGGAGCGCAATCGTGAACTGCTGGCTGCCGGTGTGATCGCCCAGAAGGACTGGGAGCAGGCCGAAGCCGATTCCCTGCGCGCTGCTGCCGAGGCGACACGGTCTGGTCGCCGCATGGCTGCGCTCGGCGGTGATGGCGATGGAACGTATACCCTGCGCAGCCCCCTGGCCGGCGTGGTGGTCGAGCGTAACCTCAATCCGGGGCAGGAATACCGGCCGGATCAGGCAACCCCGCCATTGTTCGTGGTTACTAACCCGGCAGGTTTGTGGATTCAGCTTGATGCCGGCGAAGGGGATGTGGCTGCGTTGAAACCGGGAGAGCGCTTCTCTATCGAGGCCAAGCAATATCCCGGCGAGCAGTTTGAGGGGGTGATTCGCCATGTGGCCGATTTTGTCGATCCGGTCAGCCGCACGATCAAGGTACGCGGCGAGGTGGATAATGCCCGGCGGCGCCTCAAGGGGGAAATGTTTGTGACGGCAGTGGTCGCCCTGCCAGCCTCGGATGCTTTGCAGCTCCCTGCAGCGGCCGTTTTTCTCATGGGTGATCGGCGCTATGTCTTTGTCGAGCAGGGGAACGGTCGCTATATCCGGCGGGAGGTTCAGGTAGCCGCAGCACGGGATGGCTGGCTGACGGTGGCCTCCGGTGTCAGTGAAGGGGAAAAAGTGGTGGTCGAGGGCAATCTGCACCTGACCCGCTTTTTCAAGCCCGAGATCAAAGCTGCGGCCAAATGATCAAACGTATTGTCCAGTTTGCCCTGACCCAGCCTCTTTTCGTCATCCTCGGCCTGCTGCTTTTTATCGGGGCGGGAACAGCGGCTTTCAAATCCCTGCCTATCGAGGCCTTTCCTGACGTCACCGATACCCAGGTCACGGTAATCACCCTGTTTCCCGGCCGGGCTCCGGAAGAGGTGGAAAAGCAGGTCACCATTCCCCTGGAAATCGCTCTCTCCGGGGTGCCGAACTCGATCCGCATGTTTTCCCATACCCAGTTCGGCTTGTCTTTCATCGTTGTCACCTTTGATGAAAAGCCCAGCCTGTTCATGGCACGGCAGCTGGTTGAAGAGCGCTTGCGGGGGCTGGATCTGCCGCCCGGCATTGAGCCGGAGCTGGCGCCGCCGGCGACAGCAACCGGGGAAATTTTCCGCTACCGCATTGATGCGCCGGGACTGAAAGCCAGTGAAATC
>CAZHVZ010000105.1:7160-10906 GCA_964536245.1 uncultured Rhodocyclaceae bacterium
GACGGTGGCCCGGCAGCTCAAGCAGGTATCCGGGATTGCCGATGTGGTTTCCTTCGGCGGGCCGATCCGCCAGTACGAAGTACGTCCCAATCTGGCCAAGTTGCGCGATTACAAGCTGACCATCGGCCAGCTTTTCTCCGCTCTGCAACGGGCCAATGCCAATGCCGGCGGCGGGTCGGTGGCCCAGGGGCGGCAGCAGTTCCTGATTCGCTCCCTCGGGCTGCTCCGTTCGTCATCAGAAATTGGCCAGGTGGTGGTGACCGAGAACAAGGGCTCACCGATCCTCGTGCGCGACGTGGCCGAGGTGGTGGAGTCCCGGGTGCCGGAGCAGGGCATCGTCGGCTACAACGAAATGGACGATGTGGTTTCCGGCATCGTCCTTTTGCGCAAGGACGAAAACCCCTCGATCGTGCTCGATGCCCTCAAGACCAAGGTTGACCAGCTGAATGATTCGGTGCTGCCGGCCGGGGTCAGGATCATTCCCTTCTATGACCGGTCCTGGCTGATCAGCAAGACCTTGAAAACGGTGTTTACCAATCTCCTCGAAGGGGCGCTGCTGGTGACCGTGGTGTTGTATCTCTTTCTCGCGGATTTGCGGGCAGCGGCCATTGTCGCCTCGGTGATTCCGTTGGCCCTGCTTGGTACTTTTCTCGGGCTGACACTGGTCGGTATCCCGGCCAATCTGCTTTCCCTGGGGGCCATGGATTTCGGGATCATTGTCGATGGGGCGGTGATCGTTATCGAGAATATCTTCCGCCGGGTGGGAGAGGCCTCTGCCCAGGGGGACCACAAACCCAGGACCCGAACCATTCAGGAAGCAGTGATGGAAATTGGCCGGCCAACGGTGTTTTCCATGATCATCATCATCGTCGCCCATTTGCCCATTTTCACCATGCAGAGGCATGAAGGAAAAATATTTGCCCCCATGGCCTATTCGGTGGTGGCGGCGCTCATTACCTCGCTGATCCTTTCCCTGACGCTGGTCCCCTTCCTGTCCAACATCGCTTTCCGCAACCATGTGCCCCATGAAGAAACCCGGCTCATGCACTGGTTCATGAATCGCTACGAACCGGCCCTCAAGTGGGCACTGGCCAATACTCGCCGCGTTCTGGGCGGCGCCCTGGCTGCCCTGGCGGTGACCCTGGCCCTGGTGCCGCAACTGGGCACCGAATTCTTGCCGGAGCTGAACGAAGGATCGATCTGGATCAACATCACCTTGCCCACTTCGGTTTCCGTGGACGAGGCGAAGAGCGAGTTGAAAAAACTGCGGGGCATTGTCGGCAGCTTTCCCGAGGTCAATGCCGTGATTTCCAAGGGCGGTCGGCCCGAGGATGGCACTGATCCGAAAAATATCAACATGACCGAGATGCTGGTGGATTTGAAGCCGGACTCCCAGTGGCGTCCCGGCATGACCAAGGACAAACTGATCCGCGACATGGAGGACAAACTCAATGACGTGCCCGGCATCGAGCCGACCTTCAGTCAGCCGGTGCGCGACCAGATTCTCGAATCCATTTCCCAGATTGACGGGCAGATCGTCATCAAGCTCTTCGGCGATGACCTGAAAGTGCTCAAGGACAACGCCAATCAACTGCTGGCCAGGATCAGCCATGTTCCGGGAGTGGTGCGGGCGTTCATTGACCGGGATGGCGACCTGCCGCAGTACCGGCTGGAAATCGACCGCGCCGCCGCAGCCCGTTACGGCCTGAATGTCATGGATGTGCAGGATGTGATTGAAACGGCCCTGGCCGGCAAAATTGCTACCGAGCTGTGGGAGGGGGATCGCCACTTCAGCGTGGTGGTGCGCTTGAAGGAGCAGGAGCGGGCGCTTGATCAGTTGCGCAATCTGCTTGTCCCGGCGCCCTCCGGCGCCCAGATTCCCCTGGCCGAACTGGTTGATTTCAAGCTCGGCAGCGGGGCCATGAATATCGCCCGGGAGTCCGGCCAGCGGGTGGTTGCCATCGGCGTCTTCCTGCGTGATCGCGACATGGGCAGTGTGGTGGCCGACATGCAGAAGGAGGCCAGGGATCTGCAACTGCCCAAGGGCTATTCCATCACCTGGTCCGGCGAGTTCGAGAACCAGGAACGGGCCATGAAGCGGCTGATGCTGGTGGTACCGCTGTCCATCCTGCTCATCTTCCTGCTGTTGTTCGATGCCTTTGATTCCCTCAAGGATGCCTTGCTGATTATCTGCAACATTCCCTTTGCCATGATTGGCGGCATTTTCGCCTTGCTCCTCACCGGCATTCCTCTCTCCGTTTCGGCGGCCATCGGCTTTATTGCCCTCTTCGGTCAGGCGGTGCTCAATGGCGTGGTGATGGTGAGTTATATCAACCAACTGCGCCAGGAAAAATTGCCGCCCTATGAAGCCGTATTCCAGGGCGCCCTTTCCCGCTTGCGTACCGTCTTGATGACCGCCATGCTGGCCATGCTCGGACTGGTGCCCATGGCCCTGTCGCAAGGCATCGGGGCGGAAACCCAGCGTCCCCTGGCACTGGTAGTCATTGGCGGCCTGATTTCGGCCACGCTTCTGACCCTCTTTGTCCTGCCGACGCTGTATTACTACGTGGCGACGCACCCGAAACTGGCCAAGGCCTTGCACTGAGTGCGTTAAAATATCGGGCTGAATCGGGTCGGTTGCCGGAGAGCGGCCGACTCGGCAATTTTTGGCACGGAGAACCCCATGAAACAGCCCTTGATTATTTTCGATACCACCCTGCGCGATGGCGAACAGAGTCCCGGCGCCTCGATGACCAAGGAAGAAAAGATTCGCGTCGCCCGCCAGCTTGAAAAAATGCGGGTGAATGTGATTGAGGCAGGGTTTGCCGCCGCCTCACCGGGGGATTTCGATTCGATCCACTCGATTGCCCAGACCATCAAGGATTCCACCATTTGTTCGTTGGCCCGGGCCAACGAAAACGACATCCGCCGTGCCGGTGAAGCCATCAAGCCGGCCAAGTCGGGGCGAATTCACACCTTTATCGAAAAGAAACTGCGCATGACGCCGGATCAGGTCGTCGAGGCAGCGGTCAAGGCCGTGCACTGGGCGCGGGAATATACAGATGACGTGGAATTCTCTGCCGAAGACGCCGTGCGCTCTGAATTCGATTTTCTCTGCCGGGTGTTCGATGCCGTCATCAAGGCCGGCGCCAAGACCATCAACGTACCGGACACCGTCGGCTACAGCATTCCCTCGGTGTGGGGTGAGCGCATGGCGCAATTGATCCAGAATGTTCCCGGTGCCGACCAGGTGATCTGGTCCACCCATTGCCATAACGATCTCGGCATGGCCGTGGCCAATTCGCTGTCCGCCGTGCTGGCCGGAGCGCGCCAGGTGGAATGCACGATCAACGGCCTGGGCGAACGGGCTGGCAACGCCTCGCTGGAAGAAGTAGTGATGGCGGTCAAAACCCGCAGCGATCTCTTTCCGGTGGAAACCCGCATCGATACCAGCCAGATCGTCCCCGCTTCCAAGCTGGTTTCCCAGATCACCGGCTACCCGGTGCAGCCCAACAAGGCCATCGTCGGCGCCAATGCCTTCGCCCACGAGTCCGGCATTCACCAGGACGGCGTGTTGAAACACCGGGAAACCTACGAAATCATGCGCGCCCAGGATGTCGGCTGGTCCCAGAACAAGCTGGTGCTGGGCAAGCACTCCGGGCGCAATGCCTTCAAGAGCCGTTTGCAGGAGCTGGGCATCGAACTGGCCAGCGACTAGGATCTCAACACTGCATTTGCCCGCTTCA
>CAZHVZ010000106.1:0-3611 GCA_964536245.1 uncultured Rhodocyclaceae bacterium
GGCCGGCCCGGCCCTTCGGTCCGGGGGGGGGGGGTGGGGGGGCGGCTTCCAGAACAACAGGGGACAGACCACGGTTTTCAATTGTCATTTCAGGTCTCATGAAAACTGTGGCCGGAAAATCATTCGACTTGCCTCCCGCCGCCGATGTTGTGGCGAGGCTATGGTGAGTTTGCGAACTTGCGACAACGGTATTGCAGTGATTCAACACGGTATGGCCTCAATCAATGCATTGCCTCACCGCAATTGCTACGGGGAGGCAATGTATTTTGAGCACTGTAGCATATTGAGCGGCTGTATTTATGTCTGGTGGGTGGCTCGCCCTGCTCGCTCAAGCCCCATTATTCCCCCCGGCTGAAATCCAGTTCGGTAACGTTGCTGCGGCCATCCCGGCGAAAGCGGATGGTGCTGGCCAGGGCCCGGACCAGGTTCAGTCCTGCGCCGCCGATCCGTTCCTGGGAGGGGGGGAGCGGGGCGGCTTCCAGCAGGTTGAAAGGGGGCGCCTCGTCGGCGTAGCCAAGGGTGATGCGATCGTTATGGGTTTGCCAGGAGAGGCGTACCGGCCTCTCGCATTCGCCGCCGTAGCCATGGTGGATGGTGTTGGCGAAGAGTTCTTCCACCACCAGTTGCAGGCGCTGGCTTTGTCCGGGGGCGAGGCGGCTTGCTGCTGCGCAATCCTCCACCCAGGCCAGCAGGCGCGGTAGCGAGGTGAAGCGCGCAGAGGTGGAAATTTCCGTAGAATGGTCGTTCATGGTTTGCGACGAGGGAGATGGGCATGATTAAAACACATTGGCTGAAGGCTTGTATGTTGGCAGCAGCCTGCTCTGCGGGGGGCGCTCTGGCTGCCGAATCGGCCGGCATGGTGAAGAATAGCCGGGGTTCTGTGAGCATCGAGCGGGCCGGGCAAAAGCTGGATGCTCCGGCGGGAACCGTGGTGTACGAGGCCGACAGGCTGCGTACCGGGAGCGACAGCGCGGTGGGCGTGGTGCTCAAGGACAATACCCTGATGTCCGCCGGGCCGAATTCCCTGCTGGCCATCGAAAAATTTGCTTTTGACAGCACGACCCATGATGGTGCCCTGTCGGTTGGGGTGCGCAAGGGAACGGTTTCCGTGGCGACGGGCAAAATTGCCAAGAAGACTCCGGATTCGGTGGATTTCCATACGCCAACGACGGTGCTGGGGATTCGCGGTACCGAGTTTGTGGTGGAAGTTTCCGGTAGTGGGGAGGAATGACATGCGCCGTTTGAGTTCCTGTCTGGGTATTCTTTTTCTCGCTGGTTGCGCCAGTGAACGGGTGGTCCTCCTGCCGTCGGCCGATGGTCACGCCAGTGCCCTGGTGGTCAAGACCGCCCGGGGGGAGAACCTTCTCGATCAACCCTATCAAGCCACCCTGCGCCAGGGAAGCGGCATTCAGACCTACCGCGCCTCGGCGGATGATGTGCAGCAGCGCTTCGGTCAGGCGCTGGCGGCCCAGCCGCCACGGGCCAAGAGTTTTGTGGTCTATTTTGATCTGGGCAGCGATAACCTGGCAGCGGAAGCCCAGGCCCAGATTGATCTGGTCAAGGCCGAGGTGCAGGGGCGCAGTGCTGCCGAGGTGACGGTGATCGGCCATACCGACCGGGTGGGCAGCGTGCAGGCCAATGATGCCCTGTCTCTCAAGCGGGCGGCCAAGGTCCGGGAGGTGCTGGTGGCTGCCGGACTTTCGGAAAAGGTCATCGAAACGGCGGGGCGGGGTGAACGGGAACCCCTGGTGCCAACCGAGGATGAAGTGGCTGAACCCCGCAACCGCCGGGTGGAAATCAGCGTCCGTTAAAGCGGACGAGGAGCAGGGTTATGTCGTCGTACTGGGGCTGGCCGGCTTCAAAGCTGCGTATTTCCGTGCGCAGCACGGCCAGCCGCTCGGCCAGGGGAGATTCCGGTGCTCCGGCGGCGAGGGTTGCAGCCAGACGGTGCGCGCCGTAGAGCTCGCTGCCGTTGCCGGCTTCGGTGACGCCGTCGGTGAACAGGCAGAGGGTGTCGCCAGCCTCAAGCCGGGTCTTGGCTGAAACAAAGGGGAAATCCCCCAGGGCGCACAAGGGCGGGGCGGATGCGGCGCTGATGTCGATCGGGAACACTCGCCTGCCCCGCTGCAAGAGCGGCGCATCGTGACCGGCGCAGACGAAATCCAGTATGCCGGATTCGACGTCGAGAACCCCGACAAAGGCGGTCACGAACAGGAATTCCGGATTGTTGCGGCTCAGTTCGTTTTCCACTTCCTGCATGGCCTGGCCGAGATCGTTGTTGCGCCGGGCCAGGGCGCCGGTCAGGGTTTTCGAGATGGCCATGAACAGGCTGGCGGGAATTCCCTTGCCGGAAACATCCCCGATGGCAAAGCACAAGCGGTTCTCGTCGAGGGTGAAACAGTCGTAGTAATCGCCGCCCACGGACCTTGCGGGTTCGAGCAGGGCGGCCACGTCAAACCGCGTCTCTCCGGAAAAGGCTTTGCCCGGATCGGGCAAGAGTCCCATCTGGATGCGCCGGGCGGCATCCAGTTCGCCGGCAACGCGTGCGGCAGCCTCGCGCCCGGACTGCAATTCCTTTTCGGCCTGGCGGCGCTGGCGGTCGGCGGCAATCAGCGTGCTGCTGAGCAGGGAAATGAATACCGGAGCCAGGAGCAGGATGATGGTGGGACCGTCGAACAGCAGGCGGAAAAAGTGGAAGAGGGCATAGCCGCTGCCGATGGTCAGCCCCGACAGGACAAGCATGGAGAGGGCCGCGTAGCGGGGCCGCAGGACGGGGATGAAAGCAATCAAAAGCAAGCCGCCGAGGGCGAGGATGCCGGTTTCAGCGCTCCTGATCCAGGCCGGGCGGCGCAATGCCTGACCACTGAGCAGGCTTTCCAGCGCCTGGACGTGGATATCCACGCCGGGAACATTGTCGCCGAGCGGCGTCACTACCCGATCCTGTATGGCGATGGCATTGAATCCGATGAAAACAAAGCGATCGGTAAAACTGTCCGGGGGGAAATTGTTTTCCAGCACATCCGCTGCCGAGAGGTAGTAATCCGACTGCGGGCGGCCAAAGTGCAACAGGATTTCGCCATTGGGCAGGGTCGGGATGCTGTACCCTCCCACCCAGACGCGCTCGATGCCTTCCGGCGCAAGGTCCACCGCTACCCGGCCGGATTTCCCGAAGGACTGCCGGGCCATTTCCAGCGGCAGGGAGAGGAGGGGGATGAAGTCAATGTTGGCAATGGCCGGAACCCGCCGCAGTACGCCCCGCTCCTGGCTGGAAGTGAGTGTGTCCTGAGAGGCGTTGATCAGCCCCTCGCCCTTGGCTGCCTTGACCAGATGGGGAAGGCTGACCAGGCTGGAGGCGTAGCGGGGGAGAAATTTTTCGAGGTCGGCACCATCCTGAATGGCGGGGGATCGGGTCGGCAAGGCGGCGCCCGGCACCGGGTTGACCACGCCAATAACCGCCAGGGCCGTCGGGGCGCCAGCCAGGGCATGGGCCAGGGCGGCGACGCTGCCTCCGCTGCCGCGGTGCCGGAGCAGATGTCGATGGGCTTTGGCATGGCCCAGGAAATGATGAAGTCGACTTTGTCCGCCGCCGCCAGTGCGCCGCCGCCGTTGCC
>CAZHVZ010000106.1:3621-10503 GCA_964536245.1 uncultured Rhodocyclaceae bacterium
CTTCTTCGGTTAGATCCGGAAACTGCTTTTGCAGCATTTCCCGGCTGTAGTGATCGGGTTCGGAAAACAGGACATCAATGCCGATGGCCTTGGGGTGAAAGGACTGGATACGGTCGATGAGACGGGCCATGATGGTACGCGGCCACGGCCACTGGCCATATTTTTCTATGCTCTGGCTGTCAATGGCAACGACTACCGCCGGCTTGCTGATCCGGGGGCGAGGTTCCCATTGCTGGTAGCGGCCGAACTGGGCGTTGCGGATTGCCGCATTTTCAAAATAGCCCAGGGCCATGCAGGCCAGAAGCAAGATTACGAGAGACAGCCAGCGCCCGCGCCCGGCTTCCAGTGCGGCGACGATGCCCGGTGCGAGACGACTCACAAGCAGATGCTCAGACCGTCATAGGCGGAGACTATTTCCAGGGGAGCGCGTTGATCCCGGGAGATTTCCTCAAAACGGCGGGTCTCGGCCAGCAGCCTAGAAAGCTGCTCATCGTCGTAGACCGGTTCGTGGTGGAACATGGCCAGTTGCCTGACTTCCGCCTCCTGGCACAGCTCCACCGCCACGATGTTGCTGGAATGTCCCCAGTCGGCCTTGACCGACACGGCATCGGCGAGGCAGTACATGGCATCGAACACCACCAGGTCGGCGGCATGAAAAAAGTCAATGAAAGACTGGCGCTCGGGCAGGTCTTCCAGACGATGTTCGGAGTCCGTGGAATAAACCACCGATTTGCCGTTTTGCTCAAAGCGGTAGCCGTAGGAATCGCCGGCATGCAACTGACGTTTGGCGGTAACCCTCAGGCCGGCAATGGTGTAGGGACGGCCCGGCTCCAGCAGGTCAAACTCAACCTTGGCGCCGATCTGGTTGAATTCCACCGGAAAGCAGGGGGCCGACATTTGCAGCCGTACCGCTTCTTCCATATTGGCATGGCAGCCATGGAAGATGATGCGGTTGCCGGGAATATAGATGGGAACAAAAAATGGCAGCCCCATCAGGTGGTCCCAATGGAGATGGGAGAGAAAGACGTGATAGGTTTGCGGCTTGCCGGGACCGAAGGTGGCGAGTTTCGATTGCCCGAGGGGGCGGGCACCGCTGCCCAGGTCGCAGATGACGTGCTCACAGCTTTCCGGAATGATTTCGACACAGGAGGAGTGTCCGCCAAAACTACCGGCCACGGCAAAGGGCAGGGTATCGGCAAAGGACTCGATTGCGGCACTCGACTCGAACTGCCGTCCATTGGCTGCGGTAAGGGCGGCGACCACCTTTTTCCGCACATCGTCTGCCGTCAGTGCAACCGGCAGGGAGCCACGGGTCCCCCAGAAGCGCACTTTCATGCGGACAGCCTTTCCACTGCGGCATCAAGGTTTTCAAAACAGGGGATGACCAGATCAAAGCGGGCGATGCCGAAGACTTCCCGAACCAGCGGTTGCAGGGCGGCGATGCCGATTTTCCCCCCATTCGCCTTGCTTTGCCGGGCAGCTACCATGAGGGCTCGCAAGCCGACGCTGGAAATGTAATCGACGCCGGAAAAATCCAGGATGACCGGCGGCAACCCGGTTTTGCAGTTTGCCAGGTGGGGTTGCAGGGCAGCGAGGAAGTTGTCGGCACTGGCTTGATCAATGCGACCGGTTGCGACGAGGAGCGTGGCGTTTGGGTGGGGCGTGGCAGTCAGTTGCATGGACAAGGTTCCGATGCGTGGCAAAGGGGAAATTATGCCATGTACTGCGGACATTGCAGACAGGGGCGCAATGTCCTGCGGGCGGGCAGTTGCCGGGTGGACCGGCTTCCTTCCGTTTGATTCATTTTTTCCCGGTCAGGGGGGCCAGTTCCGTCAGCAGGGTGTCGAGGCAAGGCCTCAGTTCAGCCAGGGCGATGCCGGCAGCAGTATGATCGGCAGCAGCGCAGGCTTCTTCCAGTTTGAGCGCGTGCTCGGCCAGGGCGGCAGCGGCGATGGTTCCGGCACTGCCTTTAAGGGTGTGGGCCAGCCGGTGGGCCTCTTGCCATTCGCTGACATGGATGGCATTGGCCATGCGCTCCCATGTGCCGAGGTTGTTTTCGCGAAACTTCTTGAGCACCTGAAGACAGAACTCCACTTTGCCCGCCATGCGACGCAGGAGGAGTTCGCCATCAATGCCCCTGCACGGGGGCAGCGTGGCGCCGGTAGTGCCGGTGCCCGGAGTGCAAGCGGAGCGGGCGGGACGGGTTTCGGAGAGGTTCAGCCAATGTCCGATTTTCCGATAGAGCAATGCGGCCTCAACCGGCTTGGTGATGAAATCGTTCATGCCGACTTCCTGGCACCGTTGCCGGTGTTCGCTGGTGGCGTTGGCGGTGAGGGCAATAACCGGAATGTCCTTCCAGCGTTCATTCCGGCGCATGGCGGCGGTTGCATCCAGCCCGTCCATCTCCGGCATCATCATGTCCATCAGGACCAGATCGTAGTTGCCTTTGGACAGCGCCTCCAGCGCCAGCCGGCCATTTTCGGCAACATCCACTTTGGCACCGACGAGTGCCAGGTATTCGACGGTGACCTGCTGGTTGATTTCGTTGTCTTCCGCCAACAGGATGCGAACCCCCTTGAAGCTGTTCTGATTGTTGGTGATGGCGGTATCCAGTCCCTCCAGCGCATGCTGATTCCTGGCTTCCCGGCATTGTTCCTCGCTTGCGCGGGTAAACGGAATTTCGATAAGGAAGGTGCTTCCCACGTTGGGAGTGCTTTCCAGAGCGATGGTGCCTCCCATCAAATGGACGATTTGCCGGGAAATGGCCAATCCCAGTCCCGTTCCTCCGTATTTTCGGGTGGTGCTGGAGTCGGCCTGGGTAAAGGGTTTGAACAGCCGCTGGCGCTGTTGTCGGGTGAGGCCGATGCCGGTATCCCGGACCCGGAACCGGAGAGTGGTTTGATCGGCGCCGGTTTGATGGCATTCGCAACTGAGCGTAATCTCGCCGGTATCGGTAAATTTGACGGCATTTCCGATCAGGTTGTTGAGAACCTGGGTCAGACGCAGGTCATCGCCAATCATGAAACCGGGGACGCTACAGCCGGTTTCCACGGTAAAACGCAGTCCCTTGGTCTCGGCCAGATTGCGCCCGACGGTGACGGCCTGCTCAAGGACATCGGCTACGTTGAAAACGTGGTTATCCAGTTCCAGGCGCCCGGCCTCTATTTTCGAGAGGTCGAGGATGTCGTTGATCAGTTGCAGCATGATGCGTCCGGAAAGGACGATCTTGTCCAGATAGTCTCTCTGCTGGGCGGTCAGGCGGGTTTGCAGGGCCAGTTGCGAAAGGCCGACGATAGCATTCATCGGCGTGCGGATTTCGTGGGTCATGGTCGCCAGGAAGCGGCTTTTTGCTTCGTTGGCATTCTGTGCTTCCTGCCGCGCCTGGGTCAGTTGCCGGGTGCGCTGTTCGACAATGGTTTCCAGATGCAGGCGGTGCAGTTCCAGCTCTTCCTGGGCGCGGCGCCGCTCGTCAATGTCGGCAATGACCCAGATGGCGCTCTGGGGGCCGGATGCCGACCCAATGGTCCGCCCGGTCAGGGCGCCCCAGAACACCTCGCCGCTGGCCCGGCGCAGACGAACCTCGCAGGATACGGCCTGGCCATGGGAAAAGGCCTTGGAGGTTTCCTTTGCCAGCGCCTGGTATTCCTCATGATCCACGAAAAAACCGCTGATTCCCGACCCGATCAGGCTTTCCTCAGGCAAAAGGAGGAGTTCCTCGACCCGGCGGTTGACGGCTGCCAGGCATCCCTCCCGAACCAGGGCGATACCGACCAGGGCATTGTCCAGAATGGCCCGGTTTTCCTCGACCATGGCTTCCAGTTCGTTTTCCACCTGGGTTCGCCGCCGGATCGATTCCCGGAACTGGTTAACCGCCAGGGATACGCGCCCCAATTCGTCTTCCCGCTGGAGTCCGGAGAGGGCAATGTCAGTTTCGTTGCGGGCCAGCTTTTCCAGGGCGCTGTAGATGTCGCCGAGCGGTTTGGTCACCGAGCGGAAAAGCAGCATGACAGCGCTGATAATAGCCGCCGACAGGAGCAGGCTGATAATCATTGCCCGTTTGAGCAGGCCGAGAACCTCGCTGTCAATCGATTGCGTACTCATCGAAAATTCAAGGGTGCCGACAGGCGTGGTGCGGTTGTCGTCGATAAAGAGTATTTCGCGTTTGACGTGGATCGGAGCCGAAACCCCGGGGTGCCAGAGAAGGTTGTCGGCAACGCTTTTTCCCTCGTGATCAAGGACCCGCGCTGAAACGATTTCCGGGAAAGCAGCCAGGGCGCGGGCAGCGCTTTCTGCACCGGCGGTATTGAAGTCGTACAGGGGGCGTGCCAGGGCGTCGCTCATCAGGGAGGCGATACGGTCGGCGTTTTCCTGCGCCCGTTCAAGCAGTTCAACCTGGCGCAAATAGGCGTCGATCATGGCGTAAAGCGTTACCACCAGCCAGACCATGGCAATCAACCCGACCAGCGTACGGGTTCGCAGATTGCGTCGCCAGTGCCGGCGCATTCTGGACGTCAGCCCGGACATGCTGAGCGCTTCGGAAGCGGTTCGGGAGATGGGGCGGTGCAGGTCATCGTGGTCCACTGGTCATGCTCTCCGGCTTGCCCAGAACTGTTTTCTCAATAGTTTTGTACTCGCTGGTGCCACGAACGGCGACCAAGCTATTCCATAGTTTTTCCGGAATTTCCGGATGGTCGGCGGAGAACTTTTTTGAAAACATGAGGTATTTGTAGGATTCGGCCATGGGTTTGGCATCTTTCTCCACCCTCAGGGCGAGATCAATGTCCAGACTCAGGGCGTGATCCGCCTTGATGGTCGCCAGAGCGGCCGCTGGCAAGCGTCCGGCCGCCACTTTTTTCAGATTGTCGGTGGCGCTTTTGGCGCTGTCGTCCGTTTTGGCGCCAGCTGCCCGAACGATTTCGGTAATCGAGTGCCCGGGCTGTACCCCGACCGGGCCAGCGAGGTTATGGAAGTGCCCGTCCTCCCAGGTGACGTGGGTCCCCCGTTGCCGGTAAAGGGTGTAGCTGTCGTATTGCATGGCACGGCGCTCATCAACTTTCCCGTCCCGCATGGGGAACCGGGCGTATTCAGCCCGGTCGGCCCGGTAGGTGGCGGCAAAGGCTCCATCCATACTGCCTTTCTGGATTTCCGACAGGCAGCGTTTCCAGGGGGTCGGGATGATTTCCAGCTTGATCCCCGTCTTTCGGGATGCCATTTGGAGGGCGACGATGTTGAGTATCTTTTGCGGTGCCGCCGCAGCGTTGTTCAAGGGGTTGTCGATATCCGGCACCGGATCACCATCGTCATGGCAGAGGCGTACCGTAGCCGGATCGGCCAGGGCGAAGCCGGTGACGAGAAGGAAAGCGAAGGCTGGCCAGGAGCGGATCAATACAGGAAAACCTTTCAAACACGCGGCATCAGGCAAAGCGACAGTGGCGCTGGTTTTTCGAATGATTTCAAGGATAGCGCATGCGATGGATTTTTTCGCCACAATTCTCCCCTGGGAGCGCTGTCTTGAAGGGGATGAAATGCCGCCCAAGTCTGCGGCGATAATGAGAAAATGCGCGTTTCCCATGAGGCGGCGGCAGGCAAACGGAACTGTTTTCCCGGTTACGTGGCCTGAGTCTGGAATAGGCCTCCATCGCCGTCCTTCCCCTTGTTTGCAAAGATCCGTTGTGTCCTCACCCAAACCGCTCTTCTCCTACCGTCCCTATTGGGCCAAGCGCTTCGGCAAGGCGCCTTTCCTGCCCATGTCCCGTGCTGAAATGGACGTTCTGGGCTGGGATTCCTGCGACATCATCCTGGTCACCGGCGATGCCTACATCGACCACCCCAGTTTCGGCATGGCGCTGATCGGGCGGGTGCTCGAGGGGCAGGGCTTCCGGGTCGGCATCATCAGCCAGCCGGACTGGCATTCGGCAGCCGATTTTCGCCGCCTGGGCAAGCCCAACCTGTTCTTCGGGGTCACCGCCGGCAACATGGATTCCATGGTCAATCGCTACACCAGCGACCGCAAGATCCGCTCCGACGACGCCTATACCCCCAACGCCGAACCCAACAAGCGCCCCGACCGGGCCGTGGTGGTCTACGCCCAGCGCTGCCGCGAGGCCTACCCGGAGAGCGGGGTGGTGATCGGCTCCATCGAGGCCAGCCTGCGTCGCATCGCCCATTACGACTACTGGTCGGACAAGGTGCGCCGGGCGGTGCTGCCCGACTCCAAGGCCGACCTCCTGGTCTTCGGTAACGCCGAGCGGGCGATTGTCGAACTGGCTCACCGGCTGGCCAAAAAAGAGCCGATTGCCAGCATCCGCGACATTCGCGGCACCAGTTTCATGGTTCCCAAAGGCTGGTTGCCCTCTGCCGAGTGGCAGTGCCTGGATTCGACCAGCGTCGATACGCCGGGGCCGCTGATCCGTCACCCCGATCCCTACGCCAGCGAAGAAACGAAAATGGTGGCCGGGCAGGGGGGGGGAGAACAGCCGGTGCGCATCGTGTCCACCAAGGAGCGCCTGGCTGCCCGGCGCGACCTGCGGGCTCATAGCGTCATCCGCCTGCCGTCCTACGAGCAGGTGTGCGGCGACCCGGTGCTCTATGCCCACGCTTCGCGTACCTTCCATCTCGAATCCAACCCCGGCAATGCCCGCAGCCTGGTGCAGGGTCACGGCGAGCGGGATGTCTGGCTCAATCCGCCGCCCATTCCCCTGACCACCGAGGAACTGGACCAGGTGTACGAAATGCCCTACGCCCGCCGCCCGCACCCGGCCTACGGCGAGGCCAAGATTCCTGCCTGGGAGATGATCCGCTTTTCGGTCAATATCATGCGCGGCTGTTTCGGCGGCTGCACCTTCTGCTCGATCACCGAGCACGAAGGCCGCATCATCCAGA
>CAZHVZ010000107.1:0-10420 GCA_964536245.1 uncultured Rhodocyclaceae bacterium
ATTTCATCTTTTCCACCTTCTGGGTCGACTTCATGCGGTTCTGCGCCGCCTTGACAGCCACTTCGGCAATCTTCTTGCCGAAGTCGGCGTGGCTGTTGAGCCACAGTTCGAAGGGGTCGCGCACCATCTGCGACACCAGCTTGTAGGCATCGCGGCTGGTCAGTTTTTCCTTGGTCTGGCCCTGGAACTGCGGGTCGAGCACTTTGGCCGAAAGGAGAAAGGTCATGCGGCCGCAAACGTCCTCCTGGGCCAGCTTGACCTTGGCCGGCAGGATGGCGTGGTGGTCGGCGAAGGATTTCACCGCTTCGAAAACGCCGGCCTTCAGTCCGGCCTCGTGGGTGCCGCCGTCCAGGGTGGGGATCAGGTTGACGTAGGACTCTGGCTTGCCGCCGCCCTCCTCGAACCAGGCCAGGGCCCAGGTGGCGCCTTCGCCCCCGGCGACGCCATTGGCCGGGTCGACAAATTTTTAGGAGACGAAAATGGGGGCCACCGGCGATCCGACCATCATTTCGGTCAGGTAGTCGGCCATGCCGTTCTGGTAGCACCAGGTTTTTTTCGCTTCCCCTTCTATTTCCAGCTCCACCGTCACATTGGGCATGAGCACGGCCTTTGAGCGCAGCAGGTGCTCCAGCTGGCCGAGGTTGATTCTGGGCGAATCGAAATATTTCGGATCGGGCTGGATGCGCACCGTGGTGCCGGTATTGCGCTGGCCGCAGTCGCCGATGCGGGCCAGTTCTTCGCTGACGAAGCCGGCGCCGAAAGCAATGCGATAAACGCCGCCGCCCCGCTTGATCTCCACTTCCAGCCGGAGGGACAGGGCATTGGTGACGGAAACGCCGACCCCGTGCAGGCCGCCCGAGAAGCGGTAGGCGTTGCCGGCCTCCTTTTTGTTGAACTTGCCGCCGGCGTGCAGCTTGCAGAAGACCAGTTCGACCGCCGGTTTGCCTTCTTCCGGGTGGATTTCCACCGGAATGCCACGGCCGTTGTCGCTCACTTCGATGATGCCATCGGCCCGGACCAGGACGCCGATCTTTTTGGCGAAGCCGGCCAGCGCTTCGTCGGCGGCGTTGTCGATGACTTCCTGGATGATGTGGGTCGGGCAGGTGGTGCGGGTGTACATCCCCGGACGTTCCTTGACCGGTTCAAGATCCTTGAGGACGCGAATGGAAGAGGCGGAATAGTCGGACATGCGGATTTCGGCAAGGAAAGAATGGTCGGATTCTACTGGCTTACGACCGGCCAGGCACCGGGCAGCGCCAGGTGCCCGGTTTTCCCCACCGTTTGCGGGCTAGAAACGGCCCAGTTTTCGATACAGCGTATTGCGGCTGATGCCCAGCTGACGGGCGGCTGCGGAAATATTGCCGCCTGCGGCCTCAAGGGTGCGCAAGGCGACCTGGCGGCCGATGGCGTCCAGGCTGCCGCCATCCATCGTCGCAGCGCCGGCCAGGGCAGCGGAGGGCTGCTCGCTCCCGGCGGCCGGGGCGTAGCGGGTCTCGAACAGCTCCTCCGGCAGATGGCTCTCGGTGATCAGTGTCTCGCCCTCGTCGAGCAGGGCGATGGCGACCCGGATAACGTTGAAAAGCTGGCGGATGTTGCCCGGCCAGTCATAGCGCTCGATGACCTGCAAGGCGCTTTCCGAAAAACGCAGCGTTTCCCCTTTGGCAAGGGCTTCGGCATTGACCAGCTTGCTCACCAGCTGGCGGACATCACTCCGTTCCCGCAGGGCCGGCAGGGTGACGCAGAGGCCGTTCAGGCGGTAGTAGAGGTCTTCCCTGAAGCTGCCGCGTGCGACTTCATCCCGCAGCGTGCGGTGGGTGGCGCAGACCAGGGAAATATCCACCTCGATGGCCCGCGTGCTGCCCAAGGGCGTCACGCTGCGCTCCTGGAGGACGCGCAGGAGGCGGGCTTGCAGGTTGAGAGGCATGTCGCCGATTTCGTCGAGGAAGAGGGTGCCGCCATGGGCCTGCTGAATCTTGCCCGGCGCCCCTTCCTTGCGGGCGCCGGTAAAGGCGCCGCCCTGATAGCCGAACAGTTCGGACTCAATCAGGGTTTCCGGAATGGAAGCGCAGTTGAGGGCAACAAAGGGGCCGTATTGGCGCGTACCGCTGTTGTGGAAGGCCTTGGCGAAAATCTCCTTGCCGGCGCCGGATTCACCCTGGATGAGGATCGGGATGTCGCGGCCGAGGATGCGCCGCGAACGGTCAATCGCCAGTTGCAGGCGGGGGTCGCCGGTGTTCAGGGTGTCCAGGGTCAGGGCGGCCGGTGCGGCGCAGGACAGGCGGCGAGCCGGGCGGGTCGGAGGGGCATCGTCAAAAATACGCCCGGCGACGGCCAGAGGGGGTAATTGGCCGCGCAATTGCACGTGGATGCTTTTGCCGTTGACCGAAATTTCGCAGCTGCCCTGCGGAGTGTGGCGCAGGCGGTCGACCAGGGCCGAGAGGTTGCTTTCAAAAACCATGGAAAAGTCGCGGCGCACCGCATCCACCCGGCGGATGCCGAGGATTTCCAGCCCCGCCCGGTTGGTTGCCAGAATCTGGCCGTCGGGCGAAACGGCGGCCAGTCCTTCCTTGGGGCTGCCGAGGTAATCGGCCCGGCTATGGAAACAGACCAGGATGTCGCGGGCGTGAATCGATTCGAACAGGCGCTTTTCCACAATCTGCGAGGAGAGGCGCACCAGGCCGAGGGTGTGCCGCTGCTGGCTGCGGTAATCCCCGGAAATGTCGAGAACGCCGATCAAGCGGCCATCCGGGCCGAAAATCGGGCTGGCGCAACAGGTCAGGAAGCCGTTGTGCTCCAGGAAATGCTCCGCGCCGAGAACTTCCACCGGAGCTTCTTCGGAAAGGGCGGTGCCGATGGCGTTGGTTCCCCGCTGGCTCTCATCCCAGGAGGCTCCCGCAGCAAGGCTGATGCGGTCTGCTCGGTCGACAAAATCGGCATCGCCAACAGTCTCCAGGAGCAGGCCATTGGCGTCGGCCAGGATGACCATGCTGCCCGATTCGCGAATCTGCTCGTAAACATGCTCCATGATCGGCCGGCCCTGCATCAGGAGGTAGCGATTGCGATCCTGCTCGCTTTTCAGGGCCACCCGGTCGAGAGCGTCGGCGCTCGGCATGTAGCCGGTTTCGGTCAAACCAAAACGGCGGCAGCGTTCCCAGGAACGGACGATGAGCGGGTCCACCAAGCCTTGCGGCAAGTCGCCCCGGTCAAAAAACAGCTGCCGAGCCTGGCGCAGTTGCTGGCTGTGCAGATCAGCCAGAAGTTGAAGTTGTCCCATCACTCCTCCGGTATTTCCAATGATTTTTATTGTTGTGTTGTTTCATAACGTAGCACCTGCCTCTTTTATTAGCAATGTGCCGTGCACTTCGCAGACAGGCTGAGCAAAGGGCGTGCCATGGATTGTTTTTCACGGGTTGGCTCATCGGCCAGCCCGTTGTCAGGAAATGCCGGGGGCTATTACCCGGAATGGGTTGGTTTTCCCGCTGGCACAAGGTTTGCAGAGCAGGTTCTGCGAACGTAGCGCCCCCCATTCACCAAAGGAGACCCCGTGAACCATCCTCTTTCCTCTATTGCCGCTCTGGCGGCTGCCCTCATTTTGGCGCTGTCGGCGCCGCCGGTGCTGGCCCACGGCGACGTGGTCCCTCAGGCGGTGGATACCACCGGGCTGAAAAAGCTGGGTGCCGACTGGCAGATGACCAACCCGTACCGCAAGGACAAGACGGCGATCCGCATCGGAGATTCCGCCTACAACCAGAATTGCGCCCGCTGTCACGGGCTGGGCGGGATCTCCGGCGGTATCGCTCCCGATTTGCGCTTCCTGCCGTTGGCCGACGAGGGGGATGAAGTGTTCATGCCCCGCATCCGCAAGGGATCGGTGCGCGATGGCCGGGTCTATATGCCTCCCTTTGAGGGCACCCTGAGCCAGGAAGCCATGTGGGCGATTCGTACCTGGCTGGAAACCGTCCATGAAGAATGATCGCCGACTCTGGCTCAAGGCCCTGGCTGCCGCGCCTTTTCTGGCCGCGCTGCCGGCCCGTGCCGATGAGCTGTCCGCTTTCCGCCAGCGCGGCCGCCTGCGCATTGCCGTCTATAACAACTTTCCTCCTTATGCCACCAGCGGCGGCAAGGGAATTGATGCCGACCTCGGCCGCGCCATCGCCGAAAAGCTTGGCCTGGCCCCGGAAATCGTCGCTTTCAATGCCGACGAGGACATGAACGACGACCTGCGCAACATGGTGTGGAAAGGCCATTACCTCGGTACCCAGCCGGCCGACGTGATGCTGCATGTGCCGGTGGATGAGCACCTGGCGCGGGCCAACGACAAGGTCCGCATCTTCGGCGCCTATCACCGGGAATCCCTGGCCCTGGCACGCAATCCGGAGCGGGTGCCGCCCCTTTCCGGCTCGGCGGCGGTGGCCCTGGAAGTCTTCACCCGGGAAAAGATCGGTGTGGAAACGGCGACCCTGGCCGATTCCTTCTTGCTCGGCGTGCTCAATGGCCGCCTGCGGGACAATGTCGTGCATTTCCGCACCGTGGCCGAGGCCGCCAAGGGCCTGACCGAGGGGCGGGTGGCGGCCCTGCTGGCCCCTCGCGCCGAACTGGAAGCGGCCCTCGCCGGGTCAAGCCGCTTCACCCTTGAGCCGGCGAAATTCGCCGAACTCAAGGTCGATAGCTGGCCCCTGGGCCTGGCCGTCAAGGCCGAAGAAAAGGCCCTGGCGGAAGCGATTGCGGCGGCGCTGGCCGACCTCAAGCGCGATGGAACGGTGGCCGCCATCTTCAAACGCCACGGTATTTCCCACCTTGCCGCCTGAGGCCGCCATGTCCCCGACTCCTCCCTTGATTGCCGCGCTGCTGGCGGCCTTTGCCGGCTCTGCCCTGGGCGGTCCGCTGGCCTATGTTCCCAACGAAAAATCGGCCAGCGTCAGCATCATCGACACGGCGACCGACCGGCGGCTGGCCGACATTGCCGTCGGCCAGCGGCCACGGGGAGCGGCTTCCGACGGCAGCCGCCTCTATTTGACCGACGCCAGATCGGGCAGCCTGCTGGTGGTGGATACCGCCTCCGGCCAGCTGGCCCGTCGCCTGCGTTTGGGGGATTCGCCGGAAGGGGTCAGCCTTTCCGCCGACGGCAAGCTGCTGGCGGTGGCCGTGGAAGATGACAACGGCATCGTCCTGCTCAGTGCGCCGGAAGGAAAGGAACTGGCGCGGATCAAGGTGGAGGGGCGCAACCCCGAGCACGCCGTGTTCAGCCCGGACGGCCGCTGGCTCTACGTCAGCGCCGAAGAGGCCGAGCAGGTCGATGTCATCGACGTGGCCGCCCGGCGTCAGACGGGCAGCGTTGCGGTGGGCAAGCGCCCGCGCGGCATCGGCTTTCTGCCCGACGGCAGCCGTGCCTACGTGGCCTGCGAAATGGCCGGCAAGGTCTACGCCATCGACGTGGCTGAACACCGGGTGGTGGCCGAGATCGCCGCCGGGCAGTACCCCAACGGGATCGCCGTGCACCCCGACGGCAAGCGGGTGTACCTTTCCAATGGCCGGGACGGCACGGTGATGGCCATCGACCCGGCGAGCAACCGGGTGGTGGCCACGGCGGAAGTCGGCAAACGTCCTTGGAACATGGCCCTGACCCCGGACGGCGGCAAGCTTTACGTGGCCAATGGCCGTTCCAACAGCGTTTCGGTCATCGATACCGGCAGTTTCAAAAAGCTGCTCGATATCGAAGTCGGCGAACTGCCCTGGGGAGTGAGTATTCGATGAGCGAACAGCCCGTCACTGACCAACCGGCGGCAGCCCGGCGCTACACCCTGCCGGCCATGGCGCTTCACTGGGGGCAGGCCGTGATCGTCGTCTGGCTCCTCTGGCTGGGGTGGACCATGAGCGATCTGCCCAAGGGCGCCGAACGCAGCGCCGCCTACGGCCTGCACAAATCCCTCGGGCTGCTCACCCTGGCCCTGGTCGCGGTCCGCCTGGCCTGGCGCCGGCGGCACCCGGCGCCGCCCCTGACGGTGACCGGCTGGCAGGCCGGGCTGGCCAACGCCACCCATTGCGCCCTCTACGCATTCCTTGTCCTGGCCCCCCTGGCCGGCTATCTGGCCTCGTCCTTCACCCCTTACGCCATCAAGTTCTTCAGCCTCGAACTCCCCCGAACCGGCTGGCCGGATGAATCCCTCAACGGCCTTTTCAAGCGATTGCATCAGGTTCTGGTTTGGGGCGGCGCCGGCTTGATTGCCTTGCATGGGGCCGGTGTTGCCAGACATCTCCGGCGGCGGGACGGAATGTTGCGGCGCATGTTGCCCGGCGGTGTGCCAAAAAATTGAACAGGTGCTCCAGAATTGAGCAGTAGTTTGGCGGCTATTTATGGCTAAAGTAATAGATTTTTGGGTGCCGGAGGCAGTAAAGAAAATGGGGCGCTTGCTATTTCCTTGCTCCCTCCCCCTGCCGATCATGCATTGCAATCCGTCCCACAAACCAGATCGCCAGCAGGTTGGCCGTCATTGCCACGTAGCCCACTCCCCGGTAGCCGACGATCTGGCCGCTGCTGTCCTGGCTGATGAGGAAGCCGGCGAGGGTGGTGGCCAAACCCATGGCGAGGGACTGGACGGTGCCGTTGATGGACATGAAGGTGCCGCGCAGGGTGGGCTGGGCGGCGGAGGTGATGATGGTCATGGCCGGAATCATGCGGCCCGAAACGAGCACGAAGAATGGCGTGGTGCATAAGACCCAGGCCCACAGGGGAAGGGGGCCGCTATGGGTAACGATGAGGAGCGGCAGGGTGGCGGCCAGGGCGAGGCGGCGGTAAACCTCGATCTTGCCGCGCCGGTCGGCCCATTGGCCAACCATCCGGGCCGAAAAAAAGGTGGCCGCACCGCCGAAGAGATAAACCATGGGGATGTCCTGCTGCGAGATGCCCACATTGCCGACTGCATAGACGGTGATATAGGGGATCACCGTAAAGCCGGAGAAGATGATGAGCGCGGAGAAGAGCAGGGCGTTGAGGTGATTGCCGTCACCCAGGACGACGAACAGGTCCGAGAAGGGATGTCGGCGTTTTTCCTGGCTCAGGTGGTGGCGCAGCTCCGGCAGGATGCGGTAGCCGATGGCAATGAAGGCGAGGGAAAGCGCGGCAATGAAGAGGAAGGGAGCACGCCACTGGAAATGGTTGGCCAGCCACAGGGAGAGCGGTACGCCGGCGACGGTGGAAATCGAGAAGGCGGTGGCGACGGTGCCGCTGGCTTTGGCCCGGCGAGCAAAGGGAATGACGTCGCCGAGCATGGTCTGCACCAGGGCGCCCATCACTCCGCCGAAAGCTCCGGCCAGGCCCCGCGCCCCGAGCAGGGTGAGGTAATCCGGGGCGAGGCCGCAGGCCAGGGTGGCCAGGCCGAAGAGGGCGAACATCACCAGCAGCAGCCGTTTGCGCTCAAAGCGGTCGATGAAGGTGGCGCCGAGAAAGCCGGAGATCGCCGCGCTGAAGCTGTAGGACGCGACCAGCAGGCCGAATTCGTGGGGGGTGATGCCAAAGGCGCTGATCAGAATCGGCCCGAGGGGCATCATGATCATGAAATCGAGGATGTGGGAAAACTGGATTCCGGCCAGGGTCAGCAGGAAGTAGTGTTCGTGTTGCCGGGCAGGGGCTTGGGGCATCAGGGCGGCAGTCGTAGAAGGCGGGCGTTGCGGAGAATTTCCGGGCATATTCCGTGGGCAGGGCGGCCGGGCAGCGCTGCACCCGGCAGGCGGCACTACTTTTTCACCGTCCGCCGCCAATCAGCACATCGCCCTTGCTCACCACTACCGGTATGGGCAGGAGAGATTCCCCTTCGCAATCGCCAAAGACACAAAGCCCGTCGCTCCAGCGGTAGCGGGCGTAATGGACATTACAGCTGATACTTTCGTGAGGCTTGATGATGAGATGCTGCCGGGTTTTTGCAAGCGGAACGCCAAAATGGGCGCAGCGATTGACATAGGCAAATACCTGCCCGCCGCTCCGCAGGAGGAGAATATTGAAGGGCTGAGGACCGTTCTCCAGGCTGCGCAGGCAGGCACCACCGTCGGCGAGTTCGTCCATCGCGGCGAGACGGGTGCCTTCCGCCGGGGCGCCGGGCAGGTCTTTCCAGGAAGTCGGGGATCGGCTCGGATCAGTCATCGGGAGCGTTCCGTTCTGCCGGATTGGCGGCCAGCCAGGCCGCGTAGCCGCCCTTGAGCGGGCGCACCGAAAGGTAACCCTGCTCAAGCAGGCGGCGAGCTGCCTGGACGGCGCCGGCATCTTCCGGGCAGGCGCAGAGGGTGATGATCGGCTGGTTCTTCGGCCATGCGCCAAGGGCATCCAGCAGGCGGTCGTGTTCGGCCACGGTGGCGCCGATGATCGGACCGGCCTCGGCGATCATGGTCGCCCCGCGCAGGTCGAGAATGAGCGGCGGCTGCCCGGCATTGATGGCGGCGATGAGCTCATCCGGCGTCACGTGGGGGACGGCGGACAGTTTCCGGAAACGGAATTTCTGCCACAGTTTCCAGCCCAGCCAGATGCCTAGAACGGCCAGTACGAGGAGCAGGGCGCTGCCGGCCCGGTCTTCGAGAACGAAAATGGCGGTCTGGACCTGCTCGCGCAGCAGCCAGCCGGCCCCCAGGGCGATGCCTGCCCACAGGCCGGCGCCGGCCCCAGCCGCCAGGAGAAAACCGGGCAGCCCCATGCGTAACGAGCCGGCAATGGGCGGGGCAACGGTGGAAAAGCCGGGAATGAACTTGGCGATGACCAGGGAGCCGATTCCCCAGCGGATGAAACGGGCCTCGGTCTGGCTGACGCAGGAGGCAGGGTTGATCGAGAGCTTGCACAGTCCGGCCAGAACCCGGTAACCAAAGGCCCGCCCGGCCAGATACCAGACCCAGTCGGCAATCACCGAGGCAGCAATGGCTGCCGCCAGAACCTGCCCCAACTGGCTCGGGCCGACCGCCAGACTGCCCGCCAGCAGCAGGGTGGGAACCGCCGGAACCGGCAGCCCGATCTGTTGCAGGAAGACATTGATGAAGACGACCCAGGCCGCATCCTGCTGGAGCGTCTGGCCGATCCGGGCAAGATCCATGGCGGCGGCTTCAGTCCTTGAGCTTGCGGGCGAGTTGGGCCAAAGCCCGCATCTGTTCGGCGATGAGCTGGATCAGTTTGGCATCGCCAAGATTGCCGTCGGCATCAAAGGCGCCGGTAAAGGCGTTGGCGAAGACTTCCGGTTTGTTCACCGGGTGCAGGTCGAGAAAAACGCAAACCTGGCGCAGGTGGTACTGGGCGCGGCTGCTGCCCATGCCGCCGCCGGCTCCCAGAATGGCTACGGCTTTGCCGGCCAGCAAGGGATTGCCTGCTTCCCGGGAGGCCCAGTCAAGAATGTTTTTCAGGGCCGGAGCCAGGGAGTAGTTGTATTCCGGGCAGGCCAGAACCAGCGCGTCAGCCGTCTGCATCTGGGCCAGCACCCGCTCAACGCTGGCCGGCTTTTCCTTAAGGTCGGCGTTGTAGAAGGGAATGTCGGAAAGGTCGGCGATATCCATGCTGACCCCTTCCGGCAGTTCGGCCAGGGCGGCTCGCAGCAGGCCGCTGTTGGTGGATTGCCGGCGCAGGCTGCCGGAAATGCCGAGTAGTTTCAGGCTGGACATGGAGGCTCCTCGAAAATTGGCGGGGTCGGTTATGAGCCGGACAATAGCGCGAAGTTCCCTGAAGAGGGCTGGCCTTGTCCGGCAACGACGCATTTTCCGCTATCCATCCGGGGAACGGGCGATTTTGTCGGACTTCCTGCCGGCAATTCCGAGGCAGCCTGCTGTCTTTACTCCAGGCTGAGAACCCATTTGACGGCAGCCTTCAGGTCGTCGTCGCTGATCTTGTCCGGGCCATGGGGAAGCATTGGAACCTCGCCCCAGTTGCCACTGCCGCCGTGACGGACTTTTTCTGCCAGGCGGGCGGGGGCGCCGGCATCGTTGCGGTATCTGGCAGCCACTTCGCGGTAGGCGGGGCCGACCATTTTTTTGTCGATGGCATGGCAGGCCACGCAACGGGCTTTTTTGACAATGGCTTCGGAAGCCTTGGCCGGCCCGGACATGGCAAAAGCAGTGATGGCCAGGAGGGGAAGAAGCAGAGGAGTGAAGGGTTGATTCATCGAAAAACTCTTTCTGTGCAGGGTGTGTTCAGACGCTGCCGCCGGCCTGTAATTCGGCCCATTCGGCATCGTCAAAAACTCGGGAACGGGTGTGGAAAGCCTTGCCTTCCGGGCCTTCCAGGGAAAAGGTGCCGCCGTGGCCGTCAATCACGTCAATAATCAGCTGGGTATGTTTCCAGTACTCGTACTGCGACCGGCTCATGTAAAAGGGCACGCCGCCGATCTCGCCCAGATGCACGTCGCCGGCGCCGATGGTCAGTTCGCCGGGCAGGTAGCAGTTGGCGGCGCTGTTG
>CAZHVZ010000108.1:0-10335 GCA_964536245.1 uncultured Rhodocyclaceae bacterium
ATGTTGGTGGTATCGACCTGGACAAAATCCTGATTCGGATGCTTGCGGCCGCCCTGCGGTGGAATTGAGGCAACCGTGCCTTCGATCAGCTTGAGCAGGGCCTGCTGGACGCCTTCGCCGGACACATCACGGGTAATGGAGGGGTTGTCCGACTTGCGGGAAATCTTGTCTATTTCGTCAATGTAAACAATACCCTGCTGTGCTTTCTCGATATCGTAGTCGCACTTTTGCAGCAGTTTCTGGATGATGTTCTCGACGTCTTCGCCGACATAACCGGCTTCAGTCAGGGTGGTGGCATCGGCCATCACGAAGGGAACATTGAGCAGGCGGGCCAGGGTCTGGGCAAGAAGGGTCTTGCCGGAGCCGGTGGGGCCGACGAGCAGGATGTTGCTCTTGGCCAGCTCAATGTCATCGGCTGTTTTCTTGGCGTGACGCAGGCGCTTGTAGTGGTTATAAACGGCCACCGAGAGAATGCGTTTGGCCACTTCCTGACCAATCACGTACTGGTCGAGGATGCTGCTGATTTCCTTGGGGGTGGGCAGGTCCGAACGGACGACGCCGCCCGCTTCCTCCGGCAATTCGTCCCGCACGATGTCATTGCACAACGAAATGCACTCGTCGCAAATGAACACCGAGGGGCCAGCGATCAGTTTTTTGACTTCGTGCTGACTCTTTCCGCAGAAAGAGCAGTAGAGGAGTTTTTCTTGTCCGCCTTTAGCCATGCATGCCTCGTCTATTCAAGCCTTGTTTTTTCAAGCTGCCTCGCGGCGGTTCAATACCTTGTCGATCAGTCCGTATTCTGCCGCTTCCTGGGCAGAAAGGAAATTGTCCCGATCGGTGTCTTTTTCAATCCGTTCCATGGGCTGGCCGGTGTGCTCCGACATGATGCGGTTCAGGCGGTCACGAATGGAAAGGATTTCTTTCGCATGGATGGCGATATCCGAAGCCTGGCCCTGGAAGCCGCCCAGGGGCTGGTGAATCATGATGCGCGAATTGGGCAGGGCAAAGCGTTTGCCCTTGGCGCCAGCGGTGAGCAGAAAGGCGCCCATGGAGGCGGCCTGACCGATGCACAGGGTGGAAACATCCGGCTTGATGAACTGCATGGTGTCGTAAATTGACAAGCCTGCCGTTACTGAACCGCCGGGGGAGTTGATATAGAAAAAAATATCCTTGTCCGGGTTTTCCGCTTCCAGGAACAGCAGCTGGGCGACCACCAGATTGGCGGAGGCATCATTGACCGGTCCGACGAGGAAGATGACACGTTCCTTGAGCAGGCGGGAGTAGATGTCGTAGGCGCGTTCGCCGCGCCCGCTCTGTTCCACCACCATGGGGACCAGGCCGAGGCCTTGGGGGTCCCAGTTGCTGCCGTGTTCAATGTTCATGTTGCTTCCTTGTCGGTTGTCGGACAATTGTCGGTTTGCAGTCTTACTGCTTTTGCTGGGCCATCAGTTCATCAAAAACGGCGGGCTTGTCGGTGACCTTTGCCTTGGAAAGGACCCATTCAACCACATTGTTTTCGATCGCAACACCTTCCACTTCGTTCAGGCGCTGCGGCTGGGCATAGTACCAGCGGACCACTTCTTCCGGATGCTCGTAGCTCTCGGCTGTTTCATCCACCAGGGCCTTGACCTGCTCCGGCTTGGCTTGCAGGTTTTCCGTCTTGACCACTTCGGCAAGAATCAGGCCCAGGGCGACCCGACGGGCGGCCTGCTCGGCAAACCATTCCGGCTGCATCGGGAAATCCTTGGTCTTCATGCCGCGCTGTTCCATATCCTGGCGGGCAGCCTGCATCAGGCGCTGTACTTCCATTTCCACCAGGGCGTTGGGAATACCGATGGGATTGGCCTTGAGCAGGGCGCTCATGACCTGGTCCTTGATCTTGGATTCAATGCGGCGCTTGACTTCGCGCTTCAGGTTGCCTTCAATTTCGGCGCGCATTTTGGTGACATCGCCGTCACCAATGCCCATCGATTCGGCAAAGGCGTTATCCACTTCCGGCAGCTTGGGCGCCTGAACGGATTTGACGGTGATCTCGAAACTGACCTGCTGGCCGGCCAGATCCTTGGCAAAATAATCTTCCGGGAAAGACATGTCGAAGGTCTTGCTTTCGCCAGCCTTCAAGCCTTCAACGGCGTTTTCAAATTCCGGCAGCATCATTCCCTGACCGAGAACGAAGGGGTAATCCTTGGCTTCGCCGCCCTGGAACGGCACGCCATCCTTCTTGCCGAGGAAATCGATGACCACGCGGTCTTCCTTGGCTGCTGCGCGGTCGGTGTCTTCGTAAGTGACGCGCTGCTTGCGCAGAATGTCGATGGTCTTGTCAATTTCGGTATCGCTGACGGCCAGAACCGGGCGCTCGATTTCGGCATCGCTCAAGTCACCCGGCGTGAATTGCGGGTACACCTCGAAGATGGCGGAAAACTCAAGGTGGGTGGAGCTTTCGGTAGGCTTTGGTTCAATCCGGGGATAGCCGGCAACGCGCATTTGCTGGTTGGTCACGGCTTCACCAAAAGCGCGATCAAGCACTTCCGACAGAATCTCGTGGCGAGCCTGGTCGCCATACTGCTGCTTGACGATGTTGAAGGGAACCTTGCCGGGGCGGAAGCCCGGTAGTTTGACGTTCTTGCCCATGCGGCGCAGGCGCTGTTCGAGGTCTTTTTCGACTTCTTCAATAGCGATGGACAGGTCGATACGGCGTTCCAGATCGTTGGCTTGTACGGTGGTGGCTTCCATGAAAATTCCTCAGTAACAACGGGCCAAATAGGGGCCAAAAGATAAAACCTCGAATTCTACCATGGTCGATCAAAACGGGAGGGCGCGACAATTCGCTTGGCGCTGCCGGCCTGGGTGCAGGGGATTCATCGTGCGGTAGACAGCATTCGGCAACTTCGCTAGAATGCGCAGCTCTTCGGCGGCGGCTGTAGCTCAGT
This sequence comes from uncultured Rhodocyclaceae bacterium, assembly GCA_964536245.1. GTDB lineage: Bacteria > Pseudomonadota > Gammaproteobacteria > Burkholderiales > Rhodocyclaceae > CAZHVZ01. The sequence goes on from CAZHVZ010000108.1 coordinate 2,931, forward strand.
TGGTAGAGTCCCGGATTGTGATTCCGGTTGTCGTGGGTTCGAGCCCCATCAGTCGCCCCAGTATTCAGGCACACGCCGTGAAAGCGCCCACTAACTTCTAAAGATAGTGGGCGTTTTTTCTTAAGATTGTCACTTCACAGCAAGGGATTTACGTACCCGGCGACGGTCATAAACCCGGTTGACAGTTGCTTCTTGCCTGTGTCCGGTCAGGTCGCTGGCCTTACGCCCCTGCTCCGTCATGTCTGTAACTGCCTTTGCTCGCAGATCGTGGAAGGTGAAACGGGTATTGCCTAGGGCGCACCACTCGCTCATGCGGCGATGCCATAGGGATTTGAAGCCAGCGATGGTATAAGGCGTTCCGGCCTGGCTGTGGATCACATACAGAGGGTCAATCAAGGAAGGCATGGAAATCGCTGTGGTCACGGCCTTGCGTAGATGTCTTGTCCACAAGACCAGGGTGCCTGCGCCACGCTTGCGCTTGGCAAACTCAATTCCTTCCTTGGTGATCTGGGTGCGGCTAAGTTTGACGATCTGGCCAAGTGCCTTTCCTGTCAGGAAGGATATGTAGCCAGCGATTGCGATCCGGCGCCCAGCATCACCGTGGCGCCAGCAATATTTCATGAACGATTTCAACTCGGCATCCGTTACCAAGCGTTCTCGCGGAACCTCTTCGTTTCGTTCGACCCCGACACATGGATTCCTGTCCACAATGCCGGCGCCGAGTAGCCCGTTGAACATCGTGGAGAGCAGAGCGATTTCACGGTTTGCCCGGACCGGGCTTTCCGCGCCTCGATACTTGTGCAGGTAAAGCCAGACGTGGGAAGGCTTCACAGCCTTTGGCTTCATTTTTCCGAAGGCGTCCTTCAGGTGAATGATCTCTGTCTCGTTGGTTTCAACGGTCCGAGTTGACAGCTTTCCAACTCGGACCAGGCGCCAGCGGCTTTTGATAAGGTCGTCCAGGTGGTCCGATATAGAACCAGGCTCTGGAGCATCGCCGTCCATTTCAATCAACTGGCGCTTCGCATCAATAAGGTCGTGGCCCAGGTTGATGTATTTGTTCTTACGGTCGATGGTGTAATAGGTTGTCGTCCGCTTTCCCTCGTAGACGTATAACCTGGCCATTCCCAGTTCGAGGTTGTTCTTGCGTCTTCCCACCATTTTTTGTCCACCGGGAAAAATCCGGCTCCTGTTCTGTGTTCGGCTCTTCGCTGGCCGTTCCGAGTTTGAATTCGTAAAAAGATCGTGCCACTTTTGGTCTGCCCGAAGCGGAAACGGCGAACTTCCAACCGTATTCCGTCAGCCAGTCTATTTGCTTGCTTGGAAGCCGCCTGTCGGTTAAATCCGCCAGCTCACAAGGGGTCAGGAAGCTACTTTCCATGGTCGGTTAGATAGGGTCAAGCAGCATGAGTCGCAGAGTATTTATTCAGCTTGTCGCGGATGATCCGCGCCATGTGACCTGAAACACCATCGCCATATGCTTCCCGCCAGACACGAATACAGCCGAGCAGGTACTGGCGACCGTAGGTGTAGCCGATGTCCTTGATCGTCAGCTCGGCGAAGTAGGTTAGGTGGCGGATCAGATCGTCGTGGTTCATTGTCAAATCATCCGCAGCTGCACGGTCTGCCTGGAATAAATACGCCGCGATCGCTCAACCGTTGCAGTGCTATGGCGCACTCACTTCCGAACGCAAACATCACGGTTCCGGCACCGCACCTTGCCTTCTTATGCCGGTTTTCATTACCATGGACGAACTGAATTCGTCCGGCAACGAACAGCATTGCATTAGCGGATCTCATTGCCTCTTGGCACCAGACGGCATCTGTTCTGCTAAACACCAGCGCAATTCCGTTTCCGTGAGCGGCCATCCTTGACACCCACAGTCCAGTGGTAGGCCCATACGGTGGGTTCATCCACACTCGCCCGAACCACGGTTTTTTCAGGCCATCGTCGAATACCGTATATTTCGTGGTCGCCGGTACCGCTGTCTCCATATCGTGCGGGCTGGCTGGATCAAGGTCGAAGGTCATTCCAAGCGCGTCAAACACCCAGGACGGCGTGTACCACTCAACGCTTTTATGCCGGTTAGCCGTTCTACGTTCTCCCAGCATGCCGCTCATGCAGCCCTCCGCACCGCCATCCACGGCGTATTCCTCGGGCCGGCAGGCATCTTCGCCCAGGCCTTCGGCGCCGCCGTCGGCATGCCGTCAGCCATTCGCCACTGGCCATTGGTGTGAAGGCAAGGCCATACCGGCTCACCTTCCACCTGGTCGTCGAAGAATCCCAGCACGACGATATCGTCGGCCGGCATCGCTTCATCCGGCAGCTTCCAGGAGAGCATTTCGACCAGGGCGGCTTTTTTTTCCTTCGTCTTGTAGTGGTCGCAGTATTCGGCCTTCCCCTTCGATAGCCAGGGATCGTCGCCGCACAAATTCAGGCAGTCGCACTTCGGAAGGTTTTTGCTCACGCCTCGGCGACAGATACTGCTCCTGAATAGGGGCCTCGGGCACCGGTGACGGTGCTATGTGACTGGTCCCAGCCGGTCAATCGCAGTTTCGCTTCGTGAGCGCTAGGATTCCAGTTCACGCGCGGGTCGGCAATCGAAAACTTGCCGCCGCCCGGGGCGGACTGGCCGCTGATGGCGCCGCAAGAATCGTCCCACGGCAGCACGCCGTACTGGCTGTATTCGTGGTGGCCAGTGAAGCGCGGGTCAGCGATTGAGAACTTGCCATTGCTGACCGAGCTGCGCCCGGTGACGGTACCGCTCGGCTGGTCCCAGGGCGTGACGCCCAGGTAACCGTGGTGATATTCCGGCACGATCAGGTAGTCCGCCAGGTTGCCGTCCTCCACCCGCAGCTCGTTGAGGCTGCGCCAGTCGCCACCCGCCTTGACGAAGGCCAGGCGAACCCACGTTTTCCATTGCAGGGCGGGAATGCGGTGCATGGGGCCGGCGGCGGGGTCGCCGGGCAGCGCCATGCGTCCCAGCACCTCGCCCACGCTGCGCAGCGGGCGCTTCGGCGGCTCGTAGAGGAAGGGCGGCACCTTCTCCAGGTGCCTGGCCACCAGCAGAAAGCGCTTGCGGCTCTGGGCCAGGCCGCCGAGTTCGCCGCAGTCGTGGGTGGTCTCGGCCACGGCATAGCCGAAGTGGCGCAGGATGGCGGTGATCTGATCCAGCAGGTGCCGGCCACGGCTGGCGATGCGCGGCACGTTCTCGAAGATGAAGAGCGGGATCGGGTCGTCGCGGTAGGTTTCACAGGCCAGCCACACCCCGCGCAGGGTCAGTTCATTGAGCGCCTGGTACTTCGGCGTCTGGCTCTTCGTCTCGTTGAGCAGACCGGACAGCCCCTTGCACGGCGAGCTGGTGAAGAAGATATCGGGGCGGATGTGATTGAACGCGGCCCGCACATCGTCCGGCCCGGCCTCGCGCCAGCCAAACGGCGGCGGGTGGCCGTGGAAGGAGGTGTATTGCTCCCGTGTGAAAAGGTCCATCACCGTGCCACGGCAACCAGTGGCCAGGTCGAAGTCGCGAATCGCGGCGGGGTCGTTGTCGATGCCGCCGATGCAGATGAACTCCGCCTCCAGATTGCCGACCCGCGCCTGCCCCTCGTTGAATCCCTGGGCACCACCGCCCAGGCCGCAGAAGAAGTGGGCGTGGTGGATTTTGATTTTGGTGGTCATGCGGCACCGCCTTTCAGCGCTTCTTCGCTGACGTTGAAAAACCCGAGCCGCCCCTTCCATGGAATGAACGGGAGAACCTTCGGGTCGCGCAGGACGAAGCCGTGCTGGCCGACGAACCAGGGCGATTCGGATTGCTGGACGCAATCGATGACCTCCACCGAACCGACGATTCCGCCGCGTTGAAGCGATTCAAGCGTCGGGAACAGGATGGCCGGGTTGATGACCATCGCCGTGTCGTAGGCGTCTTCGTACTCAGCCTTGGTGCAGGTCTTTGAGGCGTGAATCAGGACGCGGCCCCGGAAATTGGTGGGCCAGTCCCGGTTCTCGATGTCCTTGCCGGCGTTGAGGATCAGCCAGGCCCAGGGCTGGCGAATGGAGAGGGCGGGGATCATGGCAGGATTTCCTCCTCGATCTCCTCGTAGAGAAGATTGAAAACGACGTCCGGGTGACGCGGAAACAGGTTGGAAATACCCTCGCTGCCGACCAGGCCGAGACCATCACCCATATTTCGTCATCGGGCCGATCCATGGGCGGCGCCCAGGCCATGCCGGCATAGCTAGCACCTGCGTTGAAATGGGCCTTCTTCTTGCCGAAGCGTGCGGGGCGGTCGATGATCCGCTCCCAGTACACGTCCTTGGCCAGGGGGAAACGAACGGTGGCCGAGCCGATCTTGAGTCCGGAGTCGTAGTAACTCTCCTGGCGGTAGATGCCCTTGATCTTCTCCAGGTCGAAGCCGCGCAGGTTCTTTAGGTAGGCGTCGGCAGCGGCGTTGGGGACGGCGTCGGTCTTCGGGTAACGGTCGCTCCAGCTCTCGAATAGATCGGGGTATCGGTCCTTGACATGGACCTCGGCACCGCATTTTTCAATACGACCGCAGCGCAGCACCCAGGGGTGTTCCCGGCGTGTAAATAGCTCCTTCTTGTTGCAGGATGGGCAGGTGCCTCCCTGGAGCCATTCCCCAGGTTTTTCGAGCTTGAAAGCGTAATCCCGCTCCAGCAGGGGTAGCAGTTGTCGGCGAAGATCGTCTTTCATGGTCTGAATTTGGGCAAAAAAAGTCCTGCGCGCCGTTGAACGGTGCGTTGTTGGTTAGGGGAAGGGAGGTGCCGGCTAGAGGGTCAGCCGGACGGCGCTATGCGGGGTGGGGGGTGTTCCATGCCGAGTTCCAGCTGGTTGCCGGCGGGAACATTGGCCGCCGGAGAGCGCGGGGAGAGTGGGATATAAACCTTCGGGTTCGGCATCATGGAAGGAGCGATGGTGCGCACCGCAGAAATCTGTGCAATCCAGGTATGAGCGCATTCAACGTTAGTGCACTGGGCGCTGGCTTCCCGGGTGATTTCAGACATTCCCTTGCTGGTGCGGATGACGGCCAGGGAGTCGCAATGGGGGCAGGTCAATCTCATGGCTTTTCTCCCAGCTTGCCCTCAATCTTATCCAGGGCCTGGCTATTGGTGCGCCGGGCTTCCAGCAGGGCAGCCTGTGCCCGCTCCAGTTCGCCTGGATCCACTCCATCCAGCAGGTCGGCCATGGCCGCACTGGCGTTGGCCGTGGTGCTGACCAGCCCTTTGAAGAGCATGACCGTGGTGTCGCCATCGTCCCGTTTGGGGAGAGACCGGCAGGCCATGAACTGGGAGCGGAGCATGGCATTGACCAGGTTCATCCGGCGGTCCATCGGCATTGCTTCAAGGATGGATGGCAGGAAATTGACGGGTAGAAGGTTATTGTCCTTGGATACATCATCCAGCCAGCGAAAGACACGGTCGGCATTTACCCTGGCCCGCTCGAACGTGTCGCGGGTCGGCGGGTCGAAATGGATTCCTGTGGAAACGTTGGCGCCGATCCGCTCATGGGCCTCGACGATCTGAACGACCACCATTTCACGGCTCCAGCCCTCGGCTTTGCGCCACGCCTCGACCGCCTCTCGAATCATTCCGATCCAGGTTGTTCCGTGCGATCCATTACGCATGACTTCCACCGGCCCCGTGATTAGGATTGAGAAAAAACAGCGGGGAAGGGCGATCCCTCCCCGCCGGGAAGCTCTGATCCAGCGGGGGATGACAGATCAGAGGAGACAAGAGGCAACCCCTTCAAGAAGGCCATACGAGCCAGCTTGGAGCGTGAAATACCGTTCTCGGTAGCGATGCGCTCGGCATCTGCCAATTCGTCAGGCATAAGCCGCAAACTGATTGGCTTGTTTGTTACCAGACCGTCGGGGTTGTAAGTGTGCTGCTTCATGCGATGATTGAGGAATTGAGTAAGTGAAACACATCATAGGTAAGAAAAATTACCATGTCAACGGATTCTGATAAAGAAATATTACCTATCGGGGAAAGGCTCCGTGAGGAGAGGAAGAAACTCGGCCTTTCCCAGGAGGCTTTGGCCTCTAAAATTTTTGTATCTGGGGTAACCCTTAAAAAGTACGAGGGTAATAAAACTTACCCAACCGCCCGTGAACTGATCTTCATGCATGGCCTCGGGATGGATATCGACTACATCCTGACCGGCGTAAAAATGTCATATGGCGTAGCCCAGAACCGGGCCTTCTACACCCCCGCCCAGCGCTTAGGCGAATACATCGCCGGGCTGACCCTGAGCGAGGAGGATGCCGATCTGGTGAAAGTCTTGTCGACCAGAATGTCAAAAAGTCAGGATGAGAAATGAAACCGTATCTCTGGATGGCATTACTGGCATGGACAGTGCCCGCCCTGGCGCAAGTGGTGGCGCCGCCACCGGCCCAGCGGGAAATCTGGCTGAAGATGCTCCACCCTGGCGCGGCCAAGAACCCGGTTTTCTCCAAGCGGGTGGAGAAGCTTGACCTCGCCGCCGTGCGAAAGATCATCGCCCAGAAGCGCCCGTCCGGCGGGAATGCCGCCATGGAGTGCCTCGGCGGCTACAACCCGGTGACCAAAGCCCCGCTCGGCACTTCGCTGGACTACATGGGGTTCGACCTGGCTTCGGATCGGGGGGAGGGCGATTTATTCAAGGCCCTGCCAAATACGGCCACAGCGCACGATGTGTGCATGGCGAAGGCCAGGGAACTGTTGACCAGGCAAGCAAAACCATGAACCGCCGTGGATTCCTGATTGCCGGGCTGGCGCTCGCCATCGTCCGGCAATCCACGGATGCTGAAGCCAAGGGAAGCCGGACCGCATCTGGCGGCGGGAAGAAAAGCCGTGGTCGCCACGGATCCAGCGATTCAGAAGGAGTCGGCGGCGGCAGCCGGGGCGGATGCGGTCGCCGGGGCGGTCCGGGATGGCGTAAGCCGGACGGGAAGTGCGCTTCCTGGAAGGACTAGGAACCTTCCGGCACTAGCCCTGCCCGGATCGCCGCGCAGGCAAAGGCAGTGCGCCGGTCGATGGTGACCGGCTTTCCGCTGTCCCAGGAGAAACCGCGCTCCAGCGCCTGGTAGCTCTTGAGCGACACGCCGAGCGCAGCGGCAGCGGCCCGTTGGGATAGGCCCAGATCGGCCCGCCAGGCAGCGAGTTGTTCCGGGGTCATGGCTTGGCCTCGTCTGCTTTTGCCCGCGCCCACACCCGCCCGGATTCTTCCATCAGCCTGCCCAGGCGGGTTCGGATGGATTCCGGGTCGCGGATAGTCGGGTTCCGGCGCATCCAGGCAATGAGCGCCTCGTCGCCGCCAGTCAGAAAGCCGGTCCATTCCCCCACGCCATCGGCCATGCAGTGCGTTCCGACCTCCGGCTTCGGGAAAACCAGCTTGTCCACAAATTGCACC
>CAZHVZ010000109.1:0-367 GCA_964536245.1 uncultured Rhodocyclaceae bacterium
ATCGTCAGCGACAACTGGTGTGTCGTTCGCCTCAACCCGAACGGCAACGAGAGCCACATGGTGGTTGCCCGCCCCATTCCCGGCGGTTACCACGTCGAGTACAAGGGTGAGCAGTACGAAATCCTCTCCGACTGGAAGCTGGGCGAGTCACTGTTCAACGGCAGCTGCAACGGCGAGGAATTTACCCTTCAGGTCGAGCGCCACAAGACCAAGTACAGTCTTTTCCACTGGGGCACCCGGGCCGATTTCATGGTCATGAGCGCCCGTGCCGCAGAGCTGCTCTCGCTGATGCCCGAGAAGCCCGCGCCCGACCTTTCCAAGTTCCTGATGTCGCCGATGCCGGGCCTGCTGCGCGAAGTGGCGGTCA
>CAZHVZ010000109.1:405-10172 GCA_964536245.1 uncultured Rhodocyclaceae bacterium
TGAAGATGGAAAACATCCTCAAGGCCGAGCAGGACTGCAAGGTGAAGAAGATCAACGCCGGGGCCGGAGAAAGCCTCTCGGTGGATCAGGTGATTATCGAATTCGAGTAATCGCTTTCGGCTTCATCCATGAAAAATGCCTGTCTGCGGACAGGCATTTTTTTTGGCGGAGGAGGATTGCATCCCCCCGTTCACCGGGCTGTGGTTAGAAGCGGGTACTCAGGGTCGCGCTCAAAGCAGAACTGTTGGCACCGGGTTGGCTAAAGGTCGTGGATGCTTCAACACCGAGAAAAACCGCTCTCGAGACCTCGGCGTTGATGCCTGCTAGGAAACGGCCATAGCCGCCGGTCCGGTTGGCGAGCGGCATCGACAATTCGCTGGCGCCACCGACAAAACCTGCGCCATAAGTCCGCTCATCCTTCTTGTGCTCGTAATCGTAGGTCAATTGGGAATAGGGGTGCACGGTCATTCCGGACCACACATCCGATGCCGCAAGTTGCCAGCCGATACGGGAGCGCAAGGACTCGCGGACCTGTTTGCCATAACGCATGGCCGTTGGTGCGGCGGACTGTTCGCTGAAGGCGTCCACGCCCACCCGCTCCCAGGAGACCGCCGCGAGCGGACCATGGACGACATTTCCTGCCGTGAAGTTATAGCCGACCTGAAGCTTGCCGCCATACTGGCTACCGTGGCTGCTGCCCTTTTCGGTGGTGCTGAAGACGCCAAGAGCGACATTCCGCTTGCTGTCGAAATCCAGCCAGGCGTAGGAGAGCAAGGCGTTGGCGTAGAAGCTTCCGATTTTGTGGGAGACAAATCCGGAAAGAGCCCATTCGTCGTAGTCTACCTTGCCTTGATTGTTGCCAAGATCGACGGGAGTTTTGCCGTAACCCAGAGTCGCTCCGGCAAACAGGGTGTCGCTGATGGCCCTTTCATAGCCGACCAGCAGGCTGCTGCTCGCGCCGTCGGCAGAAGGCTGACCAAGCGCTGCGTCGAGCTTGCCCGGGGCATAGTCTGCGGTCACGAAAACGCCCTGACCCCGGTAGCCGAAATTCTGAAACTCCTGTACGCGCCCGTCCATTGCTCGCCACCGGACTCCGGACCGGGCGAGGGGTATCCGGGAAAGCACCCCCATTTGGCCGGCCCCTTCGAGGGAAGAATAGACCCAGTCGGAAATCACCCGGTGGGCGGCAGAAGAGGGATGCACGCCATCGGCAAACAGGGCGCCCGTCGCAGCGGCTCCTGGCACACACCCCAAGGCGCTGGCGGCTCCGCAGGCCGGAAGGGTAGTGTTGCTGAAGCCGTACCGGGCAGGACTGGCAAGAATCGCCGAAAACAGTTTGGCACCGTCAAAGTAGAGCAGATTCTTTCCGGCGAGACCCGAGCTCAGGGTGGTGTTGTAGGTGGAGGTCAGGGTAGACAGCAGGGCTGCACCGGCCACCCCTTGTGCGGCCCCGTAAGGCGTGGCACCAATGTCCGGCACACCGATGACGATCATGTTCCTGGCACCTGCCGCCTGGAGGCGCGTCACCTGATTGACCATCTCGCTGCCAGCAGTAGCCATATTGCCGATGGCCGCCGGCACAGGCAGCCCCACACCGATCGCCCCGGCCTGGGTGAATACATCATTGGCCCCGGCCCACAGGCCATAGAGAGCGCCGGAATCAAGCGCCCCCCTGGCCAGGAAAGCGGATACCTGGGAACTCACCGGCGGCAACGACAGGGCCCAGGCAGACAGCGCACCGTTCAGCACGCCGGGTTGTCCGCTCACCCGCGCACCACCGATGGCGAAATTGTTACCGGTGCTATTCAGGGCGTATCCCGGCAGCGGGTTGGCCGTGTAGGCGCTGCGCACCAACTGGCCATAATTTGCCCCGAGATTGTCGGTCCACACCGTACCAGGATTGGTCGTGAATTTGGCATTGGCCCCGACCAGGGAGGCAAAGGTGCCGGAATCACTCAGGCTATCTCCGAAAAAATAGGTTCCTGAGTAGTTTCCGGCCTGTGCATGACCCAGGGCAGTGGCCAGCAACAAACCCGACAGACCTGCCCGGCCAAGGGGGAAAAGGGGGAAGCGCGCCATGAATGAATCTCCTTTGGTGTTTTGATATTTTTTAAATGAGCCAGAAGACTGATAGATTTTTTTCAGTCTGGCAAGTCTGTTGGCTGGAAAAACAGATGGTGGCCAAAGGGCATCGCGGTGTTCGAACCGGCTTCATCTCCTGAATCGGCCCTTGCATTTTTTTCCGCCCTGACCAATAATTAACCAAGCGCTTGCTTGCTTAATTAATAACCAACTCCCCTTGATAGTTGGAACGCGTTCCGGAGACCGCCACCATGACCACCCGTCCTTACCCGCACCTGCTTGAACCGCTCGACCTCGGCTTTACCACCCTGCGCAACCGTACCTTGATGGGTTCCATGCACACCGGACTGGAGGAAGCAAAAAACGGCTTCGAGCGGATGGCGGCCTTTTACGCCGAGCGGGCACGGGGGGGCGCTGGGCTGATCGTCACCGGAGGATTTTCGCCCAACCTTTCGGGCCGGGCCTACCCCCATGCCTCGCAACTGAGTTTTCCCTGGCAACTGGGCAAACACCGCATCATCACCGATGCCGTCCATGCCGCCGGCGGCAAGATCGCCCTGCAGATTCTCCATACCGGGCGCTACGGTTACCACCCGCTGGCGGTGGCACCCTCCCGGCTGCGCGCCCCGATCAACCGCTTCACACCCCGCGCCCTGAGCCGCTGGGGGGTTCACAAGACCATCGCCGACTACGCCCGGTGCGCCCGACTGGCCCAGCGCGCCGGTTACGACGGAGTGGAGATCATGGGATCGGAAGGCTATCTCATCAATCAGTTCATCGCCCCCCAAACCAATCAGCGGGAGGACGAGTACGGCGGCAATTTCGAGAACCGCATCCGCTTTGCCGTGGAGATCGTGCGCCGCACAAGGGAGAAGGTAGGGGCCAATTTCATCATCGTTTTCCGCCTCTCCATGCTTGATCTGGTGGAGGGCGGCAGCACCTGGGAAGAGGTGGTCGAACTGGCCAAGGCCATTGAAGCCGCCGGGGCCAGCATGATCAATACCGGGATCGGCTGGCACGAGGCACGCATTCCCACCATTGCCACCATGGTCCCCCGCGCTGCCTTTGCCTGGGTCACCAAGCGCCTCAAGGGAGCCGTCAAGATTCCCCTGATTACGACCAATCGCATCAACACGCCGGAGGTGGCCGAGGAGGTGCTGGCCGACGGTTGTGCCGACATGGTGTCGATGGCCCGGCCTTTTCTGGCCGACCCGTTCTTCGTCAGCAAAGCCGCCGCCAATCAGGGCGACCGGATCAACACCTGCATCGCCTGCAACCAGGCCTGCCTGGACCACGTTTTCAAGGGCAAGCTCACCTCCTGCCTGGTCAATCCCCGTGCCTGCCACGAAACCGAGATGCCGATCGAACCGGCCGCTGCCCGCAAGAAAATTGCCGTCGTCGGCGCCGGTCCGGCCGGTCTGGCCTGTGCCACCACAGCGGCGGAACGAGGCCATGCGGTGACCCTGTTTGATGCCGCCGAGCGGATTGGCGGCCAGTTCAATGTCGCCAGACGGATTCCCGGCAAGGAAGAATTCAGCGAAACCTTGCGCTACTTCGGCAAACGCATCGAGACCAGCGGCGTCGCCCTCAAGCTCGGGCACAAGGTGGACGCAGCGGCCTTGTGCCAGGGCGGCTACGATCACATTGTTCTGGCCACCGGCATTACGCCGCGCAAACCGGCCATTCCCGGAATTGACCACGGCAGCGTCTGCACCTACCTGGACCTCATCGAAGGCCGCCATCAGGCAGGCAGGACGGTAGCCGTCGTCGGCGCGGGCGGAATCGGGTTTGATGTTGCCGAGTTTCTTACCCACGCCCATGACGGCAAGAGCGAGACCGAACGCTTCAATCGGGAATGGGGAATTGATCCCGATTACGCTCGCCGTGGTGGCCTCAAGACCGCCGAGGACGAAGCCTCCGAACGCAAGGTGTTTCTCCTCCAGCGCAAGGAAAGCAAGGTCGGCGACGGCCTGGCCAAAACTACCGGCTGGATACGCCGCACCCTGCTCAAAAAGCGGGGCGTTGCGATGATTGGCGGCGTCAATTACGAGAGGATCGACGACCAGGGGCTGCATATCACGGTAAACGGCGAGGCCAGATGCCTGCCGGTGGACACCGTGGTCATCTGCGCCGGCCAGGATCCTCGCCGGGAACTTCAGGCCCCCCTCGAAGCTGCCGGCATGGCGGTCTCCCTGATCGGTGGCGCCGATGTGGCGAGCGAACTGGATGCCAAGCGGGCGATCGCCCAAGGCACCCTGCTTGCTGCCCGCCTGTAGGCAATCATGGCCCGAGGACGCAAAGCACAAACCGCCCCCGATGCCAATCGGCGGGGTGATCTGCTGCGGGCAGCCGCCCGCCTGTTCGTGGAAAAGGGATTTGAAGCCACCACCACGCGGGACATTGCCGAGGCGGTGGGGATGCGTTCGGGCAGCCCGTTCTACCATTTCCGCAGCAAGCATGACCTGCTCAAGGCGGTGATGCTGGACGGCCTGGATTCGGGCCACCAAAGGCTGATGGCGGCCATCGCCGAGCTTGGCGATGCCGAGCAGCGTCTGCGGGTGCTGGTTCGCGTCCACTTGGGCAACCTGCTCGAAGGTGACTGCCACTCGCCGCTGCTGCTGGGGGAAACCCGTTCTCTGGACAGCTTTGCCAAAAGGGAGATTGCCGATGCCTTTGACCGCTACCAGATTCCCTGGCAGGCCACCCTCGATGCCCTGGCCAGGGAAGGCAAGCTGGCCAGCGGCCAGCCGCCGGTTCGCCTGCTCCTGTTCGGCATGCTCAATTGGACGCCCCACTGGTATCGCCGGGATGGCCCCTTGTCCGTCGATCAGCTGGCGGACAGTGTGATCACCCTGCTCCTCGGGGAGCACCCGCCGCAAAGGCCTGCATGAAACACCCCGCGTCGCAAGTCATCATTGCCGCCGACGGCTACCCGCCGGCGATGCGAACATTCTCGCCCGCCCCGGAGTGCCGTTCTGATTGCAGCGCTGCCGTGGCCGCGCAGAAACATCTGTTGCCGGAAATGGCAGCCTGACCGGAACTCAGGCCAGGGCGGCCTGCATTTCCATGGCGTGCCCATCAATTTCAGGAATCAGGCTGGTGTAAATCTCGCCCAAGGGGTAGCGCTCCATCAGCTCCCGGGAGATATCCTGATGCAGCCATTCAAAGTGACTCCCCGCCATCACGTTGCATAGATAGACCACGTCGGTCAGATTTTTGGGGGTTTCCGGAGCCGGATGCAGCTGATCATGATCGTGGGTGGACTCGACAATTTCTTCGGGCAGGCCAAGGGCAGCGAGCAGGGACTCGCCGATGCTTTCATGCCACTGCATGACAAGGTATCGAACCGTATCGGGCCGCTCCCGCAATTCGGGATACTGGGTGGCCCGATAAAGCATGTAGAAGGCTCCGAGGTCGTGCACCAGACCGGCCAGCATGGCTTCGTCGGGGTTGATCCGGGTCAGTCGGCGGGCAATGACATAGGCCGCCGCTGCCGACCGCATGGAGTGCAGCCACAGCCCCTCATTGATTTCGGCAAAAGCAACCATTCCCTTGGCACTGAGCAGCTGCTTCATGGCGATGGCAGTCGCCGTGGTACACACCGTTTTCAAGCCCAGACGGGAAATGGCCGCCTTGACATCGCGCACGGCGCTGCCGGAAGGATTGAATGCCACCGAATTGGCCAGGCGAACCAGCTTGCTGGAGACCAGTGGATCGGCTCCGACAATGGCCACCACCCGATCAAGGGAAACCATCGGATCATCCAGAACACGGCGGACACGCACGGAAATGTCAAAGCAGGTCGGGAAAACGACGTCTCCAGCGAGATCCCGCGCAATATCTTCAAGCATCTGGAAGCGCTGCTGACTCAGGTCTTTTCCGGCCTTGTCTTGGGAATCGGGAGGCAACATTGCTTAGTTTGAATGGACAAGAACAAAAGGTGGAATTACGATCAGAAGTACTATTTTACGCAACAATCCCGAAAAATACGTCGGAATATTCAGCGCAATTCCCCGGCATAGCGAACAAAGTCGCTGCCTCGCTCCAGCACCTCGCCCAGGCACAAGCAGGCCCCACCCGCTCCGGCCGCCCCGAGATCGACCCCCGGACGAACACGGGCACTCGCCGGCAGGATGACCGACAATCCTTCGCTGGCGGCCAGCACAAACATCGGCACCTTGGGCATTTGCTGCGGTGTCGGCAGCAAGGCACAGCTCACCGCCCCGGCAAACCAGTGCAAATGTCCGCGCAACGTACCGTCCGACATGCAGCGCAACGCCGATAAAACGCCCAACCGGGCAACGCCCCCTTCTCTTGACCGGGATGCCACCAGACAAGGGGCCAGAATGCGGCTGCCGACGGCAGATCGGCTCAACTCGCCGCCCACCACACTCCAGCTCTCGGAAGGAACCTCGGGCCGGACGAGGCCGGCAGGAGGCGCCGAGAGGGTATCAAAACCGAACAGGGCCATGCGCTGGTGATCCACCGAACTCATGGCCCTGCCCCGGGGAGCCGGATTAAGGGGAGTACCGCCGAGCAGGAGGTAAATATGCTCAAGCCCGAAGGTCAAGGCTAACGGCCCGGCGGTCAGGCCCGGCTTTTCCAGCCCGAAGCGCAGGCAACTGTCGACATCGCGCAACAACCGGATACAGGCGCTGCCGGAAAGCTCGCGGCCCAGCTTGAGTTCCTCCGGCGCCTGCCCGGCTTCCAAGGCCTCGATTCTTTTTCTGATTTTTCGGATGACCGGTCGCACGTCAAGAAAATGCGGGCCACTGTCGACCAATGCTTTTTCGCCGAGAATGCGGGCCAGGGGAACGACGATGGCTTTTGCGTCGTCGCCCGGTTGTGACTGAAAAGCGGACAGGCTACGCCAGCGGCTGAACGCCCGATTGCTTACCGCCAACTGGGCCGCCGAAAGATGATAGGGATCGATTGCGGCAAGCAGAAAGGCCCAGCTGACATCGCTGGCGATATCCGAATCGCCAAGAAATTTCAGATGCGGGTCTGCCACCGGCGAGCGCAAGGCCCCGGTGGATTCAGCCTGGAGCAGGATGCCGTACAGCAGCTCATGGATTTCAGCAGGAACGTCCTGAGCCGCCTGAAAATGGGCAAATTGCTCCAGACGCAGGGCGGTCACCGCCCGATGCAAGGGAAGCGCCACCTGATCGTGGGAGAGCAGCGGCACCAGCCGCAGATAAGCAACCGCCAGCGAACGCCAAAGCTGACGGGTAATCCTGAAAACTTCGGCATCTTCTGCCGGCAGAGGCAGCGGCTTTCTTACGTAGCGGGCCTCAACCCCGGACTCGGCAGGGAAAATTGCTGCCCGCAAGACTTCCAGCAGAAGCAAGCGCTCCGCCACCGGCAGATCGGAGGCGTCAAGCGCCTGCACCTGCTCGGCCAGAACCACCGCCATGTGCAGAGCCTGGGCGCGAGGTTGCCCCGCGAGCCAGGCCTTGGCTCCGGCCTTGTCGCGAAAAGCCGGCACCAGGCCGGCCACCGGATCCGGTAATTGCAGGCTGGAGGCCATCAGACGGACAGCCCGGAATCAGCCATCCGCGTTGATTTTGGCGATCAGGGTTTGCAGGGTGCTATCGGCCAGATCGTTATCCACCTGACAAGTCCCCGCCGCATGGTGCCCGCCGCCGCCGTATTGCAGCATCAGCTCGCCAACGTTGGTTTTGCTGCCCCGGTCGAGAATCGATTTGCCGGTGGCGAAAACGGTGTTCTGCTTCTGCACCCCCCACAGCACGTGGATGGAAATATTGGTTTCGGGAAACAGGGCGTAGATCATGAAACGGTTGGTTGCCCAGATGGTCTCCTCGTTGCGCAGATCGAACACGGCCAGGTTCTTGTGTACCGTGGTGCAGCGCAAAATCTGCTCCTTGGCCTTTTCCGACTGCTCCATGTACAGGTCAACCCGCTCCTTGACGTCGGGCAGGGCAAGAATGTCATCAATGCCATGGTTGCGGCAGTATTTGATGAGATCCATCATCAGGGCATAGTTGCTGATGCGGAAATCACGGAAGCGGCCCAGGCCCGTACGCGCATCCATCAGGTAGTTGAGCAGCACCCAGCCGGTGGGGTTAAGGATTTCGTCGCGGTTGAACTGGGCGGCATCGCCCTTGTCGACGGCCTCCATCATGTCATCGGTAATGCCTGGCAGCCCCTGCTTGCCACCGTAGTAGTTGTACACCACCCGGGCCGCCGACGGAGCATCCGGTTCAATAATGTGGTTCTTGCGTTCGCCGGTATTGCGGATGGTTTCCGACAGGTGGTGGTCAAAAGCCAGGTGTGCGCCCGGAACATAGGGCAGATTGGTGGTGATGTCACGGGAGGTGATCTCCACCTTGCCATCCTGCATATCCTTGGGGTGAACGAACTTGATATCGTCGATCAGGTTCAGTTCATTCAGCAAAACGGCACAGACCAGGCCGTCAAAGTCACTGCGGGTGACCAGTCGGAATTTTTCTTGGCTCATGGGTAATGTCTCCGGTGACGTGTTCGTAGGGATTATTAAAGCACAATGCCGCCCCAGTGGGCGGCATTGTTCGCGTAATCCTCGGGGAAAATTATCGCTCCATCGATTCAACCACCGCCAGTGCCGTCATGTTGACCAGCCGGCGCACGGTGGCCGTGGCCGTCAACACATGCACCGGACGCGCTGCTCCGAGCAGAATCGGGCCGATGGTCACCCCTTCTCCGCCGGTCATCTTGATCAGGTTGTAGGAAATATTGGCGGCGTCAATATTGGGCATGATCAGCAGATTGGCCTCGCCCTTGAGAGGGGATTCCGGGTTGGCTTCGCGGCGGATATCCTCGCTCAGGGCGGCATCGCCATGCATTTCCCCGTCCACCTCCAGTTCACCGGCCGACATGGCGGAAACCAGCCCGGCGGCAACGCTCATCTTGCGGGAAGATTCGGAAGAGCCGGAACCAAAGTATGAATGGGAAAGCAGGGCAATCTTGGGGTTGCTGCCGAAACGCTTGACCTGCTCGGCGGCCATCAAGGTCATTTCGGCAATTTCCTCGGCATTGGGATTTTCATTGACGTGAGTATCGCAAATGAACAGCGAACGCCCCGGCAACATCAGGTAGTTCATGGCGGCCAGGGTATTGACCCCATTGCGCTTGCCGATGATCTCCCGGACGACCCCGAGATGGTGGCTGTACTGACCGGCCATGCCGCAGATCAGGCCATCGGCATAGCCCAGCTTGAGCAGCATGGCGCCGATCACGGTTGGCTTGCGGCGCAGAGCCTCCTTGGCGATGGAAGGCGTCACGCCGCGCCGCGCCATGAGTTTGTGATAAGCCGTCCAGCACTCCCGGTAGCGCTCGTCGGATTCCGGATTGACCACATCGAAATCGACACCGGGCTTGATGCGCAGCTTGGCCTTTTCCAGGCGATGTTCGATGACTGGCGGACGACCGATGAGAATCGGACGGGCAAATTTTTCCTCGATGACCACTTGCGCGGCGCGCAAGACACGCTCATCTTCACCTTCGGCAAAAATGATGCGTTTGCCCTTGGCATGACGAGCGGCCTGGAAAATGGCCCGCATCCCGACGCCGGTGTGATAGACGAATTCCGAGAGCTTGGCGCGGTAGGCATCCCAGTCGGTGATCGGGCGGGTCGCTACACCGGAATCCATGGCAGCCTGGGCGACAGCCGGCGCGATCATGACGAT
>CAZHVZ010000110.1:0-10151 GCA_964536245.1 uncultured Rhodocyclaceae bacterium
CCCGCTTCAAGGAACTGGCCGACAAAAAGCACGAAATTTTTGATGAAGACCTGCACGCCCTGGTGTCCGATGAAGTCGTGACCCCGGAGCAGGAACACTACAAGCTTCTCTACTCTCACGTTTGCTCGGAAACCGGAGAAACGCCCCACGCCAAGGTCATCATCAGCGCTGGCGGAGTGGAACACAAGGGCGAGTCCGACGGTGGCGGTCCGGTGGATGCGACCTTCAAGGCCATCGAGGGCATCGTCAAGAGCGGCGCCGAGTTGCTGCTCTATTCAGTCAATGCCATTACCACCGGCACCGATGCCCAGGGCGAAGTCACCACCCGGCTCAGTAGCGCCGGGCGCATCGTCAATGGCAACGGAGCGGATACCGACATCGTCATTGCCTCCGCCAAGTCCTACCTGAATGCGCTCAACAAACTGCACTCCAGCCTGGAGAAGGTGAAGGCCCAGGGCGACGTCTGATTTTCCGCTGCTTCTCGATGGCTTAAGGAAGCCGCCTCCGTATTTCGAGGCGGCTTTTTGTTGCTGTTTGAGCATCAGCCTACAATGGAGAGGAATTCAATAGGAGCGCGCCATGACTGACAGGCAATCCAGCAGGTCCGGGCAGTTACGGGCAAATCTGGTGCATATCGAAGCACGGAGCATTACTTGTTCGACGGTGGAGTGGCAGGATGGGGTAATCACCAGGCTACAGACTGAGGGGGGCGAACAGGGCGGTCTGCCCTATCTCCTGCCGGGATTGGTCGATGCCCACGTTCATATCGAAAGCTCAATGCTGGTTCCCGGCGAGTTTGCCCGGCTGGCCGTGCGCCACGGGACCTTGGCGGCAGTCAGCGACCCCCACGAAATTGCCAATGTGCTCGGTGTGGCCGGGGTTGAGTTCATGCTTGCCAATGCAGCACAGACGCCTTTTCATTTCCTGTTTGGTGCGCCATCCTGTGTGCCGGCGACGCCTTTTGAAACGGCCGGAGCCAGCCTGGATGTGGCAGAGGTTGCGGCCCTGCTTGACCGGCCCGAAATAGGCTACCTGTCGGAAATGATGAACTTTCCCGGCGTGCTGAACGAAGATCCCATTGTTCTGGCCAAAATTGCGGCTGCCCGCAAGCGTGGATTGCCGGTGGATGGCCATGCTCCGGGACTGAAGGGGGATGCTGCCCGCCGTTACGTGGCGGCCGGCATCAGCACGGACCACGAGTGCTACAGCCTGGATGAGGCGCGAGACAAGTTGGCCGCAGGCATGCAGATTTTGATTCGGGAAGGTTCGGCGGCCCGTAACTTCAATACCTTGCAGACGCTCATTCGCAGCCACCCGAAACAACTGATGTTCTGCAGTGATGACAAGCATCCGGACGATCTGGCCCAGGGCCATATCAACCAGTTGGTGGCGAGAGCGCTGGCTTTGGGGCATGACCTGTTCGAAGTGCTGCGCATTGCTTGTCTCAATCCGGTGCAGCATTATCGAATACCGCTCGGGCAGTTACGGCTGGGGGACCATTTCGATGCCATTTTGGTCGATGATCTCCAGCAGTTTTCAATTCGCGCCAGCTATCTGGCCGGTTTTTTGGCTGCCGAAAATGGCCAAACCCTATTGTCATCATGCCCGGTTGTGCCGATCAATCAATTTGCCGCCCGCAAGATTTGTGAAGAGGATCTCCTGGTCTCCGCGACCGGTAAGCAGGTTCGGGTCATCGAAGCTGTGGACGGTGATCTATTGACTCGAGAAATCAGTGCTCAGCCCAAAAAGGAAGGAAGCAACTGGCTGCCCGATCCGGAACAGGATCTGCTTCTCCTGCTGGTCATGAACCGGTATCGGGCAAGTCCGCCGGCCCTGGCATTCGTCAAGGGCTTCGGGCTGAAGCGGGGGGCCCTGGCTTCTACCGTGGCCCATGACTCGCACAACATCGTAGCGGTGGCGGCTGATCTGAAGGCCATGGTTCTGGCAGTGAATGCGCTGGTGGATAGCGGAGGGGGAATTGTCGTCTGTGACGGAGGCAAAACCGATCTGCTTCCGCTGCCGGTGGCGGGATTGATGAGTGCCGCCGATGGCGACGAAGTGGCCAATCAATATGCCGGCCTTAACCAGCAGGCAAAAGCTCTTGGCAGTCCGCTACAGGCGCCATTCATGACGCTTTCATTCATGGCGTTGCTGGTGATTCCAGCCTTGAAGCTCAGTGATCAGGGCCTGTTTGACGGCAATAACTTTCGCTTTGTGGCACTACAGTCCTGACTTGGGGATGGAAATGTCTTCCCAACCCTGGCCTGCTCTTCCTTGCCGGGCTCCAGGGATGGTTTACGAACCGGGTTCTTGCGGGGCGCGGGTGGCTCGCACAAAAAAGATGCAGATGGCGAAAAGCAGGGTCGCCAGCCCGGTTTCAGCTAGGGCCAGGGTTTGCGACAGACCGTGGTCGCTACTGGCACGGACCAGGCCTTCCAGCAGGTAGAACTGGATGAATAGCGACAGCCATTTGTAGGTGTAGCGCTTGCCGCGCAGGATGCCGAAGAGCGGCGCCAGCAGAAAGACGGCTTTGAGGGACAGCCAGGAGCCGCCGGGTTTGAGCGGAGCCCACCAGATTTCCCAGCCAAGGCAGAGGAAAATGAGCGTGATCAGGCAGATGCTGGCAGCCAGTTGCAAACGGGAGGGGGTCACGGTAGGACAGGGGAAGGGGGGCGAGTAGGCTATTATACGGCCCCATGCCTTCCCGTCCCCGCTCAAAGTCAGGCCTGATCGGCACCATTTTTCGTCGTTTTCAGACCGAAAACATGGCGCAAACCAGCGCTGCCCTGGCGTTCACTACCTTGCTGGCGCTGGTGCCGCTGGTGGCGGTAGTGATTTCCCTGGCTTCGGCCGTTCCATACTTCGATACCCTGATTAGCCGTCTGGAATCCATGGTTATCGAGAATCTTCTACCGACGGGGTCGGCGGGGGCCATTTCCGGACAGATCGGAAAATTTGCCCTCAAGGCCCAGGAACTGACCGTGCCCGGCATTGCCATGCTGGCGTTCACGGCCCTGGTGCTGATGCATACCATCGAGCGCACTTTTAACCACTTGTGGCAGGTCAAGCCGCGCCCCTTGCTGGCACGCATCAAACTCTATGCTTTTGTAATGGCCGTCTGGCCCTTCATTCTGGGGGGCGTCGCAGCCATCATGTCCTATGCGGTGACCACTTCGCTTGGGCTGATTGATGAGCAACTCTGGTTACAGCCCTATCTGCTCAAGATCAGCTCCATATTGATGCTCGGCCTGTTTTTCGCATTCCTCTATTACGCCGTTCCCAATGCCAAAGTCAGCCGGCCTTCGGCGGCTTTGGGGGGGCTGTTTGCCGCAGTCACCTTTGCCGGAATGCAGAAGGTGTTCGAGCTTTACCTGAGCGCTTTTGGCGCCTTGAAAAGCGTCTATGGAGCCTTTTCCGTGGCGCCCATTTTCCTCATCTGGCTGCACTTTTCCTGGGCAGTGGTGCTCATTGGCGGTTTGCTGGCCGCTACGGTCTCTCGTCGGACTCGACACTGAAAACCTCGATGCAGGAAGTCTGCTCGTCCAGGCTGGTCGTCCGCACTTCGCGAATTTCGAGATTTTCCTGCTCGAGCAGGAGAATCAGTTTGTGTGAGTGATTGCTGATGGTACCGGTGGGAACGATCAGGGCCTGGTAGGGGCGCAGGGGAGGCGTTTCGGGCAGCAGCAGGGCGGCAGCCCGGTAATTGCCATTGACATTGAGCGGCGTGGCGAGCGTGGCCGGAATGGCTTTGGGCGAAAGTATTTGCAGGCCGATTTCCACATGCTCGGGATTTTCCGAAAGCGCCCAACGAATGATGCAGATGTGCCAGCGTGAATCGCTCTGGGTAATGCCCTGTTCTTCAACCGGGTGGGCGGCCACGACATCCCCCACCCGCAGCGCATGGGTGTCGCCGGACATGTGCATCATGGCATAGCCGTCCGGGCTTTCGTTGGTAATCATCCATTCGCTGGTAATCGGCACGCTGGCTTCGTCGTCCAGCAACTGCCACATATCCTCCAGGCCGACACACAGGCGTGCCCGATGCGACTGTTTGCGGCGCGGGTAGCGGCGTTTGGCGGGATGCCCCCAGATCTCGGCCAGGCGACGCAGGACGCCCTGGCCGGGCAGACTGTCGGCAAATTCCGGCAGGCCGAGTTCTTCTGCCAGCTTTCCTTTTTCCAGGGCGGCAACGTAGTCGGCGGTATGCCCGGCGATGACATCGCAGGCAAAATACAGAACTTCGGTTTCCGGTGGCGGTGAGCGGCGTAATAGCGCGTTGGCCGGCAAATCGCGGCTCTGGTCAATCCAGAAAACGCCGTTGTTACCCAGAGGCACCTCGGTGGACAGCTTGATGCCGCGAATCCGGGGGGCAGCATAGGCGTAGATGAATTCCAGCTCGCGGGATGTGAAGGAGGCCGGCTGGGCGATGGCCGGCAACAGGTTGGTCAGGTAAGCCTCGGTAATGGTTTGTTCAAGCCCGGCGATCGGCAAGTCGGCAATGCCGAGCCGGCAGGCCGAGGCATACGCGGCATGAATTTTCTGCCACAAGCCCAGCGCCGCCGGCGCGGCGACCAGATGGCTGGTCAATAGCTGCCAGCCGAAGCACTGAATGACCCGGCTCAGGGTCTGGGCCGGCTGTTTGGACGGGCTGGAAAGGTCGGGGTCGAACAATTCGGCCAGGGTGTTGAGATAGTCCTGGGCGAACATGTCGAGCAAGTCCTGGGTGGCCCGCACCCTTTGTCTGACCTTGCGTGACACCGGGAGGGAAAGCTCGTGGAGAGAAGGCAGCTGGGCATTGACGATGCGTGTTGCATGGCTGAACAACAAGTCCAGCAGTTTGACCCTTTGCGGTGTGGGAAGGGCCGCACTCCGCAGCGTGACCAATTGGACGTGCAAGTCCTCGACCCCCTCAATGCCATGCTGACCGTGGGCGAGCGCGAGCCACTCCAGTATGGACTTGATGTCCTGATCGCTAGAAAGGTCGGGTTTGGCGGGCAACATGGTCCATTGTCTTGAAATCGAACGCTCAGGGTAAACAAAAAATCGGTTTATTGCCATGCGCTTTGATAAAAGGTCGCTCAAGGCAGTCAAAAGGTCGCTTATACGAGGCAGTCAGCTTCACAAAAGAATAAAATGGCTCCTGTGTTATCATGCGCGCCGAAACGAGGGTGTAAAGCCTTGCTTGCTCCCTTTTTTCAATAACAGGGGGTTTGGCAGAGTGGTCGATTGCACCGGTCTTGAAAACCGGCAAACTGAAAGGTTTCCAGGGTTCGAATCCCTGAGCCCCCGCCAATTTATGCGTAACTAAGAGCATTTCGAGGCGTTTTGTTTTTGCAGCCCACCACTCAGTTCACCATTTGATTAGTCACTGTGGGCAGGGTGACACAAAAAAGCCGGATTTCCCCGGCTGTTTGTTTTCTTTCCATGATCGGCAACGGTGTCAGGTCTGCGGGAGATAGCCGCGCCAACTCCTCAATCACTCGGTTGATGTTATTGCTGACGAGCCACCAGCCGCCAGCGTAGGGTTTGGCTGTGATGCCGTGTTCTTTGCAAAGCTCAATGGCTTTGTCTCGTAGTTGTTCAATCATTTTTCTCTTTCAAATACACGCTACATGCGCGGTGAGTAGATTGTTCTCTCGTTGTTTGGTTCGATCATTGTTGTTGCTGATTGTTACCGGATGATTTCAGAAGCAATAAAGCCGGGGATTAGCCCGGCTTGTGATGGGGTTACGCTGCTTTAGGCATTCGCCCCATATGGCCTTGGGCCATATGGCACCTGAACGACGTAGATGTGATCGCTTTGCTCGGAGCGTAGACCGGCTGTACGGTGGCAACGCAATTTGCAAAATATCCGCAAGTTGCGTATATTTCCCCTATGAAAGCTCTGTTCGTTGAATTGCCGGCCTTTGCCCGACATCGTACTGATTACCTGGCTGATGAGGAATTTCGTGCATTGCAAAATTTCCTGCTGAAGCATCCCGAGGCAGGTGATGTCATCGAAGGTACGGGTGGTTTGCGCAAAGTGCGTCATGGTGACCCTAAGCGCGGCAAAGGGAAGCGAGGTGGGTTACGAGTGATCTACTACTGGTGGGCTGGTGGCCAACAATTCTGGCTATTTACCCTGTACGACAAAGATGAGATGGAGAATTTGAGCACAGCGGAAAAGAAGCTGCTCAAAGGGATGTTGAAGGCAGAACTGGAGGCCAGACGATGAAAAAGCGGAACTTGTTTGCGGAACTTGCCGAAGGCTTTGAGGCACTTGCTGATGAGCGCGCTGGCAAGCAGACCCTGCGTACCCATAAGGTTGAAGCGCACCCGGCGCCTGAAGTGAGTGCAGAAGAGCTGGTGACGCTGCGCGAGCGCCTTCATCTGTCTCGTCCTGTTTTTGCCGGTTATCTGCGTACTAACCCGAGAACCCTGGAGAACTGGGAGCAGGGGCGTGCGAAGCCTAATGCTCAGGCGGCTCTACTCATTCGTCTAGTGGAAAAATTTCCGGATACCGTTGAGCGTTTGGCTACGGTTTGATGGTCGTATTGGGCTTGAAATTCTCTCCGCAACGAGAGTATGAATGCCCTGCAGACCTGATTCTTGCGGTGCTCTTTGCATTACGCTTGCGGAGATTGATCTTTTTTAAGCCTCTGTTATTCAAGACAGAGAACTTGAAAACCGGCAAACTGAAAGGTTTCCAGGGTTCGAATCCCTGAGCCCCCGCCAAATACGCCAAGTACCAAAAGACACGCCAATTCGAGCTCTCTAAAACTGGCGTATCGGTCTGCCTGAGGGAACCCGTGAGCTTCCCCCGGAATGTCCTCTGTCAGGTCTATTTTCTCGATTCCTGCTGCGCTTGCGCAGTGCTTTCCACCGTACCCGACGTCACTTCCGCCAGGGAAAGCAGTCCGTCCGCAGTCTTGACGATTTTGAAGACGGCGTCCGGCTTTTCACCTGCCGACCGTAAGACGGCCTGCCAATCGGCACAGACCGTCTGAAGGCTGGCGAATTTCTTTCCCAGAATGGTGTTGCTTTCAGCGATGGTTTCCTTGATTTCCGTGGCGCCCTGTTCAATCTTGTCTTCAGCCGAATGGGACATCATCTGCATGACCATGAGGGCTGTGGTGACCAGGGACAGTGCAAAGGCGCCGCCGGCAAGCATGGTCAGAAGCTTGAGGGGATTGGGTGCCTTGGGTTCCGGTGTTGGGGTTTCGGTGTCTTGGGAGGTCATGATTTTTTTCCTGGGGGCTACGGAGTTTCATCGGTTATCCACGGATTGGACCGGAGGGCGGGCGGAAACGCTCCTGCTTTTTGCCTGAAAATACAGACATGGCTCGGCAGATGCCTCCAGAACATCCAGTATGGGTTGGCGCCGGCTTTTGAAATCCAGGGCACGGCAGCCATACTTGAAATGTACATCGTGGGTAATGTAGTAATGGGCGCATCGGTTGCAGCGCATTGGCTGACGGATGGCCGGCGCATCGGGTGCCACGGCTTATTTTCCTTCCGGCTTCCCGTCGCCGGTCAAGGTTCCGTCTTCGGCGGCGGCCTGTAGCCACCAGCACAGATCACTGCCTTGCACCGGGGTCGGGATCATCATGTTGCGGCGCCAGCGAAAAACCGGACCGAGCCAGAGATAGCGGGCCAGAACATCACCATGGTCGGTAATGCCGAAGAACGGCCAGCCGAAAAGGATGGCATTCTTGATTTGTGCATCGGTCATGGCGTGTCCTTCTTTTTGTTCGCCCATGAACGATAGCACGATCAATACCAGTGTCGATGATTCCTCTGATGGTTATGCTGCCGGTTGTATCCGTGTTCATGGCGGATGATCGGGACCACCACCGGAAGCGGCGGCGCGTAATAGCGGGGTGGGGCAACATAGACCGGGGCGGGCGAATAGTAGGCGGTCGGCGGGCCGTAGTAGGGCGGAGCAACCGCGCACCCGGACAGGCTGGCAAGCAGCAGGAGGGTAACGGTCAAAGATTTGGGCATGGCAATTCCGGAACGGTTCGGTGATAGCCAGGTAACGTTTGATCCGATACAAGGGCTGACGCAGATTTCCCTCGATTTGTATCGATCTGTAAGCCCTGCCGGAACGGATGTCTGTTGTCCGCTATTGATTACACATAGTGGATAACCACAATGGCAATGTCTATGGGAAAGGCATATGCTGTATCGCATGACCTCTTCATCCCTTCCCTGCTGCCCGTTTTGCCACGCCGACCAGTCCGAACTGATTCAACTGGATCGCCGGCAATGGACGGTCGTCTGTGAACGCTGCGGTGCCTCGGGGCCGATTACCGATATGCCTGCCAAGGCACGGGAGGCCTGGGGGGCGGTTTGCTGCGGGGCAGGACGCCAGGCTGCATAGGCTGGGCGAAAAGGCCGGGCGCGTTCCGGCGACTGCCCGTTTTGCCTACTTGCGGGGCGCTTTCATCGGTTTGCCCTTGCCGCCGCGATTGCCCCGGCAGTTTTCCAGGCGTTCCCCTTTCAGCTTTCCGGCGGCGCCGTCCAGCACCGGCAGAATTTCTTCCAGGGCGGTTTTGCCAGGGGCTGCGTCGATCAGTTTCAGGCCGCGTCCTTTGGGCAGCAAACGGATTTCTTCCACCGGGAAAACCAGCGCCCGGCCATCCCTGGTCAGGCAGGCAATATCGCCTTCCGGGGCGGCAGCGAAGATGACAGGGGCTTCCCCCTCCGCCAGGGTCATGAAAGCCTTGCCCGCCTTGCCCCGGGAAAGAAGGTCTTCGCCCTTGCAGCGGAAGCCGTAGCCACCGCTGGCGGCAACCAGGTAAAGCGCCTCGCTCTTGACGGCCATGGCCAGGAGCGGTTTGCCGCCGGCCACGAAATCGGCCAGGGAGGTGGCCGGGATGCCGTCTCCCTTGCCGCCGGGGATTTCCGAGGCCGGGATGGAATAGGCTCGTCCCAACTGATCGAGGATGACCAGGGAATCCACCGTGCGGCAGGGCAGGCAGGCCAGCAGGCTGTCGCCGGAGCGGAAGGTGAGTTGCGTGGGGTCGATGTTATGGCCCTGGCGGGAACGCAGCCAGCCGTGCCGGGAAACGATCAGGGTAGTCGCTTCATCGACCACGGAAACGGTTTTGGCGTCGGAAACGGTGACCTTTTCCGCTGCCTCGATCAGGGTGCGGCGCTCGTCGCCGTATTTTTTGGCGTCGCTTTCGATTTCCGCCGCCACGCAGCTGCGCAGGGCCTCTTCCGAACCGAGCAGATGGTTCAGCCCCTTGGCTTCTTCCCGCAGTTTGGCCAGTTCCTCGCCGATCTTGATGCCTTCCAGCCGCGCCAATTGGCGCAGGCGGATTTCCAGGATGTCTTCGGCCTGGATGGCCGAAAGCTTGAAATGGGCGATGAGGTCGGCCTTGGGATCGTCCGATTCGCGGATGACCTTGATCACCCGGTCGATGTCGAGCAGGACGGCGAGGCGGCCTTCCAGGATGTGGATGCGCTTTTCGGCGGCGGTCAGGCGGTGGCGGCTGCGGCGCTCGACGGTGGCCAGCCTGAAGCGGCACCATTCGGCGATCATGCTGTACAGGGAGGCCTGGCGCGGCGTGCCATTGACGCCGAGCACCGTCAGGTTGATCGAGGCGTTGGTTTCGAGGCTGGTGTGGGCGAGCAGCATGCGCACCAGATCGTCCTGGCCCTGGCGCGACGAAGCCGGCTCGATGACGAGGCGGACGGCGTGAGCTGTTCCGGCGTGAACACCTTCTTTCCGGCCTTTTCCTTGGCCACCGGGTTGGAGCTGGCTTCTATTTCCGACAGCACCGTGGCGGTAGAGACGCCCGGCGGCAGTTCGTTGATGACCAGCTTCCATTGCCCACGGGCCAGGTTTTCGATTTTCCACTTGGCGCGCACGCGCAGGCTGCCGCGACCGCTGCGGTAGGTGGCGGTGATTTCCTCCGGCGTCGAAATGATCTGCGCACCGCCCGGGTAATCCGGGCCGGGAATCAGCGCCAGTACCTCGTCTTCGCTGAAATTAGGGTCTTTTATCAGGTTGACCGCAGCAGACGCCACTTCGCCCAGATTGTGGGCGGGAATCTCGGTCGCCATGCCGACGGCGATGCCGGAAGCGCCATTCAGCAGGCAAAACGGCAGGCGGGCCGGCAATAGCGCCGGTTCGTCGTTGGCGCCATCGTAATTCGGCTTCC
>CAZHVZ010000111.1:0-7144 GCA_964536245.1 uncultured Rhodocyclaceae bacterium
ATGTAGGCGGTGGCAATACCGGTGACCGTATTGGTCACACCGGGACCCGAGGTCACCAGCGCCACGCCGACTTTCTGGGACGAACGCGAATAGGCATCAGCGGCATGCACCGCAGCCTGCTCGTGCCGGACCAGGATATGCTTGACCTGCTCCTGCTTGAACAGAGCGTCGTAAATATGCAGGACCGATCCGCCCGGATAACCGAACACACAATCGACCTTTTCTTCCTGCAGGCACCTGATTACAATTTCTGCACCGCTGATCATGATTCTCTACCCAATAAAGCTGTTGCTCGAAAAGCGTGCAACCTTAATCCACAGGGGTCATTTGGTCAAGTTACAATAGTCACCACCAACACCATAACCATTGCGTTATCAAGGGTTTCCACGGAGAGAGAACACCCTGGCCTCAAGCAACGAACTATCTTATTTTCTGGAATCCGTCGAACGACGCGCCTTCAAGCAAGCCATGTTTGCCGTGCGCAACGAAGAGGCGGCGCTTGATGTTGTGCAGGACAGCATGCTCAAACTCGCCGAAAAATACGGCGATCGCCCTGGCGAAGAGTTTCCCATGCTGTTCCAGCGCATCCTCCAGAACACCATTCGGGATTACTATCGGCGCAGCAAGGTCCGCTCGATGTGGACCACCGTTCTTTCAGCTTTTTCGCCGGACGGGGAAGAGGAATACGACCCGCTGGAAACCATGGAAACCGAGGACGCCGCAAAATATTCACCGGCCCCGGATGCCCAGCTGCAACAGGCCCAGACCATGACGGCCATCGAGGACGAAATAAAAAAATTGCCGACACGTCAACGGGAAGCCTTTCTCATGCGTTACTGGGAGGACATGGATGTTGCTGAAACAGCGGCAGCCATGGGCTGCTCAGAAGGCAGCGTAAAAACGCACTGCTCGCGCGCCACCCACGCACTGGCTGCTGCGTTGTCGGCCAAAGGAATCAGATTATGAACGAAGAACGCTACGCCCATCGGATTCGGCAATCGCTCAATTACGGATTGCAGGACATCCCCCAAGCCACGGCCCGCCGCCTGGAAGCAGCGCGCATGCTCGCCCTGTCGCGCCAGAAGCAGCGCGCCCCCCAACTAGCCACTGCCGGCGGGCACGGGCATTTCCATGTCGGCAGCGACAGCTCCCATGCCAAACAGGCGCTGGCCATTCTTGCCTTGCTGGTTGGCATGTATCTATCGTTCTACTGGCAAAGCCATCAATACATCAGCAATCTGGAAGAGGTCGATAGCGCTCTGCTGGCCGACGATCTGCCGCCCGAAGCGTTTCTCGACAAAGGATTCTCGGCATGGCTCAGCGACGACTCGTCGGAAGAATAGTTTTTCTTGTAGCGCTGGGTCTTACCGCAGCAGCCCCCATGACCGCCCTGGCTGAACCGCCAGCGGCGGTTTTGGCCACTCCTCCGCAGCCGAATTGGCAAGGTCTGTCACCGAGTCAGCGGGAGATTCTCGCCCCCCTCAACAAAGAGTGGGACAAGATGGAAAACTTCCGCCGGAAAAAGTGGCTGGGCATTGCCGAGCGTTACCCCAAAATGAGCCCGGAAGAGCAGCGCCGCATGCTTGAGCGCATGCGGGAGTGGGCTGCCCTGACCCCGGAGCAACGTGCCAAGGCACGGGATAGCTACAAGGAATTCAACCAGCTTACGCCGGAACAGAAGCAGGTCGTCAAGCAAAAGTGGGAAAGCTACTCCAACCTGTCCGAGGAAAACAAGGAACGCCTCAAGCAAGGCACCCGTCCGATCATAAAACCGGCTGAACCTGCCGCCCCCCCTGCGGAAGCAACCCCGGCCACGCCCGCCACCCCGCCCCCGGAAGCTGCCAGCAGCGAACCCGCCAAACCCTGATGGCGGAGGCATCGAGGATACCTCCGGGGTTCGGACGCTGCCTAGCCAGCCTGCTCTATGAATCTCTGGTGATTTTTGCCGTTGTTCTGATCGGTTTCCTGGTTCCGCAGATCGTCCTCCACGGATTTGGCTTCATTTCGTCGGGCAAACTCATGTGGCTGCATGTCTTTCTGCTGCTCATGGCTTACTTCGTCTGGTTCTGGATCCATGGCGGACAGACCCTGCCCATGAAGACCTGGAAGCTTCGCCTGGTGGATCAGCGAGGCGGCCCGGTGAGGCCCTTGCAAGCTCTGCTGCGCTACCTCGCCGCGTGGCCCGGCATGGTGTTGTTGGGCATCGGCATTCTCTGGTCACTGATCGACCGGGATCGCTGCTTCCTGCATGACCGTATTGCCGGCACCCGCATCGTGCCCAGCAACAACGAAGGCTGAGCGGTTAGCGCCGCTCAACCCACCACAGCATAGCCATTGCCGCCAGCATGAAGAGTGCCGACGGGGCAACTGCGCTAGCAAAGGGCAACCAGGAATTGATCACGCCCAGGCTGGAAAACAGGCCGTTGAGCATATGAAACAGGATGCCGATCATCACTCCGGCAAAAATCTTCAGGCTGACGCCACTCACGCGGTTGTGGGAATAGCCGAAAGGCAAGGCCAGCGCTACCATGACCAGTGCCGACAAGGGATACACAATTTTTTTCCACAGGGCGATTTCGTAGCGTTCGGTCTTCTGCTTGTTTTCTGTCAAGTGGCGGCTGTAATTGACCAGCCCCAGCTCCGACATGCGCTCCGGCGCCACCATCAGCACCGACAGCAAATCCGGATTGACCGCTGAGCGCCACTCCATGGCGGCCGCCCGCTCTACCTTTGCCCCGTCGCCCGAGAGCGCCATGGTCACCGTATCGCTCAATTTCCAGAAATCGGGCGGGTTGAAATTTCCTTCCCGAGCATCCGTCACCGATTCCAGTGCATTGTTTTTGTCGAACTTGTAGATGCGCACGCCGAGCAGCTTGGCATCCGGTGTCGCCGTTCGGATATTGATAAAACTGCGACCATCCTTGACCCATAATCCGGAATCAAACCCCTGCTGGGCGATCACATTATTCAGCGCCCTTGCCCGCATTTCCTGGGCCATTCTCTCGGAAAACGGCATAACCGCCTCGCCGACGAAAAAGGTCAGCAAGGCAAGCACCCCTGCCACCCGGAACAGGGTATAGAGCAAATCCCGGGTGGACAATCCGGAAGCCCTGAGCACGGTAATTTCGGAATGACGGGCCAGGGTGGACAAGGAGTAGAGACTTCCGATCAAAGCGGCAATCGGAATCAATTCGTAGACTCGGCCAGGAAAGCTGAGAATGACAAAAATCAGGGCATGACCAAACTGGTAGCCCCCTTTGCCAACACTTCGTATTTCATTGATCAGATCAAAAAAGCTGAACAACGCCAGAAACGCCGCCAGCACCAGAAAAATGGCGGCAAACGCCTCTCGCATCAGATAGCGCTGATAGAGCTTGAAGCGCATCATGACGTCTTTTTCTGCCAGGGCATACGCACCGCCAAACGCCGGTAGAACATCAGGCCAAGCGGTATCAGCATTAACGCATGAACCGCCCACACACCAACCCAGAAGGGCAACCTGCCTTGCGCCACCCAGGCCTGACTGACCGAAAGAAAATTACTGTAAATGGCGTAGATGAGAATGGCGATCAGCATATTGGCCGAACGCCCGGCGCGAGGATTCACAAAAGACAGCGGAATGGCGAGCAACGCCAGAATCAGCGCCGAAACCGGCATACCGATACGCCACAGGAGTTCGCCCCGATTGGAGTCACTATCGTCCGCCAGCAAATCCCACAACGGAAGCCGATTGGGGGACCGGTCAGCAGGCTTGGCCAGGGAATCCTCGGTACGGAACCCGTAACGCTCGAAATCCATGATCTTGAAGACCGGCGTCCCCGGCTCCACCTCATAACGGCGGCCTTTTTCCAGGACCATGAAGCGGTCACCGTTGGGCATGGTTTCCTGATGGCCGGTTTCCGCCATGACCACACCAAGCTTTCCTTGCAGCATGGAAGTCACGAACACATTACGGACATGCCCGGCATCATCGGTAACGCTTTCCACGAAAACAACGCGCTCGCCGTTCTTGGCCTCGCGAAAAGCGCCGGGAGATATCTGCGAAGCATCGTTACGCGCCCCCAGCCGCTCCTTGTATTCGGCCCTCTTGTAATTGGCCCAGGGCGAGAGAAGGGCCGACAACAGGGCAATGGCCACCACCACCGGCAAGGCGAAGTTCAACACAGGCCGAATCCAGGCCGTCAAGGGGACACCGCAGGAAAACCAGACCACCATTTCGGAATCCCGGTAGGCCCTCGACAGGCTCAGCAAAATACTGACAAACAAGGTGAGGGACAAAAGCACCGGCATGAAATTGAGTGCCGCAAAACCGAGCAGGGCGATCACCGCTTCAGGCGCAACCCGACCGCCCGCTGCATCATTCAACAAGCGGATGAGCTGGGTGGAGGTCAGGATGGCAAGCAGCGCGACACTAATGCCTGCCGCCGCGTGGGCAAATTCGCGCCGGGCGGCGCGCTCGAATATCATGCTTTACGAAACTTAAAAAATGCGGGGATAATCCCCTGAATATCAAAATTTGCTGGATCAGGAGAGGCAAGTGGAATTTAGCATAAAAAGCGGCAGCCCGGAAAAACAGCGTACCGCCTGCGTTGTGGTCGGCGTTTTTGAATCCCGCAAACTGACTCTTCCGGCAGAACTGCTGGACAAGGCCTCGGAGGGCTACCTGTCGGAAATCGTCCGGCGCGGCGACATGGAAGGCAAATCCGGAACCACCCTGCTCCTGCACAAGGTGCCCGGCACCCTCTGCGAACGGGTACTGCTGGTCGGTCTGGGCAAGGAAAAGGATTTCCGCGACAAGGAATTCGGCACGGCGATCCGCACTGCCGTCAAGACCCTCAACGAAACCGGCGCCTTCGACGCTTCCCTCTTCCTCACCGAACTGGCCGTCAAGAAACGCAGCCTCGCCTGGCGCGTGCGGCAAACAGCCTGCATCGCCCTCGATGCCACCTATCGCTTCGACCAGTTCAAGAGCAAGAAGGACGAAATCCGCCGCCCCCTGCGCAAGCTCACCATTGCCGTCGAGCGGCGCAACGAACTGGCCCTGGCCGAGGAAGCACTAACTCAGGGCACCGCCATCGCCGAAGGCATGGCCCTCAGCAAAAACCTCGGCAACCTGCCGGGCAATATCTGCACACCGACTTACCTGGCCGAACAGGCAAGCAGCCTGGCAAAGGAATTCCAGCTCGGCTGCGAGATTCTCGAGCGGGCCGACATGGACAAGCTCGGCATGCATTCCCTGCTCTCGGTGGCCAAGGGTTCCCACCAGCCGCCCAAACTGATCGTTCTGCACTACAAGGGAGGCAAGGCTTCCGACAAACCCCTGGTTCTGGTCGGCAAGGGAATCACTTTCGACAGCGGCGGCATTTCCCTCAAACCGGGCGCCGAAATGGACGAAATGAAGTACGACATGTGCGGTGCCGCCAGCGTCCTCGGCACCCTCAAGGCCGTTGCCCGCATGGCCCTGCCGATCAATCTGACCGTCGTCATCCCCACCGCCGAGAACATGCCGGGCGGCGGCGCTTCCCGGCCCGGCGACATCGTCACCTCCCTGTCCGGCCAGACCATCGAGATCCTCAATACCGACGCCGAAGGCCGCCTCATCCTCTGTGACGCCCTGACCTACACCGAGCGCTTCGACCCGGACACCGTCATTGACGTAGCCACCCTGACCGGCGCCTGCATCGTCGCCCTCGGCCATATTGCCACCGGCCTCTACGCCAACAAGGACAGCCTGGCCCGCGACCTGCTCGAAGCCGGCGAGGAAGCCCATGACCGCGCCTGGCACATGCCGCTGTGGGATGACTACCAGGAACTTCTGAAAAGCCCGTTTGCCGACATGGCCAATATCGGTGGACGCTGGGGCGGCTCGATCACCGCCGCCTGCTTCCTTTCCCGCTTCGCCAAGAAATACGACTGGGCACACCTGGACATCGCCGGTACGGCATGGAATTCGGGTGCCAACAAGGGTGCCACCGGTCGACCGGTCCCCCTGCTCGCGCACTACCTGCTGCAGCGGGCCGGCAAACTGAATTGAACACAACACAGTGACCCAGGTCTTTTTCTATCACGGCGCAGTCGACAAGTTGGCCGCAGCCTGTGCCCTGCTCGGCAAGGCCTGCCTGCAAAAAAAACCAGTTTTGGTCTATGCCCCCAAGCCGGAAACGGCCCAATTGATAGACCGCCTGCTATGGACACAACCGGCCTTGGGCTTTTTCCCGCATTGCCGCGCCGACTCCCCCCTGGCGGCGGATACTCCGATCCTGATCACCGACCGCCTCGACCAGCTTCCTCAGGATGACCGCCTGATGAATCTTGGACTGGAAATCCCGCCGGGATTTTCTCGTTTTCACAGCCTGATCGAAGTCGTCGGGCAGGACGACGAAGATCGCAATGCTGCCCGCGAACGTGTGAAGTTCTACAAGGATCGCGGTTACGAAATCCGTTATTTCGACCTTTCCGAGCATGAACGTGGATGATGAAGAAAGCCACCTGAGAGCCGTCGTCGCTCGCGCCGACGCACTGATGCAACGGCGCCGCGCCTCTGCCGCACCGCTTAGCGACGAGTTACCGGTCCTCACCGAAATCATTGAAACGGAAGAGGATTTTCCCGTACTGACCGATGCCGAGGTTTCTGCGTCGGCGCCACCTCCCCGTGCAGCGCCCGCCCTTCCCCCATCGCCTCTTTCGCCTCCCGCTCCCGAAGCCTTGCCCGGCCTGCCGCCCGCTACGGCATCGGAACCCATAGCTCCCTCCTCCACCCTGGCCAGGGAACTCGGAAAACAAGTGGAAGCCCGCCTGAAAGCAGAACTCCCCAGCCTGGTCGAAGCAGCCCTGCAATCCACTTTGGCCACTCTGACCAAAGAACTGGAAGCGGGAATTGCCGAAACCACCCAGGCCGCCATCCGCGACTTTCTTGCGGAGCAGGCCAAACCGACCCGACCCCGCCGCCCGAGCTAAACCATGAATGACTTTCTCCTCTATCAGCAGGACGGCGCCGTCGTCACCCTCACCCTGAACAAGCCGGAAGAGCGCAACGCCCTGACCAATCAGGCCCAATGGGACGCCGTAGTCGCTGCCTGCCGGCAGGTGCAGGACGACCACTCGGTCAAGGCGGTCATCCTCACCGGCGCTGGCAGCGCCTTCT
>CAZHVZ010000111.1:7154-10151 GCA_964536245.1 uncultured Rhodocyclaceae bacterium
CGGCGGCAACGTCAAGGATTTTCGCGACAAGCAAGGCCTCGCCGCCGGCACCCCGGCTGAAATTCGTGACAACTACCGGCGCGGCATCCAGCAGATTCCTCTCGCCTTTTACCGACTGGACGTGCCCACCATCGCCGCCGTCAACGGCCCGGCCATCGGCGCCGGCTGCGACCTGGCCTGCATGTGCGACATCCGCCTCGCTTCCGAGCAAGCCAGGTTTGCCGAGAGCTTCGTCAAGCTCGGGCTGATCCCCGGCGACGGCGGCGCCTGGCTGCTGCAACGAGTAGTCGGCTACGCCAAGGCGGCTGAACTGTCTTTCACCGGCGACCTGATCGACGCTGCCGAAGCCTTGCGTATCGGCCTGGTATCCAAGGTCGTCCCGGCCGACCAGCTGTTGACCGAAGCCCGCGCCCTGGCTGAGCGCATCGCCGCCAACCCCGGCCAAGCCCTGCGCATGACCAAGCGCCTGCTGCGGGAAGCCCAGACCACCCGCCTCGACACCCTGCTCGAACTCTCCGCAGCCTACCAGGCGCTGACCCATACCTCGGCGGAACACGAAGCAGCTGTCGCCACTTTTCTGGCCGGCCGGAAATAAGTCAACATCTATGGGGAAACGAGGTCTATCCCCGATTAGTTTTCTATCCTAATGTTCTGTTGTTGGTATCGCGGCGCATATGCAATCACCATCTACCAAAACTGAATTCACGTGCCCAATATGTGGAACAATACTGGAACAACAGGCCCAGCGATGGCGAAGTTCAGTCGATATTGCCGGGGCATCTCTGCTGGGCTTATTAGTCGTGGGCCTTACAATGCTTTTCGTTCGAATCTTCGGCTTGGGGGGCGGGCGCTACACGCTCATCGCAATTATCGGCATTCCTGCATTTATCCTCTGGGCGCTATGGCACATGGTCGGCTCAACGGAAAGGCTGGCTTTGTCCTGCCCATCGTGTGGCCCGCAAAAGGAGTGATCTTGGGTGCTCTAAAACCGCAATAAGGGACTGGCCACGGTTTAAGCCACAGACCTGCCCCCCGTCACCCTACCCCACTCAAACTCTCTGCCATCTCCCTGGCTGGCCGCAAATAAGCCCGGCGAATCCGCCGGTTAGCTGGGCCGAGCAGTTATAATTGCGGGTTTCGCGCGCCTTTGTGTGCCAGCGTGCGCCCACCATTTCTGCCTGCCCCGACCATCATGGAACTTGCCAAAGCCTTTGAACCTGCGGAGATTGAACGCCGCTGGTACCCCGAATGGGAATCACGCGGATATTTTGCCGCCGGTCTGGACAAGACCAAGCCCGCCGACAACGCCTTTTTCAAGCAATACCGTGTCAATATCTTCACGAGGATGAAGGGCCACAACACCCTGTGGCAGCCGGGCACCGACCACGCCGGCATCGCCACCCAGATCGTCGTCGAGCGCCAGCTGGACGCCCAGGGCATCTCGCGCCACGACCTCGGCCGCGACAAATTCCTGGAAAAAGTCTGGGAATGGAAGGAATACTCAGGCAATACCATCACCAAACAGATGCGCCGCATGGGCACCAGCCCGGACTGGACCCGCGAACGCTTCACCATGGATGCCGGCCTCAACAAGGTGGTCACCGAAACCTTCGTCCGCCTGTTCAAGGAAGGCCTGATCTATCGTGGCAAGAGGCTGGTGAACTGGGACCCCAAGCTGCACACTGCGGTTTCCGACCTGGAAGTGGTGCAGGAGGAAGAAGATGGCTTCATGTGGCACATCCGCTATCCGCTGGCCGACGGCTCCGGGTCGCTGGTGGTCGCCACCACCCGGCCGGAAACCATGCTCGGCGACACCGCCGTCATGGTGCACCCGGAAGATGAGCGCTACAAGG
Organism: uncultured Rhodocyclaceae bacterium; assembly: GCA_964536245.1. Taxonomy (GTDB): domain Bacteria; phylum Pseudomonadota; class Gammaproteobacteria; order Burkholderiales; family Rhodocyclaceae; genus CAZHVZ01. The sequence continues at coordinate 9,008 of CAZHVZ010000111.1, forward strand.
CAATGATCGGCAAGATGGTCAAGCTGCCGCTCACTGACCGGGAAATTCCGATCATCGCCGACGCCTACGTGGACCTGGAATTCGGCACCGGCTGCGTCAAGGTCACCCCGGCCCACGATTTCAACGACTACGCCGTTGGCCAACGCCACGGCCTGCCGATGATCTCCATCCTGACGCTGGATGCCAAAATCAATGAGAATGCCCCGGCCAAGTATCGGGGGCTGGATCGTTTCGATGCTCGCAAGGCCGTAGTCGCCGACCTGGAAGCCCTCGGCATCCTGGAAAAGACCGACAAACACAAACTCAAGGTACCCCGTGGCGACCGCACCAATGTGGTCATCGAGCCCATGCTCACCGACCAGTGGTTCGTCGCCATGTCCAAGCCCGGCGAGGACGGCAAGTCCATCACCGAGAAGGTGCATTTCCCGCCAGCTGTGGTGGGGCCACCAGATTCCCGCTTGGTACGGCGAGAATGGCGAGACCTTTGTCGCCCACAACGAGGAAGAAGCCCAAGCCGAGGCCGCCAAGGCCGGTTACAGCGGCCCCCTGACCCGCGACCCGGACGTTCTCGACACCTGGTATTCCTCCGCCCTGTGGCCCTTCTCCACCCTTGACTGGACCAGCGAGTGGCCGGCCAAATCCAACGACGCCCTCGACCTCTACCTGCCGTCTTCCGTGCTGGTCACCGGCTTCGACATCATTTTCTTCTGGGTCGCGCGCATGGTGATGATGACCCGGCACATCACCGGCAAGATACCCTTCCGGCACGTTTATGTACATGGGCTGATCCGCGACGCCGAAGGCCAGAAAATGAGCAAGTCGAAGGGCAATGTCCTCGACCCGATCGACCTCATCGACGGCATCGGACTCGAGGCCCTGGTCGACAAGCGCACTAGCGGCCTGATGAATCCCAAACAGGCGGAACAGATCGAGAACCGCACGCGCAAGGAATTCCCCGAGGGCATTCCCGCCTTCGGTACCGACGCCCTGCGCTTCACCTTCGCCAGCCTCGCTTCCCCCGGCCGCGACATCAAATTCGACTTGAACCGCTGCGACGGCTACCGCAATTTCTGCAACAAGCTGTGGAATGCCACCCGCTTCGTGCTCATGAACGTGGAAGGCCACGATCTGGCGCTCGAACATC
>CAZHVZ010000112.1:0-1720 GCA_964536245.1 uncultured Rhodocyclaceae bacterium
CAGGGCAGGACGCGGCGACGCGCAGCTTTCAAGCTCTACGGATTCATATCAATCAAGAACTCCGCCAGCTGGAGATAGCCCTGCCGCAGGCGCTTGCCTTGCTCAAGCCCGGTGGTCGGCTGGTGGTGATTTCCTTTCATTCCCTGGAGGATCGTATCGTCAAGCGCTTCATGCGTGATGCGGCCGAACCGGATGCGCTGCCCAAGGGGCTGCCGCTGCGTGCCGATCAGTTGCCGAAGCCGAAGTTAAGGCTGGTGGGCAAGGCTCTTCGCCCCTCCGCTGCCGAAGTGGCGGCCAATCCCCGTGCCCGCAGCGCTGTCATGCGTGTTGCGGAAAAGTTCTGATGGTTCGTTTGAACATGATTCTTCTCCTGATTGCCGTGGTTTGCGCTCTCGGTGCGGTGACCTCCCAGCACCGGGCGCGCAAGCTGTTTCAGGATCTTGAGGGGGAGCAGGAGCGGGCGCGTCAGCTGGATGTCGAGTACGGCCAGTTGCAACTGGAATTGTCGACTTGGGCGACCCATCCCCGGATCGAGAAAATCGCCCGGGAGCGTCTCAAGATGCGTACGCCGGGCGTCGGGGGTAGGGCTGTCGAGCCGGCGGCGCCCAAGCTGCTCCCGGTCAAGAAAAAGGAGGCGCACTGATGGGGGTGCGTCGGCGCGGCCAGAAGGCCCATCGGTTTACGGAAAGCCCGTTGCTGGAGCTGGCTTTGCAGGGCTGGCGTTCCCGTTCGGTCGGCCTGGTGCTGATGGCGGCATTTGCTGCCCTGGTGGCGCGCAGCTTCTATTTGCAGGTGATCAACAACGATTTTTTGCAGGAAAAGGGCGAGTCGCGTTATCAGCGGGACATCGAGGTTTCCGCTTCCCGGGGCAAGATCGTCGATCGTAATGGCGACATGCTGGCAGTGTCGACGCCGATGAAAACCCTGTGGGCCATTCCTGCCGATGCGCGGCAGATGACCGTCGCCCAGAAAACCCAGCTGGCCGGTCTGCTCGACATGAATTTGCGGGAGCTGGATGGCAAGCTGGGCAGCGACAAGACCTTCGTCTTCATCAAGCGTCAGGTTTCCCCCGAGGTGGCAGACCGGATCGCCGCACTGAAGCTGATCGGCATCCATCAGGAACGGGAGTATCGCCGCTATTACCCGACCGGCGACATGACTGCGCATATCGTCGGCTTTACCGGGGTGGACGACAAGGGACTGGAAGGGGTCGAACTGGCCTTCCAGAGCAGCCTGGTCGGTCGGTCGGGCAGCCGTCGGGTGATCAAGGACCGGCGCGGCCAGATCGTTGAGGATGTCGGCGCCATCAAGCCGCCCCAGGATGGCCGGGAAGTGCGGCTGGCTCTCGACTCCAAGATCCAGTATCTGGTGTACAGCCATCTCAAGGCGGCGGTGACCGACCATAATGCCAAAGCCGGCGGCGCCATCGTGATCGATGCGCGTACCGGCGAAATTCTCGCCCTGGTCAATCTGCCCACCTACAACCCGAATAACCGCGAGCGCCTGTCCGGCGCTCAATTGCGTAATCGCGCCCTGACCGACACCTTTGAGCCGGGGTCGGTGATGAAGCCGTTTACCGCCGCCCGTGCCCGCGATCGGGGCAAGGTCCGCCGCGCCGGCCGGGTCGCAGACGACGAGCGTCGGCTCGGCGTCGGAGAGGAAATAATCGATCTCGGCCGGCGTATAGGCGGTGTTGAGCGGCAGAAAGACCGCGCCGGCG
>CAZHVZ010000112.1:1730-3100 GCA_964536245.1 uncultured Rhodocyclaceae bacterium
CATCGGCACCGCCACCATTTCCGATGCCCATCCCCACGGCGCGCTGACCGTCGCCCAGGTGATCCAGAAATCCTCCAATGTGGGTACGGCCAAGATCGCCCTCGGCTTCCCCCCCAGGGAGTTGTGGGAAATGTTTGACGGTGTCGGCTTCGGCCAGCAACCCAATCTGGGATTCCCCGGTGAGGTGACCGGGCGTTTGCGGCCCTGGAAAAACTGGCGGCCGATCGAGCAGGCCACCATGTCCTACGGTCACGGAATATCCGTCAGCCTGGTCCAGTTGGCCAGGGCGTATACCGTTTTTGCCCGGGATGGCGAGTTGATTCCCCTCTCCCTTACCCGTCTGGATGAAGCGCCGGTGCACGGGGCTCCGGTTTTTGCTCCGCAGACCGTGCGCGAGATCCGCACCATGCTGGAAATGGCCGTGCAGCCGGAAGGTACGGCACCCAAGGCGCGGGTGGCGGGTTACCGGGTGGGCGGCAAGACCGGCACGGCCTACAAGATTGAAGGCGGGGTGTACGCCAGGAAGTATGTGGCATCGTTTGTCGGCCTGGCGCCCTTGAGCGATCCCCGGCTGGTGGTGGCGGTGATGATCGACGAGCCTTCCGGTGGCGCCCATTATGGCGGTGACGTGGCCGGACCGGCCTTTTCGCAAATCATGGGGGGCGCCCTGCGCACTCTGGGAGTGCCGCAGGATGCGCCGGTACAGGTGGTGCAGGCGGCCAGTGGAAAGGACAAGCTGTGAGCACCGTGAGCCAACTCCTTGCCCGTTGCGAACAGGCTGGCCTGACGGTTAGCGGGGTGGCCGACGACAGCCGGCGGGTTCGTCCCGGCGATCTTTTCCTTGCCTATCCCGGCGATCAGGTCGATGGCCGCCGCTACATTGCTGACGCCTTGGCGCGGGGCGCGGTGGCGGTATTCTGGCAGCCGGGAGACGGATATGTGGGGGACGAGAAGCCGGTGGTGCCGCACTGGCCGGTTGACGCATTGCGCACTCTGGCCGGCCCTCTGGCACATGCGGTCGCAGGCTATCCCAGTGAGCGTCTGTCCCTGATTGCGGTCACCGGGACCAATGGCAAGACCACCATCACCCAGTGTCTGGCGCACGCGCATCCGCAGCGCTGTGCGGTCATCGGTACCCTCGGAGCGGGCTTTCCCGGCGCTCTGGCGGATACCGGTTTCACCACGCCCGAGGCGACCAGCCTGATGCGCCAGCTGGCGGACTTTGCCGATCAGGGCGCTTTGGCCTGTGCGCTCGAAGCCAGTTCGATCGGTATTGAAGAGGGGCGGATGAACGGCCTGCGGGTGGATGTGGCGGTATTCACCAACTTCACCCGCGATCATCTGGACTACCACGGCAGTATGGAAGCTTA
>CAZHVZ010000112.1:3110-10042 GCA_964536245.1 uncultured Rhodocyclaceae bacterium
TACGCAGCCGCCAAACAAACGCTCTTCCAGTGGCCCCGCTTGCGTCTGGCGGTGGTGAACCTGGACGACGCCCTCGGCCGGAAACTGGCCCGCCAGGCTGAAGCCATGAAGATTCTCGGCTATACCCTGAGCGACCAGCGGCAGGATATTCCCGGTGTGATCCGGGCTGAAAACATACAGGTGACCGCCCTCGGGCAGCGTTTCAATCTTCTTCTGCCCAATGGCCGGGTAGCGGTGGAAACCACCCTGGTCGGTCGTTACAACATTTCCAATCTGCTGGCCGTGGCCGCCGTCCTTTTCGATGCCGGTTTGTCGGCCAGGGATATCGCCAGCCGGCTGTCCGGCCTGACCCCGCCAGCCGGCCGCATGGAGCGCCTCGGCGGTGCCGGCGAGCCTCTGGTTGTGGTGGACTATGCCCACACCCCGGATGCCCTGGAGAACGCTTTGATCACCCTGCGGGAAGTGGCTGCCGAGCGCCTCGGCAAACTGTACGTGGTATTCGGTTGCGGCGGCGACCGCGATCCCGGCAAACGCAGCCTGATGGGAGAAATTGCTTGCCGTCTGGCCGACGAGGTGGTGTTGACCAATGACAACCCACGTTCCGAAGATCCCCTGGCGATTCTGGCGGCGATTCGCCTTGGCGCCCCTGGTGCAGAAGTGATCGCCGATCGGGCCGCCGCCATTGCTGCCGTGATTGGCCGGGCGCAAGCCGCCGATGTGATTCTGCTGGCTGGCAAGGGGCACGAAAACTATCAGGAGGCAGCAGGTGTGCGGACTCCTTTTTCCGATCTTGAGCAGGCGGCGGCGGCCCTGGCCCGCCGTGCCGGCGGCGGGGTAGCAGCATGATGTGGCAATTGGCTGACATCGCCGAGCAGATCGGCGGCCAACTGGTGGGGCCGGATCGCACCATCCTCGGGGTCACGACCGATAGCCGCAATACGAGCAGCGGGCAGCTTTTCGTGGCGCTCCGGGGGGAAAATTTCGACGCCCATGATTTTCTTGAGCAGGCTCTGGCCAACGGCGCCGCAGCATTGCTCGTGGCCGATGCCGGGCGCTTGCCAGAGGGGGCGTCGGCGGTGGTGGTGGAACACACTCGTCTCGCCCTTGGCCGTCTCGCAGCCGTCTGGCGGCGCCGCTTTGCCATTCCCGTGCTGGCCGTGACCGGCTCCAACGGCAAAACCACAACCAAGGAAATGATTGCCGCCATTTTGCGTGCCCGGTTCGGCGATGCAGTCCTGGCGACGCGGGGCAATCTCAATAACGACATCGGCCTGCCCCTGACCCTGCTCGGTTTGAACGAGCATCACCGGGCGGCGGTGATCGAGATGGGGATGAACCATCCCGGCGAAATTGCCTATCTTGCCGGGATTGGCGCACCGACGGCAGCGCTGGTGACCAATGCCCAGCGGGCTCATCTGGAAGGCATGGGGGATCTGCCCGAAGTGGCGCGGGAAAAAGGGAGCATCTTTGCCGGCCTGTCCCCGGACGGTGTCGCCGTGGTCAATGCCGATGACCCCTATGCCGGTCTCTGGCGCGAAATGGCCGGTGATCGCAGCGTGCTTTCCTATGCTGTGGACCACCGGGCGGATGTGCATGGCTCGGTGATTCAGCATGGCCTGGAAACGCGCATCATCCTTTCTGCGCCGCAAGGCGGCGCAGAAGTCGTACTGGCCATTCCCGGCCGTCACAATGCCCGCAATGCGGTGGCTGCCGCAGCCATCTGTCTCGCCGCCGGTCTGCCGATGACGGCAGTGGTGCAGGGGCTGTCGAGTTTTGCCGGGGTCAAGGGGCGTTTGCAGCGTCGGCCGGGGCAAAAGGGGGCGGTCGTCCTTGATGATACCTATAACGCCAATCCTGATTCGGTGCGTGCCGGTATCGATGTGCTGGCCAGCACCATCGGCCGCAAGATTCTCGTTCTCGGGGATATGGGCGAAATCGGCGAGGCCAGCGCCCAGTATCACGACGAGGTCGGCGGCTATGCCAAGAGTCAGGGCATAGACCGGCTGCTCACCCTGGGCGATGCCGCCCGGACGGCTGTACGCAATTTCGGAGAGGGGGGGCGCCATTTCTGCAATGCGGAAAAGCTGGTGACGGCGCTCTTGCCCGAACTGGCGCCCGATACCACGGTGCTGGTCAAGGGATCGCGCTTCATGAAAATGGAACGGGTGGCCGATGCCATCGTTCACCAGGAGGACAACTGATGCTTTTGGCCGACCTGACCAACAAGTACGTGTGGACGGTGCTGGTGGTGACCCTGGGCTTCGGCATCGTCGGCTGGTACGACGACTGGAAAAAAGTGGTTTATCGCGACCCGAAAGGTCTTTCCGCCCGCTGGAAATATTTCTGGCAGTCGGTACTCGGTCTGGGAGCGGCTCTTTTCCTCGCCTTTTCCGTCAAATCCGGAGCGCAGACCGAACTGATCGTCCCCTTCTTCAAAACCGTGGCTTACCCGCTGGGGGTGGTCGGCTTCATCACCCTGACCTATTTCGTCATCGTCGGCACCAGCAATGCGGTCAATCTGACGGACGGCCTGGACGGCCTGGCGATCATGCCGACGGTGATGATCGCCGCCGCCTTTGCCATTTTTGCCTACGTCACCGGTCACGCCGTCTATGCCAAGTATCTGCTCATCCCCTATCTGCCGGGGGCCGGCGAACTGTGCACCCTGCTCGGCGCGATTGCCGGGGCCGGGCTGGGCTTCCTGTGGTTCAACGCCTACCCGGCCGAAGTCTTCATGGGCGATGTCGGCGCCCTGGCTCTGGGAGCGGCCCTCGGTACCGTGGCGGTGATCGTCCGCCAGGAAATTGTGCTGTTCATCATGGGCGGTGTCTTCGTGGTCGAGACCCTGTCGGTGATGCTCCAGGTGAGCTACTTCAAATACACCAAGAAAAAATTCGGCGAGGGTCGGCGCATTCTGCGCATGGCGCCTCTGCATCATCACTTTGAACAAACCGGCTGGAAGGAAACCCAGGTTGTCGTCCGCTTCTGGATCATCACCATCATGTTGGTGTTGATCGGGCTCTCTTCCCTGAAATTGCGCTGATGGAACTCTACGGCAAACGCGTACTCGTGATCGGGCTCGGCGAGTCCGGGCTGGCGATGGCCAAATGGCTGCATCGCCAGGGTGCCCGCGTGCGCGTTGCCGATTCGCGGCCTGCCCCGCCAAACGAGGAAGCTTTGCAGCGCGTCGCGCCGGGGGCCGAACTGGTGGCGGGACCCTTTGCCACTGCCACTTTTGCCGATGCCGAGCTGCTTGCCCTGTCACCGGGAGTGGCCAAGGCCACGCCGGAAATCGCCGCAGTGTCGGTGCCGGTGATTTCGGAGATCGAGCTGTTTGCCGAAGGTGTTCGGCAACTGGCGCCGGCCTCGAAAGTCCTCGCCATCACCGGCAGCAACGGCAAGACCACAACGACGGCCCTGACGGCGCATCTGCTCAACGGAGCCGGCGTTCCCGCCGTGGCCTGCGGCAATATTTCCCCTTCCGCACTGGACGCCCTGATGGCGGCCTGCGATGCCGGAGCCTTTCCGCAAGTCTGGGTGCTGGAGTTGTCCAGCTTCCAGCTTGAAACGACGCATCATCTCAATGCTCTGGCGGCGACCGTACTCAATGTTTCCGAAGATCATCTCGATCGTTACGATGGCAGCCTGGCCCGGTACGCCGCCGCCAAGGCGCGGGTCTTTCAGGGACAGGCAGTCATGGTCCTCAACCGGGACGACGACTATTCCATGGCCAACGGTCGCTGCGGTCGCAAGATCGTCACTTTCGGCCTCGGCAAGCCGCCCCGTGCGACCGATTACGGCCTGCGGGACGGCGCCATCCTGCGCGGCGAGGAGCGTCTGCTGACCCTTGCCGAGCTGAAATTGTCCGGCCTGCACAATGCCGCCAATGCCATGGCCGCTCTGGCCCTGGCCGAGGCCGCCGGGGTTTCCCCGCATGCCCTGTTGGCTCCGCTGCGGAATTTTTCCGGCCTGCCTCATCGCGTCGAGCAGGTGGCCGAGAAAAACGGCATTGTCTATGTCGATGACTCGAAAGGCACCAATGTCGGCGCCACCCTGGCCGCCATCCAAGGCCTGGGCCGCAAGGTGGCCATCGTCCTCGGCGGCGACGGCAAGGGGCAGGACTTCAGCCCGCTCAAGGCAGCTCTCGTCGAGCACGGGCGGGCGGTGGCCCTGATCGGCCGTGATGCGGAGGTGATTGCCGCCGCCATTGCCGGTTGCGGGCTGCCCATGCAGCAGTGCGAGGACATGGCGGCTGCCGTGAACTGGCTGACGGACCGGGCCTGCGATGGTGATTGCGTACTCCTCTCGCCGGCCTGTGCCAGCCTCGACATGTACCGCAACTATGCCCATCGTGCCGAAGCCTTCATCGCCGCCGTACAGGGGGTGCAGCCATGATGCTCAGCGCCCTCGATACTCCCCGCCGCGAAGTGGCCGAAATTGACTATGCCCTGTTGTGGAGCGTCCTGCTCCTGTTGTTTACCGGCATGGTCATGGTCTATTCCGCCTCGATTGCCACCGCCGAAGCCGGCAAATTCACCGGTCACCAACCGGCCTATTTTCTTGTCCGGCACGGCGTCTTTCTTTGTATCGGCATGGTGGCGGCAGCGTTTGTTTTCCAGATTCCCCTTTCGATGTGGCAGAGATATTAGCCCATCCTGTTAATGATCGGTTTAGTTCTCCTCGCCATTGTCATCATTCCGGGTATCGGGCGCGATGTGAACGGCGCCCGGCGCTGGCTTTCCCTGGGCTTCGCCAATCTTCAGCCGTCCGAGCTGATGAAGCTTTTTGCCGTTCTGTACGCCGCCGATTACACGGTGCGCAAAATCAATGTCATGCATGATCTCAAGCAGGCTTTCCTGCCCATGTTCGGCGCCATGGTGGTGGTCGGCATGTTGCTCCTCAAGGAGCCGGATTTCGGCGCCTTCGTGGTCATCATCTCCATCGCCATGGGCATACTCTTCCTCGGCGGACTGCGCGCCCGCCTCTTTGCCATGCTGATCATCGGGCTGCTCCTGGCTTTTACCGTCCTGATCATTGTTTCTCCCTACCGCCGGGATCGGGTCTTCGGTTTCATGGATCCCTGGGCCGATGCTTTTGGTCGCGGCTACCAGCTTTCCCATTCCCTGATTGCTTTCGGACGCGGGGAGCTGTTCGGGGTCGGGCTGGGCGCCAGCGTGGAAAAGCTCTTTTACTTGCCGGAAGCGCATACCGACTTCCTGCTCGCAGTGATCGCCGAAGAACTGGGCTTCGTCGGCGTCGTGGCGGTGATTGCCCTGTTTGCCCTGCTCGTCCAGCGGGCCTTTGCCATCGGCCGTCGCTGCGTCCAGCTCGACCGCCTTTACCCGGCCCTGGTGGCCATGGGCATCGGCATCTGGATCGGCGTGCAATCCTTTATCAACATGGGCGTCAACATGGGGCTGTTGCCCACCAAGGGCCTGACCCTGCCGCTGATGAGCTTCGGCGGCTCGGGGATTTTGGCCAATTGCGCGGCGCTGGCGATTCTTCTCCGGGTGGATTGGGAGAACAGGCAACTCATGCGCGGAGGCAAGCTATGAGCAAGACCCTTCTGGTCATGGCTGGCGGCACTGGCGGGCATATCTTTCCGGCCCTGGCGGTTGCCGAAAAAATGCGCGCAGCCGGGTGGCAGGTGTACTGGCTGGGGCATCCGGACGGTATGGAATCCCGCTTGGTGCCGCAACACCAAATTCCCCTGCGTCAGGTGCGTTTTGGCGCCCTGCGCGGCAAGGGCGTCCTGCGCAAGATTCTGCTTCCCTTCAATCTGCTGCGCGGCTTCTGGCAGGCCCGCCGGGTGCTGGCCGATCTGCGGCCCGATGTGGTGCTCGGCATGGGCGGCTACATCACTTTTCCGGGCGGCATGATGGCTGCCGCCGGGGGGATTCCACTCGTTCTGCACGAACAGAATTCCGTAGCCGGGCTGGCCAACCGGGTTCTGTCCAAGGTGGCGGACCGCGTCCTGACCGGTTTTCCGGAGGCCTTGGCCAAGGGCGAATGGACGGGCAATCCGGTGCGTGCGGAAATTGCCGCCATAGCCCCGCCCGCCGAGCGTTTTGCCGAGCGAACCGGACCCTTGCGCCTGCTGGTCATTGGCGGCAGTCTGGGTGCCCAGGCCCTGAACGAAGTAGTTCCTCGTGGCATGGCCCAACTCGGCGAAAACGAGTTGCCGCATATCGTTCACCAGGCCGGCGAAAAGCATCTCGAAGCACTCAAGGCCAATTACGCTGCGGCCGGGGTCCAGGCCCACTGCGTGCCGTTTATCGAAGACATGGCGGGCGCCTACGAATGGGCCGATCTGGTCATTTGCCGCGCCGGCGCCCTGACCATTGCCGAGTTGGCGGCGGTCGGAGTGGCCAGCATTCTGGTGCCCTATCCCCATGCCGTGGATGACCACCAGACCGTGAATGCCAGATTCCTGCTCAATGTCGGCGGCGCATTCCTCATGCCCCAGGACGAATTGACGCCCGAGGCCATTGCTCTCATTCGCAATTACAGCCGCAGCCAGTTGCTGGAAATGGCCGAAAAGGCCCGCAGTCTGGCCAAACCCGATGCTACCTCGGCGGTGGCGGATATCTGCTCGGAGTGCGCAAAGTGAAACACAAGGTCAAACACATCCATTTTGTCGGGGTCGGCGGTTCCGGCATGAGCGGCATTGCCGAAGTGCTTGCCAATCTCGGTTATACCGTTTCCGGCTCCGATCTGGCGGCCAGCAGCACGACCCGCCGCCTCGAAGCCCAGGGAGTCAAGGTCATGCTCGGCCACGCCGCCGGGAATGCCGGGGGAGCCGATGCGGTGGTGACGTCCACGGCAGTCAAGGCCGACAACCCGGAAGTGATTGCTGCCCGGGAGCGCCACATTCCGGTCGTTCCCCGCGCCCAGATGCTGGCCGAACTGATGCGCCTCAAGCAGGGCATCGC
>CAZHVZ010000113.1:0-344 GCA_964536245.1 uncultured Rhodocyclaceae bacterium
GTCCGTGACCACCGGCGCCAGTAAATGGGGAATCCCTTCGTAAATGGACAACTCCAGCATCTTGGGGTCCACCATGATGAGGCGTACCTGGTCCGGCTCGGCCTTGTAGAGCATGGAGAGGATCATGGCATTGACCCCCACCGATTTGCCCGAACCGGTCGTCCCCGCCACCAGCAAGTGTGGCGTCTTGGCCAGGTCGGCGACCACCGGCAAGCCGCCGATATCCTTGCCCAGACAAACCGTGAGAGGGCTGGTCATGTCGTTGTAGGGCTTGCTGGAAATAATCTCCGAGAGTTTGACCGTCTGCCGCTTGGGGTTGGGCAGTTCCAGCGCCATGCACGATT
>CAZHVZ010000113.1:358-2646 GCA_964536245.1 uncultured Rhodocyclaceae bacterium
ATGGAAACCAGCGCCAAAGCACGGGCCAGATCACGAGCCAGATTGACGATCTGCGACCCCTTGACCCCCACTGCCGGTTCGATTTCGTAACGGGTAATCACCGGCCCCGGCAAGGCCGCCAGCACCTTGACCTGAACGCCGAAGTCGGCCAGCTTGCGCTCGATCAGCCGGGAGGTATATTCCAGCGTCTCGGCACTGACCGTTTCCGTAGCCGGCGGCGCCGGATCGAGCAAATGCAAGGGGGGCAACTGTCCACCGAGAATGGCTTCGGGGAAAAGAGCGACCTGTTTTTCCCGTTCAATACGCTTTTCCGCCTTGGGAGACACCACCACTTCCGGCACGGTGGTTTCGATAACAATCGGTTCGTGCAGTTCAAACCGGCGTTTTTCCTCTTCCAGATCCTCTTCCCGCTGTTGCGCCACCTCGCGCCCGATCTGCCGGTCCCTCCAACGATCCGCAGCACCATGAAAGAATCCGAAAACGGTCTCCAGCAGCCCGCCAAGCTGCTCGCAAGCCCACAACCAGGACATGCCGGAAAACAGGCTCCAGCTGGTTGCCAGCAAAGCCAGCAAAACCAGTGTTGCTCCGGTATAACCGATTTGCTGGGCGAGCATTCGGCTGGTTTCCAGACCGAACATGCCCCCCGGCTCCAGAGGCAACTGGGCCTTGAGGGTGTAAAAGCGCAAGGCTTCCAGGGCTGAACTGGAAATCAACAAAATGACAAAACCGCCCAAGGCAATCAACAAGGGCCGCTGGTCAGGCCGACCATCGTCCGAACCATTGAGCCGGCGATAGCCCCACCATACGAACATGAGCAAGAGCACCACCCACCACCAGGCGGACAAGCCGAAAAGATAAAGCAGGAGATCCGCCAGCCAGGCACCGGCCTTGCCGGCCGGATTATGCAATGATCCGCCAGCCACGGCATGGGACCAACCCGGATCGCTTTTGTGAAACCCCCACAGGGCCAGGGACAGAAAAGCGGCGACCAGACCAAGCCCCAGCCAGCGGGATTCCTGCAACAGGCCACCAATTTTTTCCGGCAAGGGGCTGGCCGGCTGATTCATGGGTCGCGCCACCATCTCAGCACTCTCCTTCGATGAGCAGCACATCTCCATCAAAGCGGATGTACCCGCTGGCTTCCAGGTCTTTCATGACCTTGCTGACCATTTCCCGTGACGCTCCGATCATGCGCGCCATGTCCTGCTTGGAGACTTTCCGGGCAACCACGCGCCGCCCACCCTGCTGCTCGGACATTTCCAGCAACAAGCGGGCAACCCGACCATAAACACCCAGCAAAGCCAGGCTTTCTATCTTGCGATCCGCTTCCCGCAAACGCTGGACGAGAATCTGCATCAGGCGGATGCAGACCTTGAAATTCTGGCGCAGACATTCCTGGAAGGCATCCTTGCTCAACACCATCAACTCGCAAATTTCCTGGGCTACGACGCTGGCAGAACGGGGACTGCCGTCAAGCAGGCCCATTTCCCCGAAAAACTCCCCTGGTCCGAGCATGGCGAGAATGATCTCGCGCCCCTCTTCGTCGCAATTGGTCACCTTGGCCCGACCGGAAAGCAGGATGTACAGGGAATCCGTATCTTCACCGGCATGAACGACAAATTCGCCCCGTGTCGCACGACGCCGTGTTGCAACCCTCCCCAGCCCCTCCAGCTCGTGCTGGTCCAGACCGGAAAACAACGGCACATTGCGCAACACAACAAGGCTTAGACCGGGATGATTGCTCGCCATAAATCACTTTTTGTTCATACGGTTACCGGATGATTATAATGCGTTTTAGCAAAAGCAACAGGGTAATTGGCGTCCGACGTAGAGAAGACGGGGGTCGAGGAAGCTATAATTTCACCAATCGCCACCACAGAGGGAAGCCATGTCCAGCACTGTCCGCCACGAACGTCTGATTATTCTCGGTTCCGGCCCCGCCGGCTACACTGCCGCCGTTTATGCCGCCCGAGCCAATCTCAAGCCCCTGCTCATTACCGGCATGGCGCAAGGGGGACAATTGATGACCACCACCGAAGTGGACAATTGGCCGGCAGACGCCGAAGGCGTGCAAGGCCCCGACCTGATGGCGCGCTTTGAAGCCCATGCCCGCCGCTTCGAGACTGAAATCGTTTTCGATCACATCCATAGCACCAAACTAGCCGAGAAACCCTTCACCCTGATCGGTGACGCCGGCACCTACACCTGCGATGCCCTGATCATCGCCACCGGCGCTTCGGCCCAGTATCTTGGCCTGCCTTCGGAAGAAAAATTCATGGGTAAAGGCG
>CAZHVZ010000113.1:2656-9005 GCA_964536245.1 uncultured Rhodocyclaceae bacterium
TGCCGTAGTCGGCGGCGGCAATACCGCTGTCGAAGAAGCGCTCTACCTGGCCAATATCGCCAGCCATGTCACACTCATTCACCGCCGCGACAAGTTCAAGGCGGAAAAAATCATGCAGGACAAGCTGTTTGAAAAGGAAAAGGCCGGCAAGGTCACCATCCTCTGGAATAGTGCGCTGGATGAAGTACTGGGGGACGACTCCGGGGTGACCGGTCTGCGCATCAAGAATCTGCAAACCGGCAACACGCAGGAAGTCAGCGTTCATGGCGTTTTCATCGCCATCGGCCACAAACCCAATACCGATATCTTTGCCGGCCAGCTGGACATGGAGGGCGGCTATCTGGTCACTGAAATGGGCCGCAAGGGCAATGCCACGCAAACCAGCATTACCGGTGTCTTCGCTGCCGGCGACGTACAGGACCATGTCTATCGCCAGGCCTGCACCTCGGCCGGAACCGGCTGCATGGCCGCCCTTGATGCCGAGCGCTATCTGGATGCGCTCGGTCCGGCCTGAAGGCCCGCTTGATCGACCCGGACGATATTGAGGCCTTCCGGGCGGCAGTGGCCGACGCCAGACCACTGCCGCCGGCCAATCGTGTCCAGCTCGGCGGCAACAAGCCGCCGCCCAACCCGGTACAGCGGCGCGCCGATGAGCGCGCTGCCCTGCATGAAACCTTGCACGGCACCATCGACCTGCAAGACCGGCTGGAAGGCGGTGATGAACCCAATTACCTGCACCCCGGCATTGCCAATCATGTACTCAGGGACTTGCGGCGCGGCCGCTGGGTCATTCAGGACCATATCGACCTGCACGGCTACAACCGCGACGAAGCCCGCCTGCTACTGGCCGGATTTCTTGCCGAATGCCTCAAGGAAGGAAGCCGCTGCGTCCGCATCGTGCACGGCAAGGGCTTTGGCTCCCCTGGCCGGCAGGCGGTTCTGCGCCGCCTGGTGCGAGGTTGGCTGATGCAGAAAAAAGAGGTGCTGGCCTATTGCCAGGCACCTCCCGGAGACGGCGGCGAAGGCGCACTTTGGGTACTGTTACGTAGTGCCGTCAAGGCGGCGCCCTGATTCCTCCCGGCAACCGGAGGGGGTGCCCCTGTCAAAATATGCCGCTTACAGGTAAAATCCTATCCCATTGATTAGTTATTGTATTTTCTGGGTCCGCCCCTGAAATACACAGAACAGGCCTGAACAACAGGCCGTTTTCACCACAGAGAAACAACCTGAGAATGCCTCAAAACCACAATATGGCCTGCGCCATATATCATCACGCGCAGATAAATCCAGAAGCACAGGCCGTGGTTTGTCAGGGACGTTCCCTGACCTACGGCGAATTGGCCGAGCGTTCAGCCCGTGTCGCCCGCCGCCTGCTCCGTGGCGCCCACTGGAATCGCAGCCACGGGCGACCGCCCCGGGTTGGCATCCTCGCCTCGCGCAGCATTGACGCCTGCGTCGCCATGCTGGGCGCCTGCTGGGCCGGCGCAACCTATGTTCCGATCGGACTGAAACAACCGGTCGACCGGATTCTCGCCGTACTTGCCCAATGCGACCTCTCGGCCATGGTGACGGATGACGAAGGAGCCCGCCTGCTGGGTGAACACCTTCGCCAGCAACTTCCGCCCTTGTTGATTCACGCCGGTCAGCGCCCCCTTTCTTTCGACGGGGATGACACCGAGCTCATCCACCTGGAAGACTTGCCGGCTGAAACCCCGGACCAGCCTGCTCCCATGCAGGCTTCTGATACGGCCTATATCATTTTCACCTCGGGAACCACCGGCGTTCCCAAAGGCGTCATGATCTCGGCTGGAGCCGCCCGCCATTACATAGGCCTGATCAGCGAACGGCTTTCCCTGCAAGCCGGCGACCGCTCTCTGGACACCTGCGAACTGAGCTTCGATTTCTCCGTGCACAATATTTTTTCGACTTGGCATGCCGGAGCCGCCTTGCATATCCTGCCGGCGACGCTGGTCATGAACGCCGTCAAATATGTTCGCCAGGCAGAACTGACGGTGTGGAATTCAGTTCCCTCGCTGGCCGGGATGCTTCGCCAGATCAAGGCACTCACCCCCGGCAGCCTCGCCACTTTGCGGCTTACCGTTTTTGGTGGCGAACAACTGCCGGCCAGCACCGTCACTGCCTGGCAAAGCGCCGCTCCCAACAGTCAGGTGATCAATCTTTACGGCCCGACCGAAGCAACGGTTTTTTGCCTCGGGCAAAGCATCGACACCCCTCTTCCCCTGACACCGGGGCGCGACATCATCGCCATCGGCACACCGCTTCCCGGAAGCGAAGCTGGAATCATTGACGGGAACGGACAATTCCTGGCCGATGGCGAGCAGGGTGAACTGGTCATTGCCGGTGTGCAACTCGCCGAGGGCTACCTTGGCGCGCCGGAATTGACCTCCCGGCGTTTCCCGATCCTCGAGGGCAAACGCTGGTATCGGACCGGCGATCTGGCCATGCGCGATGACCAGGGCGGGTATCACTGCCTGGGCCGCATCGACAACCAGGTCAAGGTTCTCGGCTATCGCGTTGAACTGGAAGAAATCGACTCCCATCTGCGCACCATTTCCGGTGTTGACCTGGTCGGCTCCGTTGCCTGGCCGATGGCTGGGGACATGGCGCGGGGCATTGTCTCTTTTGTCAATGCCCCGTCCATTGATGCGGAACGGCTGATCGACGCCCTCAAAACCAGAATTCCCCCCTATATGCTCCCGAGCCGGGTCATTGCCTTGAACGACATGCCCCTCAATGCCAGCGGCAAGGTTGACCGGCGCGCACTTCGCCAGCTTCTTGAAAGTGCTTCCGCATGACCCCCTCCACCATCACCGCAACAGCCCCTGGGCTACGATCTCCTGGCGACAAAGCCCCGGATTCCGGCCTTCCGTGGTTTGCCGGCATCGAGCAGCGAGCAGGCTTCGTCGCCTTTGTCCAAACCTTGAACGGGCAACTGATCCTGTGCCTGCTCGCCATTCTCGCAACGCTTCCATATTTTGGCAGCTGGCCAGCCGTGCTGGCCGTATGCGCAGCCATGGCAGCGGCTGCCCGGGTCGAGTCCCGCGACCTGATTCTCGTTACGGCGACCTGGAGCACGGCCTTTCTCACCCTCTGGCTTGATGACAACGAAACCATTGATAGCATCGGGCTGATCCTGCATCAGCAGGGACTTGCCCATTTATCCCCGAGCTCCTTGGCCACCGCATTCCTGCTTCTGCTGGCCGTGGCAGCAGCCATGGCCTCGCGCTGGGTGCCGCGCCATCCACAATCCGTTCTGGCCCGCCGTCCGCTCCTCACCCTGCTGACCCTGGAAGCGCTGCTATGCGGCCTCGCCTCGCTGGAATTCACGCAAGGATTGGCACGGGGAATGCTGTGGGCGGCCATCCTGATGCTGACTCCTTACCTCTGGTTCCTGCCTTACGCCATTGCCGACCAACGTTCCCGCACACCCGCCTCATTGCCGATGCAATTGGCCGTCCTGCGGCCTTTCTGGAGTCCGGGACACCTGCCCTTTGGCAAGGGCGCAGCGTTCCTGCGCAAGCATCTGGCGCCCAACCCCCATGAATTGGCCATCACCCAGATCAAGGGGATCAAACTGCTGCTCTGGGCAAATATTCTCTTTGCCATCAAAACCGGGCTGAGCTGGCTGTTCGGCGAGCACATGGGGGTTCCGACTGTGGCCCAGGCGCTGGATGCCTTGCTGGCCAACCAGCCCTACCCGTTGCTCCTTGGCTGGGCAGCCGTGATTCTGTCCACGGCCAAATTTTCCCTGCAAATCGCCATCTGGGCGCATCTCTTTGTCGGGGTCGCCCGCCTGGCCGGCTATCGCTTGCCCCGGGGCTCCTGGCGCCCTCTGGAATCGCGGACACTGATGGAATACTTCAACCGTTTCCACTACTACTTCAAGGAATTGCTGGTTGATTTGTTTTTCATCCCGACCTTTTTCAAAATGTTCCGCAAGCACCCGCGCTTGAGAATGTTTTTCGCCACCTTCATGGCTGCCGGGGTCGGCAATGCGATCTGGCATTTCGTCCGGGATATTGACCAGCTCGCCCTTCACGGCCCGGCCGCTGCCCTTGAAAGCTTTGCCAGCTATGCCTTTTACTGCCTGATATTAGCCACCGGCGTCGGCCTCTCGCAAGTCCGCGCCAATCTCGGCATCCGCCCCTCACCAACCCTGGCCGGGCGGATCTATTCCTTCTTTTTTGTCTGGTCCTTCGTTGTCTGCCTGCACGTGTTCAGTGACGGATCCCGCAACCACACCCTGGGCGAGCGTTTGACTTTCCTGGCAAGCCTGTTTGGAGTCTCTTGATGGATGGCAATGCACAACAAAAACTGCGTGAATTTCTTAAGGAAGCCCTGGAGAACCATGGTGATCACAAGGCGTTTTCCGACGACGAATCCCTGTTTCTGAGCGGTCGCCTGGATTCGTTCACCATGATGAATCTGATCATGTATCTGGAAGAAGCTTTCAGCCTGGATTTCTCCGATTTTGAATTTGACGTCAGCCTGGTCGACTCCCTGAATGGAATACAGGCGCTCGTCGAGTCGAAGCTGGCCGGCTGACAAACCAGAAAATCCCGTACTGAAAAAGCAAACGGGCGGCCTCAGCCGCCCGTTGCATTCTGTCAGGCAAAATCAAATAGCGGCTTCGTCGGTTTCACCGGTACGAATACGCACCACCTGCTCGACAGCGCTGACAAAAATCTTGCCGTCGCCGATCTTGCCGGTACGGGCCGCCTTGATGATGGCTTCGATAGCGGGTTCCACCTGCTCGGTCTTGACGACAATTTCGAGCTTGATCTTGGGCAGAAAATCCACCACATACTCAGCCCCACGGTACAACTCGGTGTGACCTTTCTGACGGCCAAACCCCTTCACTTCGGTCACGGTCAGACCGGTAATCCCCATTTCGGACAAGCCTTCGCGAACTTCGTCGAGCTTGAACGGCTTGATAATGGCTTCAATCTTTTTCATGCGTTGTTTTCCCTTCTCTCAAATCTCTAAAATTCGTCCCGATAACGGTTGGTAATAGGATACCGCCAATCCTTGCCAAAACCACGGGGTGTAATGCGAATTCCTACCGGCGCCTGGCGACGCTTGTATTCGGCCAGACGCAACAAGCGCACCACCCGCCGCACATCCGCTTCGGGCAGCCCGGCTGCGATGATCTGGCGCGGACTGCGGTCCTCTTCCATGTAGGCTTTGACAATGGCGTCGAGGATTTCGTAGGGCGGCAGGGAATCCTGGTCGGTCTGGTCCGGCCTTAATTCAGCCGAGGGCGGACGAACGATGATGTTTTCCGGAATCACCGGGCTGATGGTGTTCCGGTAACGCGACAAGCGATAGACCAGCGTTTTGTAGACGTCCTTGATCACGGCAAAACCGCCGGCCATGTCACCGTAAAGGGTGCAATAGCCTACCGCCATTTCCGACTTGTTGCCGGTGGTCAGCACCAGGAAGCCGGTCTTGTTGGAGAGGGCCATGAGCAGGTTGCCACGCACCCGGGCCTGGATGTTTTCCTCGGTCGTGTCGGCAGCCGTTCCGGCCAGCAAAGGTGCCAGCATGGCCTCGTAAGTCCGCATGGCCGGCTCGATGGGAATTTCGTCGTAACGCACGCCGAGGGCGGCAATCATGGCGCGCGAGTCATCCAGGCTCATTTGCGCGGTATAGGGCGAGGGCATCATCACCGCCCGCCCCTTGTCCGCCCCCCGGGCGTCCACCGCCCCGCACAGGGTCAGGGCCGAGTCGATACCGCCGGAAAGGCCGATGACGGCGCCGGGAAAACCGCTCTTGCCGATATAGTCGCGCACCCCCGACACCAGCGCCCGGTAGGCCTGCTCCTCCTCGCCCAGAGGCGAAGCAAGTTGTTCGGAAGACAAAGCGCCATGACGGAAATCCACCAGACCCAGGGATTCCTCGAACTGGGGCAAACGCATCCGGCAAACGCCCTGGGCATCCAGGGCAAAAGAGGCGCCGTCGAAAACCAGCTCATCCTGCCCCCCCACCAGGTTGGCGTAAATGGCCGGAATTCCCGTCGCCGCGACCCGTTCGCCAAGCACCTCGGCCCGGGCCAACTCCTTGTCCATGTGGAAAGGCGAGGCATTGAGCACCAGCAGCAGTTCCGCCCCGGCTGAGCGCGCCATTTCGGCAGCGCCGGCTTCCCAGATATCGGCACAGATATTGAGGCCACAACGGACCCCGGCCACGGTCACGACGCAGGGCGTATCACCGGCCTCAAAATAACGCTTTTCGTCAAAAACTTCGTAATTCGGCAAACGCTGCTTGCGATACGTGGCCAGCCGACGGCCATGGTCGATCACCGTCGCAGCGTTGTAGCGCCGCCCCT
>CAZHVZ010000113.1:9071-9990 GCA_964536245.1 uncultured Rhodocyclaceae bacterium
GAGCGCCGCGTCGCACGCCCGATAGAAATCCGGGCGCAACAACAGGTCTTCCGGCGGATAGCCGCACAACGCCAGTTCCGGCGTCAGCAGCAACTGTGCGCCGGCGGCACGGGCGCGCCCTGCCAGATCGATGATGCGCGCCACGTTGCCTGCCAGATCGCCAACGGTGGCGTTGAACTGGGCAACCGCGACGCGCAGCACGGGGGAAGTTTCCAAACTCGGGAAGGAGCCGTGAATCAGTAGTTCGGCTTGTCCTTGGCATCGTTGTAACGATCGACGCCTTCCATGATTTCCTTCTTGGCTTCTTCCTGACCGAACCAGCCATCAATCTTCACGAATTTGCCCGGCTCCAGATCCTTATAGTGGGCAAAAAAGTGGGAAATCTGGTCAAGCATGATTTGCGGCAGATCGCGGGGGCTTTCAACGCTGCGATACATGGGAGTCAGCTTGTCCACCGGCACGGCCAGCAGCTTGGCATCGGCACCAGCCTCGTCGGTCATGGCCAACATGCCAATCGGACGGCACCGCACCACCACACCCGGCGGCAGGGCAAACTGGGAGACCACCAGGACATCCACCGGATCGCCGTCGCCAGCGATGGTGTGGGGGATATAGCCGTAGTTGCAGGGATAGTGCATGGCCGTACCCATGAAACGATCGACAAAAATGGCGCCGCTTTCCTTGTCGACTTCGTATTTGACGGGATCCGCATGCATCGGGATTTCGATGATGACATTGAAATCATTCGGGAGAGATTTGCCGGAGGGGACGTCGTTGAGGGCCATAGCGATTCCTGCTTGTTGTAGGTAAAGGTCGCATTATAACGCCGCGCCCCTTGCTGTGCTTGGACTAAGCATCGCGAGACAGGGCAATCGCACGAATCAACTGAGCCCGAAGAGATGAGCGCGGTAGTCGTCGG
>CAZHVZ010000114.1:0-1428 GCA_964536245.1 uncultured Rhodocyclaceae bacterium
GCGAGGGCTTCAATTCCCTGGAGCCGGCTGAAGACATGGAAGAAGACCTGCTGGACAAGGCCTGGGGACTGGAACCCAATTCCCGCCTGGCCTGTCAGGCGCTGGTGGCGGATACCCCGCTGGTGGTGGAAATCCCCAAATACAGTATCAACATGGCGAAGGAGGGCCACAAGAAATGAAATGGACCGACATCAACGACATCGCCATCGAACTGGCGGACAGCTTTCCGGACAAGGATCCCCTCAAGATTAATTTCGTCGACCTGCGGGACTGGGTCATGGGCCTGCCAGGATTTGACGATGATCCCAAACATTGCGGCGAAAAAATCCTGGAAGCGATCCAGCAGGCGTGGATTGATGAAACCAGCTGAGGATCAGGCTGCGCCAGTCTTTTCCAGCGTTTTGAAAAGCCGCGCCCGGCTGTTTGCTTCCCACGCTCAAGGCGGGCAACGATAAGGGAGTCACTTGCCGATGGGAGTCGGAAAAGCGCACCCGGATTTTGTAAACCTTCGGCAAAACGGGCTGCCTGGCCACCCTGACCGGCGGTGATTGCACCGGTTGGTTTGGATGGCAGTCCGTTTGCCGACAAGGCATCTTCCCCAACGGTTTACCCGCTATTTCTCAATCCGGCCGCGATTCCGTTGATGGTCAGGTGAATGCCCCGCGCCACCCGCTCGTTGGTATCACCGGCCCGATGCCGGTGCAGCAATTCCACTTGCAGGTGGTTAAGCGGATCCATATAGGGGAAGCGCTGAGCGATGGAGCGCTTGAGAAGCGGGCTGTCGGCCAGGAAATCGTCCTGTTGCTCGATGGCCAGCAGGTGCTTGCGGGTCAGCTCCCATTCGCTCTTGATACGGCCAAAAACGTGGTTGCGCAGTGTGGCATCGGCGACCAGTTCGGAATAACGGGAGGCGATGGCGAGGTCGGTCTTGGCCAGCACCATGTCCATGTTCGACAGCAGGGTGCGGAAGAAGGGCCAGTTGGCATACATGCGCCGCAGGGTGGCGAGGCCGTCCGGGTTTTCCTGGAGCCAGGTGTCCACTGCCGAGCCGAATCCGTACCAGCCGGGCAGCATGAGTCGGCATTGTGCCCAGGAAAAGACCCAGGGAATGGCCCGCAGATCTTCGATGCGGTCGGACGCCTTGCGGGAAGCCGGGCGGCTGCCGATGTTGAGGCTGGCAATTTCCGAAACCACGGTGGATTGCCGGAAATAGGTATTGAAACCAGCCGTTTCATAGACCAGTCCGCGATAGGCAGCAAAGGCCAGAGCCGAGAGGCGATCCATCACCGGGTGGAAGGGCTCGGCGGGTTCGACCCGGCTTTCATGGTCGGTGAGGCTGGCTTCCAGCGTAGCGGCAAGCAATACTTCCAGGTTGCGGCGGCCCGTATCCGGGTTGCCGTACTTGGTGGATATGACTTCTCCTTGTTC
>CAZHVZ010000114.1:1611-9668 GCA_964536245.1 uncultured Rhodocyclaceae bacterium
GTTGCTGTCGGAATAGCCAAGCATGACTTCCTGCTCGTTACCGCGCCGAGACACCAGGCTGCGATAGATCGGCAGCTTGAAAATGCCATCCATGGTGGCAGCCGCCAGGCGCAGGTCGTCGATGGTCTCGAAAAGCGGGATGATGTTCATGTCCAGTTGCGCTGCCGGGCCGGGTCGCAATAGACCGGATTCCTTGAGCAGCAGGGCGACTTCGAGCAGGTCGGAAACGCCGTCGGTTTTGGAAATGATGCAATTGGGCAGGGCGGCGTCGCCGTAACCCCGGCGCAAATCACGGGCAGCGAAGAAGATGGCCAGTTCCCCCCGGGTTTCCTCGGAGTAATCGAGGTAGGGAGAGTAGAGCGGGCGAGTGGTGGTCAGTTCGTCTTCGAGCAGGGCGATGCGGGCGGCTTCGTCAAGGCTCTCGTAATCGGCATGACGACCGGCGGCGGCAAGCAGTTCGGCAACGCTGCGGGCGTGTACGTCCGAATTCTGACGCAGGGCGATCGGTGCCAGGTGGAAGCCGAAGACCTGCACGGCGCGCAGCAGGCGGCGCAGGCGGCCACCGGCAAGGAGTGCGCTGCCATTGGCTTTGAGGGACTGGGCCAGCACCTTGAGATCGTTGCGCAAGGCCTCAGCCGAGGCATAAGGCTGGGCCTCGGCAACGGCGTGACGGTGCGGCTCGAAGTGGTCGAGATGCTGGGCCGTCGCCGCCAGCCGGGCGTAGATGCCGGTCAGCGCCTTGCGGTAGGGTTCATCGACCCGCTGCGGCGACTGGTCGGGGGAGGTGGCGGCGAGGGCAAGTAGTTCGGGAGTGACCTTGACCAGCAGGTCGGACATGGGCAGTTCGCCGCCCAGGGTGTGGATCTCGTCCAGATAGAAGTTGAGCGTGGCGGCAGATTGCAGGCGCAGGGCTTCGCGCAGGATGTCGGCCGTGACGAAGGGATTGCCGTCGCGGTCGCCGCCGATCCAGCTGCCGACGCGGGCGGCAGCGCCCAGCGCCGCTGCGGGTAGCGGGCTTGCAGCAGTTGCGTGGCCTGGATGTACAGGCGGGGCAGCTCGGTCGAGAAGGTATTGGTGAAATGATTGATGCCGCTTTTGACCTCGTCGATGACCTTGAGGCGGACCGGGCGCAACATGCGCGTCTGCCACAGGCTGAGGACCGAGCTGGCGAGGGCGGTATCGTTGTCGGCCTGCTCCTCGGGGGTCAGTTGCTGACGGTCGCGGGTGTCGAGCAGGCGCTCGATTTCCCGCTGGTTTTGCAGCATGCTCTGGCGCTGCACCTCGGTGGGGTGGGCGGTGAGCACCGGCGAAATCATGGCATGCTCGAAAAAATCAGCCAGCCTGGCCGGATCAACGCCGGCTTCATCCAGTCGATCCAGGGCATAGGGCAGGCTGCCCTCGCGGGGCGGCGAACCGGCCAGGTCGTGGGCGCGGCGGCGGCGGATATGGTGCTGGTCTTCGGCGATATTGGCCAGTTGCAGAAAATAACTGAAAGCGCGCACGACGACTGGCACCTTGTCGCCGGGAAGGTCGTCAAGAATACTGGCCAGCTCGCTGCGGGCCGCTGCATCGCCGTCGCGGGCAAAGCGCACGGCAGTCTGGCGTACGCGCTCGACGATGGCAAAAACGGCTTCCCCTTCCTGTTCGCGGAGGGTGTCGCCAAGGATGCGTCCGAGCAGGCGGATATCCTGCTTGAGTGGTTCGTCTTTGCGGTCGTCGTTGAGCGCTTCGGGAGTCATCAGTGCTTTCTCACCAGGAGTATGGAAACAGGGGAGAGGCGGACCAGCTGTTCGGCCACCGAGCCCAGTATCAGGCGCTGCAAGCCGCGACGGCCATGGGTGCCAACGACCAGGAGATCGGCGCCGGCTTCCTGGGTTGCTTCGATCAAAACCTCGGACACCCGGCGGTTGTCGGCCTCCTTGAGCAGGGTTTCGACAGTCAGGTCAGCGGCTTCCACCTTGGCGGCCTCGAGCAGCACTTCACCAGCCTGGCGGATGGCCTGGCGGGCGTGATCCAGATTTAGCGTCGTGTTCAGAGTGCGATGGTGCATGTTGAGCAGGGTTTCATCAGCGACATGGGCGATACACAGCCTGGCGCCTTGTGCCTTGGCCAGGCTGATGGCTTCTTGCAGGGCGGCACGGGAGGTATCGCTGTCATCAATGGCGACCAGAATTTTTTTGTACACAGTATTTCCTTCAGGGGTTGAATGGGCCAGGCACGAATTTCCACGAATTGCCTGCAACAGGCGAACCCTAACAAAAGAAACGCAGCCCGCCATGTGGGGAAATCCCCAGCATGAAAGCTCTGGTGAGCGTCACGGGCTGCGTCAAGAGGGATCATTCAAGGAGCCGTATTGGCGGCGCCTTGCTTAGTGGAAATGGACTTCGTCGCGCCCTTCGACCGGAGCAGCGAGATTGGCGCCGATCACCCGGGAGAGGATGGTTACGGCGGCGACAATGCCGACAAAGATGCCCAGCCACATCAGGCCATCCGGATTGATCACAATCTTGGAAGCCGCACCGGAAACCGCAGCCGCAGCGGCAGCAACCGGTTTGACATAGGTCGGAACGATGCCCGGGAAAACATAAGCCCAGAGCAGGTGCAGAATGCCTACGATAACGGCCAGGAAGATCGAGTGCTTGAAAGTGAAGCGGAAAATTTCAGACTCGCGACCAACCATGCCGGTGGAACCCGTTGCCACGGAAATGGATTGCGGCGAGATCATCTTGCCGCACACACCGCCGCAGGTATTGGCCGACATGGTGATGACCGGGTCGATGCCGATTTTCTCGGCGGTCACGGCCTGCAACTTGCCGAACAGCGCGTTGGGCGAGGGGTCGGAACCGGGCATGAACACCCCCAGCCAGCCGAGCAGGGCGGCAAAGAACGGGAAAGCGACACCGGTTGTGGCGACGGCATATCCCAGGGTGATGGCCATCCCGGAAAAATTCATGATGTAGGCAAAACCGAGGATGGTGGCAATGGTCACGATGGGCCATTTGAGCGTTTTCAGCGTATCGCCGGCAACACCCATTGCGGTCTTGAGCGAGGCGCCCATGACGGCAATGGAGAAGAACCAGGCGAACAGAATGGCGGTGCCGGCAGCACTCAGGACGTTGAAGTTATAGACCGCAGGCTTGGCCTTGCCGGCCTGATCGATGACCAGCTTATCGAGACCGCTAATGGGGATGGCGAAATCGAAAACCATCTTGGTCATCTGGTTGAGAGCCTGATTGACCGGTTTGATGCCCCAGGCACAGACAAACAGGGAGAGGATGATAAAGGGTGCCCAGGCCCGGAAAATCTGGCCGCCGGTGTACTTGAGGGCTTCCTTGCCCAGGCTCTTGGGCTCATCGGCGAAGTGCCAGCTTTCTTTCGGGTGCCAGACCTTGAGGAAAGCCACGGTGCAGATGATGGATGCAATCGACGCCACCAGATCGGGAAGCAGCGGTGCGGTCAGGGGAGAATTGGCCGAAAAGTACTGGGCGATGGCGAAGGAACCGCCGCTCACCAGGCAGGCCGGCCAAACTTCCAGGCCTTTTTTCCAGCCGGCCATGAGAACGACCAGGTAGAGCGGGATGAAAACGCTGAGGATGGGCAGGGTACGGCCCACCATCTGGCTGAGGGCAAAGTCCGGGATGCCGGCAACTTGCCCGCCAACGACGATGGGAATGCCGATGGCGCCCCAGGCGACCGGCGCGGTGTTGGCCAGCAGGCAGATCGAGGCGGCGTACAGCGGATTGAAGCCGAGGCCGGCAAGCATGGCCGAGGTGATGGCCACCGGCGTGCCGAAACCGGCGGCTCCTTCGATGAAAGCCCCGAAAGAGAAGGCGATGAGCAGTGCCTGCAAGCGGCGGTCATCGGAAATGGAGGCCAGGGAGTTCTTGATGACCTCGAATTGCCCCGTCTTGACCGACATGTTGTAGATGAACAGGGCCGTGATGACGATCCAGCACACCGGGAAAAGGCCGAACGCACCGCCGTAGAGCGTCGCCAAGGCGGCCAGGTCGACGGGCATGTTGTAAACACCCACGGCAATCAATACTGCCAGGCCGGTACCGCCCATGGCGGCAAAGTGGCCTTTCATGCGCTTGATGGCAAGCGCCCAGAACAGGAAAAAAATGGGGATTGCTGCAACAAGGGCAGACAATCCAATGTTCCCCAAGGGATCGACATTCATTTGCCAGGTCATATAATTATTCCTCATAACAAAAACTAAGCTTTGTAGCGCGCCACCAGATTACCCATCCCGGCGTGCTACCTTCAAAAGGCGATAAGCCCGTGCAGCCAGCCGTGAGTTCGCACCTCTTGGCTGGCTGATTTTTCCCCCTTAGCAGGTCATGACATCCTCCTTGCGGCTGCATTCTTCGAGCAGGTAGGCGACGGAGCGGTAATTTCGCCCGGTTTCCGCCGTCAGACCGATCTCACAGGTACGGTTGGTGGAGACGCCTTCGCAGCACGAGGCGGGCAGGCCTTCGTGAATTTTGCGCAGGGCGTGGGTGTTCAGTTCGGGGACGACAAAACCGCGATCGCCGCCAAAACCGCAGCAGGTGACGCCAACCGGTTCGACAATATTCTCGACGCAGGCCGCCACCAGCTTGCGCAGCTTGGCATCGGACGCCGTGCGGCGCACGCTGCAATTGATATGCAGGGCAATCGGGCCGGGTTTTTTGCTGACCATCAGGCGCGGCAACAGGGCATCATGGGCAAATTCGTGGAAGTCGAGAACACTGACCCGGCCAGCCAGATGCTTTTGCATACGGGTGGTGCAGGCGCTGGCGTCCATGATCACCGGGTAGTGTCCGCCCTGGCCGTCGTCGGCGGCGGCGAGTACGGCCTTGGCGACAGCTTCGGCCATGGCGTCGGCTTCTTCCGCCATGCCCTTGCTGGCCAGGCTCTGTCCGCAACAGAGTTTGTCAAAGCCTTTGGGCAGAATGGGAGAGTAACCGGCCCGAACCAGCAATTCCATGATGACATCGGACAAACCGGCTTCGTCGGCGCTGTTGGCGCCAAAAATCCGCCCGCCACAGGCTGGAAAATACACCACCGGATCCCCCTTGGCGCTCCGCTGTACAGGCGCCTTGCCGGGTTTTGGCATGGCGCGCCGCCAGGCACCGCCGGAAACCCGCGCCACCAACTTGTCTCCGAGAATGCTGGAAACGGCGTGTCCTACGGCCAGGCCCATGCGGGAAGCGGAGGTTACCTTGCCGAAATTGTCGGCAGTCCATTGACCCACCTGGCGTGACGTGCTCCCCATCCCTCGCCCTCGTAACAGGCGTGTGAGTTCACCGGTATCGATACCGACCGGGCAGGCAGTGGAGCACAGTCCGCAGCCGGCGCAGGTGTCGAGGCCGAAATAGGCGAAATCGGCGGCCACCGTGCCGGGGTCTTCTCCGGCGGCATTGCGGCGGGAAAGCTCCCGCCAGCTGACAATGCGCTGGCGGGGCGAGAGGGTCAGGCGGTGCGACGGGCAGAGGGGTTCGCAGAAACCGCATTCGATACAGCGGTCCACGATCTCTTCCGCCGCCGGCATGGGCTTGAGGTTCTTGAGATGGGACTCCGGATCGTCGGTGAGAATAACGCCGGGATTGAGCAGGTTTTCCGGATCGAACAGGTTCTTGATCCGGCGCATGAGGTCGGTGGCCTGCTTGCCCCATTCCATTTCGACAAAGGGCGCCATGTTGCGTCCGGTGCCGTGTTCGGCCTTGAGGGAACCGTCGTATTTGTCCACCACCAGTTTGCAGATGTCGTCCATGAAATCGGCGTAGCGCTTGACCTCGGCGGCATCGCCGAAGTCCTGGGTGAAGACGAAATGCAGGTTGCCTTCCAGGGCGTGGCCAAAAATGATCGCCTCGTGATAACCGTGCTGCCGCAGCAGGGCTTGCAGATCCAGGGTGGCAGCGGCCAGCGATTCGATGGGAAAAGCGACGTCCTCAATGATGACCGTGGTGCCGGTGCGGCGCATGGCCCCGACCGACGGGAAAGTCCCCTTGCGCACCTTCCAGTACATTTCACAGGTCGCCGGGTCGGTGGAAAACACTGCCGGTTCCACCGTGGCGATTCCGTTCAGGGCGCCAAGGGCGGCCTCGATGCGGGCTTGCAATCCTTCACTATCGGCTGAACGAACTTCGATGAGCAGGGCCGCCGCATCCTCTCCCAGCGTCTTCATGACCGGCGGCAAACCGGCCTTGTTTTCCACTGAACGCAGAGCCGGGCGGTCGAGCAGTTCTACGGCGGAAACCGGTTCCGGTTTCAAACGGATGACTGCCTGACAGGCCGCTTCGATGGTCGGGAAGAAAACCAGCGCGCTGGCCTTGCAGGGGTCTTCCACAACGGTCCGGTAGGTGATGCGGGACAGGAAGCCCAGCGTGCCTTCCGAGCCGATCATCAAGTGTGCCAGGATATCGATCGGGTCTTCGTAATCGACCAGGGCATTGAGGCTGTAGCCGGTGGTGTTCTTGATCTTGAACTTGTGCCGGATACGCTCGGCCAGTTCGGTATTGGCGCGGGTTTCCTCACCCATTTGCTTGAGCTGGGAAACCAGTTTGCCGTGGCTGGCGTAGAAAGCCGAAACGCTGAACGGATCCTCGCTATCGAGGATGGTGCCGTCGGCCAGCACGACACGGATTCCGGCCAGCGTCCGGTAACTGTTCTGGGCTGTGCCGCAGCACATGCCGGAAGCGTTGTTGGCGGCGATGCCGCCGATCTTGCAGGCGTTGATCGAAGCCGGATCGGGGCCGATCTTGCGGCCCAGGGGGGCCAGGCGGTAATTGACCTCGCCGCCGATCATGCCGGGGCCGAGACGAACGGTGGCCGCATCGGGAGCGATATCGCAGGTGGCGAATCCTTCGCCGATCAACGCCAGTACGCCATCGGTGACGGCCTGGCCGGAAAGGCTGGTGCCGGCGGCGCGGAAGGTGACCGGCTTGCCGTGGGCGCGGGCGGCCTGCAAGACGGCCTGGACTTCGCTTTCATCCTCAATGACGGCAATCACTTCCGGTGTCAGGCGATAAAAGCTGGCATCGGTTCCGTAGGCAAGGCGGCGCAGGTCATCGCTGACCACCTGGCGCTCGGGGAGAATGCGGGAGAGTGCTTCGATCAACGGGCTCATTTTTTCTCCTTGAGGAGGTCGCGCAGGCGTTTGGGCGCAGGTTGCAGAGGGGTGCGAACGGAAGTCCAGCCGGCCTGGCTGGTCGGGGTCAGCCAGTTGAAGCGGCTGGCCAGCCAGGAAGTGCCACGGTAGAGCGTCGGATTGCCATAAACATTCGCCCAGCCGCCCCAGACCGCCGACATCAGACGGCTGTAACCGGCGCCTTGGCCCTTGAGAACGGGGTCTGGTCGGGGTTCGGAGTAGATTTCCGTACGCAGGCGGACGAGCAGTTCGGGAATGGGAATCCGTACCGGGCAGACTTCACTACAGGCTCCGCATAGACTGGATGCCGAGGGCAGGGTGGCGGTGGCTTCCAGACCCATGAGGTGAGGCGAAATGATTTCGCCGATGGGGCCGGGGTAGGTGGTGCCGTAAGCGTGACCGCCAATGTGGGTATACACCGGGCAATGGTTCATGCAGGCGCCGCAGCGAATGCATTGCAGGGTCTTCCTCAACTGCTCGTCGGCGTAGGGTTGGGTGCGTCCATTGTCGAGCAGCACCAGATGAACCTCCTCCGGACCATCCAGCTCCCCCGATTGGCGAGGCCGGGAGATCATGTTGACGTAGGTGGTGATGTTCTGGCCGGTGGCCGACCGGGTGAGCAGGGAGAGGAGCGGCGGCAGATGCTCCAGCTTTTCGATGACTTTTTCGATGCCGGTGATGGCCACATGCACACGGGGGGTGGTCGTGGACAAACGGCCATTGCCTTCATTTTCCACCAGGCACAGGGTGCCGGTTTCGGCAACGGCGAAATTGACGCCGGACAGGCCGATGTCTGCCTCGATGAATTTCTGGCGCAAGACCCGACGCCCGATCTGGATCAAGGCATCCACATCCTCGGTATAGGAAACCCCGGGAATTTCCTCGGCAAACAGCTTGGCAATCTGCTGTTTGGTCTTGTGGATCG
>CAZHVZ010000115.1:0-9513 GCA_964536245.1 uncultured Rhodocyclaceae bacterium
CATCCTGCCGGTCACCCTGCGCAACGTCGAAGCCCTGCTGCCGGTGCGCGGCCTCAACCTGCCGGCCAGCAACAACGGCGGACACCGCTTCGCCGACCAGCGCCTGACCGACGATGGCGACGTGCTGGCTGCCATGCAGGCCCTCAAGGCCTTCGAGCAACAAACGCGAACGTACAAGGTCGGCCAGGGCAAACAAGCCGAGACCCGGGTGGACCCGTGGTATGCCCGTGAACTGCCGTTCCTGCCGGGCCGGGCCGGCGTCGCCCAGCGCGACCTGCCGAAGCCGGGGGGAAGCGCCGAATTCGAGGTAGTGGGCATCCCCCTGGGAAAACCGGGCTACCACATTGTCGAAATCGAAAGCCAACTCCTCGGCGCCGCCCTGCTTGCCACGCCTAAGCCCATGTACGTGCGCAGCGCCGTGCTGGTGACCAATCTCGCCGTCCATCTCAAGACCGGGCGCGACAACGGGCTGGTCTGGGTCACTGCCCTCGATACCGGCAAGCCGGTGGAAGGCGCCGAAGTGCGCGTTTCCACCTGCGACGGCAAGCTGGTCTGGCAGGGCCGCAGCGACTCCGCCGGGCGCGCCCTGATGGACCGCCCCCTGCCGGAAAAAAATTGCGACGCCGGCTTCTTCCTGGCCAGCGCCCGCCTCGGCAATGACTACAGCTTCGTCCGCTCGGACTGGAACGAGGGCATTGAACCCTGGCGCTTCGGCGTGCAGACCTGGGGCGAGGCCAGCAACCGCCGCCTGCACACCATTTTTGACCGCCCTTTGCTACGCCCCGGCGAAACGGTGTCCATGAAACACATCGCCCGCCAGCGCAACAGCCGGGGTTTCGCTTTCCCGGAAGCTTCCAGCCTGCCCGGCGAACTGGTTCTGGTGCACCAGGGCAGCGGCGACGAATTCCGCCAGCCCCTGACCTGGGACGCCCGCAGCGCCGCCGTCAGCACCTGGAAAATCCCCGCCTCGGCCAAAAAGGGAAGCTACGATGTCGTCCTCAGCGGCGGCAGTTCCGGCCAGGACACCACCGGCAGCTTCCGGGTTTCCGATTTCCGCCTGCCGGCATTCACCGGCAGCCTCAAGGGCGTGCCGTCTCGCCAGTTCGCCCCCCAGGGGGTGCCGCTCGCCCTCGGCCTCTCCTTCCTCAACGGCGGCGCCGCCAAGGGAACGGCAGTGCAGGTTTCCGCCACCCTGCGCCCGGCCTGGCCGCAGTTCAAGGGTTTTGACCAGTTCCGCTTCGCCGTTGATTTCGACCAGGAAGGGCAGCAGGCCTTTGCCATCGAGCCGGGCAACGAGGGGGAAACCCTGGGCGCATCCGGGAAGCCAGCACGCTGGATGCGGAAATGACCTTCGCCGACCCCAACGGCGAAATCCAGACCATCCGGGGCGCCGTCGAGTTGTGGCCGGCGGCTGTGGTCGCCGGAATGCGGATCAAGAACTGGGTCAGCGTCAAGGAAAAGGGCGAGATCGAGGTCGTCGTTCTCGACACCGCCGGCAAGCCCCAACCGGACGCCGCCGTGCGCGTCATCGCCAAGCGGCGCATCGACTACTCCCACCGCAAACGCATCGTCGGCGGCTTCTACGCCTACGAGAACCATAGCGAGTTCAAGGACATCGGTGAAGTCTGCCAGGGCAAGACCGATTCTCGCGGCATCCTGGCCTGCGCTCCCAAGGTCGATGAAGGCGGCAGCATCTACCTCCTGGCCGAGGCCAGGGATGGCCAGGGGAACCCGGCCCGGGCCGGCACCAATTACTATGTTGCCGACCGCAGCGACGACTGGTTCGCCGCCGGCAACCAGGACCGCATCGACCTGATCCCGGAAAAGCGCAGCTACGCCCCCGGCGAAACCGCCCGCTTCCAGGTGCGTACCCCCTTCCGCGAAGCCAGCGCGCTGATCGCCATCGAGGCCGGCGGCATCATCGAAACCTTCGTCCAGCCTTTATCCCGCTTCAAGCCGGTGATCGAGCTGCCGGTCAAGGGCGAATGGGGACCCAACGTCTATGTCTCCCTCCTCGCCGTGCGCGGCCGGGTGCAGCCCCTGACGTGGTACTCCTTCTTCGACTGGGGCTGGCGGGAACCCCGGTCCTGGTTCAAGGAATGGTGGAACCCCAGCCAGCCCACGGCCATGGTGGACCTGGCCAAGCCAGCCTGGAAAATGGGGCTGGCGGAAATCCAGGTCGGCATCGACGCCTTCCGCCTCAAGGTGGACGTCACCCCGGAGAAGAGCGACTACCGCCCCCGCGACACCGCCACAGTCACCGTACGGGTCACCCAGCCCGACGGCAAGCCGGCTCCGGCCGGCAGCGAAGTGGCCTTCGCCGCCGTGGACAAGGCTCTGCGTGAACTACGCGGCAATGAGAGCTGGAACCTGCTGGAAGCCATGCTGCAAAAGCGGGCCTACGAGGTGGAAACCGCCACCGCCCAGTCCCAGGTCATCGGCAAGCGCCACTTCGGGCGCAAGGCGCTGCCGGCTGGCGGCGGCGGTGGGCGGGCGCCGACGCGGGAACTGTTCGACACCCTGCTGCTGTGGAATCCTCGGGTGGCGCTCGATGCCAGCGGGACAGCCCGCATCAAGGTACCGATCAACGACTCGCTGAGTGAATTCCGCCTGGTGGCGGTGGCCGACATCGGCACCGGCCTCTTCGGCACCGGCAGCGGCAGCCTGCGCACCCGCCAGGACCTGCAACTGATTTCCGGCCTGCCGCCGGTGGTCCGGGAAAATGATCGCTACACCGCCTTGTTCACCCTGCGCAACAGCACCGCCAAGGTGATGACCGTCCAGCTCGCCGCCAAGGCCGGGGCCAAGCCCCTGGAAGCCAGGGAGATCAAGCTGGCCGCCGAAGGCGCCGACGAAGTGTCGTGGCCGGTGGAAGTAGCTGAGGGCGATAGCAGCGTGGTCTGGGAAATCGAAGCCAGCGACCCGGTCAGCGGCGCCAGGGACAGCCTCAAGATCACCCAGCAGGTCGCCCCCGCCGTGCCCCTCACCGTACAGCAGGCCACCCTGGCCCGCCTCGACGGCAGTCTCGACCTGCCCGCCCAGCCGCCAGCCGGCGCCCTGCCCGGCAAGGGCGGCATCGAGCTCGGTCTGTCGCCCCGGCTATCCACGCCACCGCCGGGACTCAAGCGCTTCTTCGAAACCTATCCCTTCGCCTGCCTGGAACAGAAAACCTCGGTAGCCATCGGCCTCGGCGACCCCCAGCGCTGGCAGCAGGTGGTGGAAGCCCTGCCCGCCTACCTCGACCGCGACGGCCTGGCCCGCTACTTCCCGGCAGTGGAAGATAACCCCGGCAGCCCGGCCCTCACCGCCTACGTCCTCAGCGTCGCCCAGGCCGGCGGCTTCGTCCTGCCCAAGGAGGTCGCCCAGCGCATGGAAAGCGGGCTGACCGCCTTTGTCGAAGGCCGCATCAAGCCCGAGCATTGGTCGCCGGTGAATGACCTCGCCGCCCGCAAGCTGGCCGCCCTGGAAGCCCTCACCCGGCGCGGCCACAAGCCCCTGGCGGCGATCAGCAGCCTGGCGGTGGAGCCGGCCCGCCTGCCCACCTCGGCCCTCATCGACTGGTGGCTGGTGGTGCGCCGCCTGGCCGATCTGCCCGAGCGCGGCGCCCGCCTCGCCGCCGCCGACCGCGAACTGCGCAACCGCCTCAGCCTGCTAGGCGGTCGCCTGAGCTTCGCCAATGAGCAGGCCGATGGCTGGTGGTGGCTGATGGTCAATGGCGACACCAGCGCCTTCCGCCTCATCGAAGGCGCCATCGACGACCCCAATTGGCAGGAAGACCTGCCGGCCCTCGTCCAGGGCGCCATGCAGCGCCAGCAGCGCGGCCACTGGGGAACGACCACGGCCAACACCTGGGCCGGCATCGCCCTCGGCCGCTTCGGCGGCAAGTTCGAGAAGGACAAAGTCAGCGGCACCACCCGGGCCAGCCTGGGCAAGGGCAACCCGGTCAGCCAGACCTGGTCGGCCGCCGCCGACCCCTTGCGCCTGATGCTGCCCTGGCCAAATACGAACACTCCCACGACTGCCGACCAGAAGCTGCAACTGCGCCACGAAGGTAGCGGCAAACCCTGGGTCGCCGCCCAGGTGCTGGCCGCCCTGCCGGTCACGGAAGCCCGCGCCAACGGCCTGCGCATCACTCGGGAAGTCACGCCGCTACAGGAAAAACAGAAAGGCAAGGCCAGCCGGGGCGACCTCTGGCGGGTGCGCCTGACCCTGGAAACCGACCAGCCCCTGACCTGGGTCGCCCTCACCGACCCCCTCCCCAGCGGCGCCCGCATCCTGGGCGACGGCGACGGCCGCGATTCGCGCATCGCCACGGCAGGCGAAAAGCAAACCGGGCAAGCCTGGCCGGCCTACATCGAGCGCAGCTTCGACAACTACCGCGCCTACTACGCCTTCCTGCCCAAGGGCCGGAGCAGCATCGACTACACCCTGCGCCTCAACAATGCCGGCGAATTCGCGCTGCCGGCGACAAGGGCCGAGGCGATGTATGCGCCGGAGATATTCGGGGAATTGCCGGGGAGCCGTGTGAAGGTTTGGGAGGATTGAGGATGGGGGTTTTCAATTGCTCCAAAAATACGCTGGCTACCACTTAAATGGACGCAGAAGATGTGTACTGAAGGAACGATAAAATTGCCTGAACAACGCCCGCAACAAGGGCAATACAGGCAATGATGAGAGTGAGCCGATTTTCTTTCTTGGCTTGGACGTTTTGTTCTTCACTCATACGTACGACAATGAGTGTGCGAACGGTTTCACAAATTTGCGGGAAAGCATAACTGCTGAAATGTGCATAAGCATTCAGCCGAGACAACATGACCGCAAAGCGCTCAAGTTCAGTCTTTGAGCAAACCGATATATCTCCACTGGAAAGCAATCTGTTAAGGTCAGTGTAGTCAGCGTCAGAAAATTGGGCGGACAATTCCGTTGAGGTATGAGTTTCCATATGAGCTCCTCGCTCTAAGTTGAAAAATCGCATTCTGGGGCGCGCCACCAATGACGAACATCATTTAGTGCGTACTGCCATCAGAGCCTTTCATCAACACACCAGCCAATCGAAAAAGTTCAGCCCCCTCGGTCCAGCTTCGAATCCAGCGTTCCAGTAGCAACCAGTATCACAAATGTGCTACGCTGGCTTGGTATCCTTTTCCGGAGACCAGCATGCCCACCACCACAATCCGTTTACCCGAAGAGTTGAAGGCACGCGTTGCCGTTGCGGCAAAGAACGCCGGTACGACGCCCCATGGCTTTATTCTTGAAGCCATCGCGGAAAAAGCGGCCCAGGAGGAGCAGCGCGCTGATTTCGATGCAGTGGCGGAGGGGCGCTTCGCCAATATCGTTGCTTCCGGCAAGGCGATTGGCTGGAATGAAATGCGCGACTATCTGGAAGCGCGCCTGGCCGGCAAGGCCGCCAAGCGCCCGACAGCGAGCAAATTGGGCTGAGCGTGCCACGCATTGAACTGGCGCCGGAAGTCGGTGAGGATTTTGACCGCATCCTCGACCATCTCGCCTTGTATCAGGTTGCCGATACCGCCTTGCGCATTCGGGAAATCATCGAGGCGCTCAACGTGCTGGAGCACAACCCGCTGATCGGCCGTCCCGTCAGTAACGACAAGCGGGAGTTGGTGATCGGGCGTCGATCCCACGGCTATGTGGCTCTCTATCGCTACCTTGCCGAAATGGATACTGTCTTTGTGCTGGCCATCCGCAGTCAGCGCGAAGCGGGTTATGGGGAACGAGGCCCGGCGAGTTAGAAACCGGCAGGGTCAAACCTTGCATTAAATTCATCGGGAAAATTGACCTTGCAAGCGCACTGTCACTCACCCCAAGCCGCCAACACTACGACCGCTTGAGATCCCGATAGAAATTCTCATGCGGCCCGACGGCTTCCAGGTAGACCAGACGGATTTCATCGTCCACGGTATAGCCCAGTAAATACAGCTGATTCTGGCTGCGAAATTTGTAAACGAACAAATCGGCCAAGTCGCCCTTCTTGCGTTCGCCTACGGCAGGGTCTTGCGCCACCTCGCCGGCTGCCGCATCCACATCGGCGGCAACGTTGTCGTGGAGTTTCTTGTAGGCGCGGGCAAAGCGGCGGGTTTGCCTGAGCGTGTAGCTCATGTCCGGCGGGAACGGGGAACAAAAGCCGTGGCTTCCTCGCGGGGTTCGGCCATCGAAGCCATGGATTCGGCAATGAAGCTGACCGGCAGGTCCGGATTATCCAGCGCAGCGCGGCCCAATTTCGCCCAGTACTCGACCTGACCGGCGATGGTGCGATGCTCGGCCATGGCTTCGTTACGGGCCTGATCGTAGAGCGTCTGGTCAATGCGAATGGATGTCGAAGCCGCCATCGGAGTCTCCAAAAACCGCCCGATGCCGGGCAGGCATGTTTTACCACAATTGTAGCAACACCCGAACCGCGCCACAACCCGTTAGACTTGCCATCGCCCCTGCCGATGGATTGACGACGATCATTTTCTCTCTCCCCAAGCCCCTCGCCTGCCTGGCCGGCCTCCTGCTCGTCCTGCCAGCGGCCTTTGCCGCGCCGGGATTTACCGAGGTGCGCACCGCCTACGTGGAATCGGACGCCACCCTGCTCGCCCGCGACGGCCAGCCCCTGCAAACCCTGCGCCTCGACAAGCAGGTGCGCCGCCTGCCCTGGATGCGGCTGGAGGAGGTTTCCCCCACCTTTTTGCATGCCCTGCTGGTCTCGGAAGACCGCCGCTTCTACGAGCACAGCGGGGTGGACTGGAGTGCGCTGGCGATCAGCGCCTGGCGCAATCTGTGGAACACCAAAACGCGGGGCGCCAGCACCCTGAGCATGCAACTGGTCGGCCTGCTGGATGAAGAGGACAAGCGCCGGGGCCGACGCAGCCTGCTGGAGAAACTGAACCAGGCGGCC
The DNA here is from genome assembly GCA_964536245.1 of uncultured Rhodocyclaceae bacterium. Taxonomy (GTDB): domain Bacteria; phylum Pseudomonadota; class Gammaproteobacteria; order Burkholderiales; family Rhodocyclaceae; genus CAZHVZ01. Next base: position 6,899 of record CAZHVZ010000115.1, read on the forward strand.
GCCGCCCTGTGGCTGGAGCAGCACTGGAAAAAGGACGAGATCCTTGAGGCCTACCTCAATCTGGTGACCTTTCGCGGCGAGTTGCAGGGCATTGCCGCCATGAGCCGGGGCCTTTTCGGCAAATGGCCGGATGGTCTCAACGAACGCGAGGCTGCCCTGGCTGTGGCCCTGCTGCGCGGACCCAATGCCGCCCCGGCCACCGTCGCCGGCCGGGCATGTGCGGTGTTGAAGGTGATGCAGCGGAACGACTGCAACGGCCTCGACGGGCAGGCCCGCCTCGCCCTGACCGGCAGCCTGCGCACCAGCTGGCTGGGCCGCGAACGCTCTCCGGACCTGGCCCCCCACCTCGCTCGCAAGCTGCTGCGGCAGCCGGGAGAACGTCTGCGCAGCACCCTTGATGCCAACCTGCAAAAGGTGGCCGCCAGCGCCTTGCAGCGCCACCTGCGAGAACTTTCCCGGCAGAACGCCGAAGATGGCGCCCTGCTGGCGCTCGACAACCAGAGCGGTGAAGTTCTGGCCTGGGTGGGTTCCAGCGGCAGCCTGTCGGAAGCCCCCGAAGTGGATGGCGTGGTCGCCCTGCGCCAGGCCGGCTCCACCCTCAAGCCTTTTCTCTACGGGCTGGCATTTGAACAACGTCGGCTGACCGCCGCTTCCCTCCTCGACGACTCCCCCCTGTCACTGCCCACCGATGCCGGCGCCTACAACCCGCAGAACTACACCGCCCAGTACCGGGGCTGGGTCAGCGCCCGCATGGCTCTGGGGGGCTCCCTCAATGTGCCGGCGGTGCGCACTCTGGTTCGGGTATCGCCGGAGTCCTTTGCCGAGCGCCTGCGCAGCCTGGGCCTGAGCAGCATCCGGGAACCCGGCGATTACTACGGTTACAGCCTGGCTCTGGGTTCCGCCGACCTGTCCCTGCTCGCCCTGGCCAATGCCTATCGCAGCCTGGCCAATGGCGGGCAGTGGTCGCCCCTCAAGGCCGGGCCGCTGCCACCGTGCCAGGAGGGAGGATGTGCCGGCGTATTCAGCGGCGCCCCCCACCGGGCGGCGGCAGAAACCGCCAGCTTCATCGTTTCCGACATTCTGGCTGACCGTAGCGCCCGCGCCGCCACCTTCGGTCTGGAATCCTGGCTGGCGACGCCCTACTGGAGCGCCGCCAAGACCGGCACCAGCAAGGACATGCGGGACAACTGGTGTCTCGGTTTTTCCCGCCGCTACACGGTGGCAGTGTGGGTGGGCAATGCCTCCGGAGCGTCCATGCGCGATGTATCCGGGGTTTCCGGGGCGGCGCCGGTGTGGCGGGAGGTGATGGATTGGCTGGAAAGCCGGCAGCAAGGGAAATCGCCCCCACCCGCTGCGCCAGCCGGGCTGGTGCAGCAAAAAATACGCTTTGAGCCAACCGAACGCCTCAAGGAGCCGGAACGGCAGGAGTGGTTCCTGACCGGCACGCAAACGCAGGTGGTACGCCTGGCCGAAAACCGCAGCCTGACCCACATCACCAACCCTGGCGATGGCGCCATCCTGGCCCTCGATCCGGACATACCTCCCGACCGCCAGCAGGTTGCCCTGCGCCTTTCCGGCCAGGCAGACCCCGGCTGGCACTGGCAGATGGATGAAATCACGCTTGGCCCGGCCCGCTCGCCGACCCTCTGGCGCCCCAGCCCCGGCAAGCACCGCCTGACGCTTCTGGACGGAGAACGCCAAGCGGTGGAATCCATCCATTTTGAAGTACGCGCCCTGCGCGGCACCGCCTCCGGCAAGCGTTAATCAGCCCATGGCCTTGAGATGCTGGATGATCTCGCCGGCCATGGGTTGGGCATCGCCGTAGAGCATGCGGCAATTGTCGGTATAGAACAGGGCGTTCTCCACCCCCGAATAGCCGGTTCCCTTGCCCCGCTTCACAACGATGACGTTCTGGGCCTGATCGGCATTAAGAATGGGCATCCCGTAAATGGGACTGGATTTGTCGGTCCGCGCCGTCGGATTCACCACATCGTTGGCGCCGATGATCAGGGCCACATCCGCTTGCCCGAACTCGCCGTTGATTTCTTCCAGGTCAAAAATCTTGTCGTAGGGCACTCCGGCTTCCGCCAGCAGAACGTTCATGTGCCCCGGCATCCGTCCGGCCACCGGGTGAATGGCAAACTTCACCTCGACACCGGCTTCTTCCAGAATGGAGGTCATTTCCCATACCTTGTGCTGGGCATGGGCCACGGCCATGCCGTAGCCGGGAACAATGATCACCTTGCCGGCGTATCGCATCATCGCCGCCGCATCAAGTGCATTGAGCTCCTTCATCGAGCCGCTGATCGCCTCACCGCTGCTGGCGCCACCGCTCATGGGGGTAAACAGGATATTGCTGATCGGTCGGTTCATGGCTTTGGCCATCAACTGGGTCAGCAGGGTTCCGGCGGCACCGACGACGATGCCGGCAATGATCAGGGCCGGGTTGCCCAGGACGTAGCCCTCAAAACCCACAGCCAGTCCGGTAAAGGCATTGAACAGGGAAATCACCACCGGCATGTCGGCCCCGCCGATGGGCAGGGTGACGATCAAGCCGAGAATCAGGGCCACCGCAAAGAAGCCAACGATCAGTTCGGGCCGGGCCGGGGCGAGGA
>CAZHVZ010000116.1:0-6648 GCA_964536245.1 uncultured Rhodocyclaceae bacterium
ATCGCGGCCTGGGCTACAGCATGGACGTTCATGGCAGCGACACGCCGTGAATATTTCCGTCCGCCTCTTTCTCGGCTACTTTCTCATGCTGGGGCTGGCGGCCTGGTTCGTGCTCAATATCTTCACCCATGAAATCGAACCCGGAATCCGCCAGGCGACGGAAGAAACCCTGGTGGACACCGCCCATGTCCTGGCCGAACTGGCTGCCCCCGACCTCGCTGCCGGCAAGCTGAACAGCGGCCACTTCGCCAGCGCCATCCGGGCTGCCGAGCAACGCGAACCAGGCGCCAACATCTGGGGGGTCGCCAAGGATACGGTGGATTTCCGCATCTACATCACCGACGCCAAGGGAACCGTTCTCTACGATTCCGAAGAAAGCGCGGTAGGTGCCGACTACTCCCAGTGGCGTGACGTGGCCCGCGTCCTGCGTGGCGAATACGGCGCCCGCAGCACCCGCGAAGACCCCGACGACCCTCACACCTCGGTCATGTATGTCGCCGCCCCGGTACTCGCCGACGGCAAGCTGATCGGCGTCCTCTCCGTAGCCAAACCCATGGCCTCGGTCGTGCCCTACATCGACCGCGCCGAGCGCCGCGTACGGCGGGCAGGCTATATCCTCCTCGCCGCCTCGGCTGCCATCGGGCTGGTCTTCTCCCTGTGGCTGACCTGGTCGATCAACCGCCTGCGCGCCTACGCCCGCGCCGTGGCCGACGGCCAACGCGCCGAGCCGCCCACCACCGGCGGCCACCAGTTTTCCGAACTGGCCCGCGCCCTGGCCCATATGCGGGAAAAGCTGGACGGCAAACAATATGTGGAAAAAACCGTGCAGAACCTGGCCCACGAAATGAAAAGCCCGCTCTCCGCCGTGGTTGCCGCCGCCGAACTCCTCGACAACGAAATCCCCGACGAAGACCGCCGCCGCTTCGCCGCCAATATCGGCGCCCAGGGGCAACGCATGCAGCAAATCATCGACCGCATGCTGCAACTCTCCCGCCTCGAACAATTACAGGCACCGGAAAACAACCGCTCCCTTTCCCTGGCCGACCTCGCCCGGCAATGCATCGAAACCCGCTCCGTCGCCCTCGAACGCCGTCACCTCGACTGCCGCCTGCACGCCGAAACCCCCGGCCAGATCACGGGTGACGCCTTCCTCCTGCAACAGGCCATCGGCAACCTGCTCGATAACGCCATCGAATTTTCGCCGGAAAACAGCCCCATCGAAGTCACCGTCAGCGCCCTTGCCAAAGGCTGCCGGCTCACCGTCCGCGACCACGGCAACGGCGCCCCGGATTACGCCCTGGCGCAGGTTTTCGACCGCTTCTATTCCCTCCCCCGCCCGGCTACCGGCCAGAAAAGCACCGGCCTGGGACTGGCCTTCGTGCGGGAAGTGGCACGGCTGCATGGCGGCGAGGCAGGATTCGGCAATCATCACGAAGGCGGTGGGGAGGCCTCGATCACCCTGCCGGGCTAAAGCGCACGCTCTGTGCAATGCGCTACTTCCGGGTTGCCATAGGGAGCGCGTAACGCCATACCTTGGCCATGATCAAGCGCTGCAACCACAACGGGCTTCAGTTATTTATTGAAGCCGGAAACAACCCCGGCATTCGCTCGTTAGACGACCAGTCTCTCTGACGCGGAGGCCGACCATTTCCGGTCATCGGTCGGAGGGAAGCTCGATGAGAGATGCCTCTAATTGGCGCCTTTGCCGGGTTTCAGTCGATTTAGAGCATTTTGACTGTATCGCTGCACATCCTCACTGGAGTCGTTCTGTAATTCGGTGAGTTTGGCGCGATCCTTTTCTTCGGCAAATTGGGCAAATGCGTCCACGGCTTCGAGGCGAACCCAAGCATCCCGATCGTCGAGGGCGAGTCGCAGGCAATCAGGAACGATTGCCAGTTCGTCAGGCGTCAGCAAGCGCTTTCTGGCGCGCATGTTCAGAACCACCATGAAGTTGAATCGCTGAAGCGCATCCGGTGGATTTGCCCGGTAAGCCACACAAATTTTCGTGGAAATATCGGGTGTATCAATCAGCCTGGCCAAATTGACCGGAAAGTCCCTGGAACTGCTGTAAAACGACTTTTCAAGGCGCAATAGCGTGAGCGATGCGATCAATTCATCAGCGTTTGACGAGCCGGCTACCCTTGCTCGTAGCTGCTCCAACTGCGCATCCGCCTGCTCGGCTGTCGCGGCTGCCTGCGCGAGCCGCGACAGCGTCTGCTTGAACTCAAACGGAGGTGCAAGAGGGAGAAATTGCGCATTGACATCCAATGAGCCGTCACGCTGCCAATGGAGAATAACCAGATCTCGGCTGCCTTCTGCTTTTCGCACTTCGACCAACGTGTCATTTGCAAGAAAGAGAAACTGCTTGTTCCGATTGTCCGGCCATTCGCCTTGAGGGCACTGCACCAAGACCTGCCGGTAAACCTTGCGGGGATTCATGGGCGCAAACGCTTCCGTTGGACCGGAATCATGGGGCGAGATGGGGGCAAGCGCCGGCAGATAGCCCAACGCAGTATTGGTCGCAGTTTTGGCATGGCTGCCGTCCTCCGGGTGCTGACTGGTCGCCCCGCTGTAACGCAACTCGCAGGCATAACTTGGCGTTCCAGCCTCTTCAAACTGGGCGATGGTTTCTGCGTTGCCTGCCCGGATTTTCAGTTGAGCCGCCGCATGGCCGACCACCTGTTTGAAGTTCACAAACCTTTTGTCAAGAACCCATTCTCCGCTCCATGCCGCGTCCAGCCGACCGAAATGCGATTCCATACCCTCGGGCACCCACTCATGATGGCCTCGCCGGTGCAGCAAGAACACGGACCATCGCGGATCGCGTTTCAGCCAGTGATCAATGCGCTGCTCGGAGCGCGTCAGCGTTTCATGCAACATGCGCAGATACTGCGCATCATGGTTCCCGCCAACGATGATCTCGCGATGTTTATCGTAATTCAAATAGACCTTGAATCCATTCCACGCTGGATCATATGGGCCCGTGTAGGGGCTTCCGCTGTGAAACACGTTGGCACTCCATGCCAGTGTCGGAGTGCCAATTGGCTTGCGGTTCAGGCGGGGCTGAGTATGGGATTCGTAGTCTGAGCCACCTTGGCGTCTGAGGTAGGTGAAACTCCGTCGCACCATGGTTGATGCAGCATCGATCACTGCTGCTCGCCGGATGTCAAAGAGTTCTTCGGGACTGTATGGAGCATTGCCGCCATGGTGGATATCTGTGGTCCACCCGCCAAACACCCCCGCATCCATTTGGCGAATAGTGCGCGCTTGGCTTGCCGTCCTGCGCTTGTTTTGATCCAAGTCCCAAGTGGGCAAACTTCCTTCGGCTTCTTCATCCAATGTGGCCTCGAAACCGATTTCTCGCAGGCGCAGGGCGGCCTCTTTGCGGCGTGCCGGCTCGCTGTCGCAAGTAGAGGCCAATGCACCACGCTTGATGACCGGCGTCGTATTGCACTGACGCCAAATGACTTCGGCGACTGGATCGCCTAGACGAATGGCCTCTCGCAACACCTCCTGCCACTTCGTATTAAAGGAGTCGCGTAATGCCTGGTATCTCGCAAATGCTTTCCGAACCCGCTTTACACAGCTCTTTTCTTCGTTGATTACGCGCATCCTTTCCTTGCGGCTAGGCCGCGACTCGCCAGGGTCACCTTCTCGATAGCATCGATCTGTGTCATCGGACGCTTCGGCAGCTTCAACCTTCATGACATCGTCGCGCAGTTGCCAAACATTGATGAAGCCCCTGTCGTCTGCAAGATGTCCCTGCTCCAGTGGCGGGGCGGAGATTTGCTGTGCAGAGCCCGGCAAAGCAAACGAAAAGAATGCTGCGACAACTATGGGTTTCAAGGTGACCTCCCTGCTGAATGTGAAGCCCGACGATCCAGAATTGCCGGACTGCGAGGCTTTTGCACAGGTCCGGTGCATTAATGGTTAACGCAGTCATGCGAAGAAGAAAAGGTCTGTTATCACATGGGCGCCGACTACTGGCCAAAGGTCATTGACCTTCCAGTAGAGAAGGCAAGCGACGAGACCAAAAGCGAATGCTCCAATTGCGTTGTGTGCGCCCTGTTCCCAATGGGCGGCTGCAAATACCAGCGCAGACAGCCAAAGGAATGTACGACGGCGGTGCGCAAGCCCAAAATGATTGCGCCAGAGGTACCAAGGAAGGCCGATATAGAAAACGCTTTCCATGAGACCCGCAGTGAGGGCTAAATAGACCGTAAATAGCGGGCGAAGCATGCCATTTGGCGCGACCGCTCCATAACTAAAGTCGGGTTCGACATACCAACGCCATGTAAAAACCCAACCGATGTACCTTGCAATTTCCGATGCAGCAACGAGGACAAACGCAAATATCAGGCTGGTAGCAAGGGATTCCATGCCGCCGAAGGATAGAACGTTCAGGCCGTAATGACGAGGACGGATATTCGCTACTCGTGCAAGCCAATAGACGATAGAGATGGGAGCGATGACGAACAGGGCGATATCAGCAAGCCAAAACAACGGCGGCGCCAACCGATACAGCGGCCCGTTGTAGAACCCATTGAGTAAAGCACCCATGGGAGGTAACAACGACACCAAAAAAACATGGCGAGGCAGGACGGTAGCCATGATGCCAACCTTAGTCGTTCGGCATCATGGTTAAGGAGACCACGCTTTGGGTGCGAAACGTATGCGGCGAAGCTTGTTGTTCTCCCATAGGTAGTAGGAAACGCCACGATTCTCGACACGCTCCTCCGGCATGCCGATGAGAACCAACAGCCGGCTATCTGGCTTGAACTTTATTGCTCCAGCAGAGTGCCATAAGCCCCCCCCTTCCAGCAGCGAGTGATGAACATTCACGGCAACATTGGTCGTTAAGCCGGATGGGTGGTAGATTTTCCCTGTGCGAGCGTTAATGATTGCGATCTGGGTGCAGTCCGTTCCGCAGCCCCACGTTGCAAGAATGTAATGGCCTGCAAAATTGGGCTTTTCCTTCGCCCATTGGGCGAGGCGCGTACGAAATGTTCTTGTCGCAGCATCACCATGCAGGATTAGTCGAGCGTTCCGTCCTACGAAGACCTCCGCCGGGAACTTGTTGAACGTTGGCGCATCAGGCGGAATATCGGATGGCAGGATAGTGTATTCGTTGTAGCCCCCTTCGCTTGTTGCACCAAAGGCGAAAGCGCACGCAAGAAAAAGAAGAGCCGGGAGAGCAAACTGTTTCATCATGCCCAACGACGCTGCGGAAAAAATATCTTCATTCCCGCATCGTGCCGTGAACCATCTGGAATATCAAGGATTCAACCCGGAATCCGAACGCAGGCGAATCGATTTTGGGTCCAGTCTTGCGATGCATTCGTGCTGTAGCGCAAGACCGGACCCCGATGCCTGGTCCTGTTCGACTAAACCAACGGCTTCCACGACGCCGCCAATATCTTCACCACGACACTATTTACTGGGGGCCGGGCTTGTTCAACAACCGGTTCAGATCGCGGCTTGCTTTGCGATCACGATCTAACCTTGTATGTTCAGTATTGCCCAGCTTAATCGGTAGCCATCGGCCTACAGTGAATGGTCTTGATATTCATACAAGAACCAGCAGCGGCCAATGCGTTTGAAATGATGAGAGGTGAGCCAATCTGTGCCTTCTTTGAACACATCCACGATGGCAGCGCGAGTGCTGACGCCTTTTACTCGTGTGGTCAGGCCATATTCTTTTACGGACAACGAAATGCTCGGAGTGGTTTCGTATTGGGCCTGCGAGATGCGGAAGCGGCGGGGAGCGGACTCATCTTTGCCTTGTGAATCTATGCCGTACTCCCACTTCAAAGCGCGCAGTGGGAATACGGTACGACTTACAGCAAAGAGCTTGTCATCGGAAAACTTGGAGAAGAACGGAGCGAACTCTTCTGGAGAGGAAGCGGTGCAAACGCCAGCGACCGCAAGTGAGGATTGCAGAAGCAGGAAGATCAGAACCAGCGTGCGGCGCTGTAAATCAGCGTGGAAAACTGACCATCCAATCGGGGTAAACAGCGTTGAAATTTGACCACCCTGGTTGGAAGATCTGGTCCTTTTTGGCCGGAGCAATCAGGAGTGATCAGCATGGAAAGTTTTGCAAAGCTTCGTCGCCGGCATTTTGTGCATGGTGAGACGATCAGCGCGATAGCCAGAGACTTGAATCTGTCGCGCAATACGGTAAAGAAATACCTGAAATCAGCAGTTGCCCCCGTTTATCAGAGAGCCCACCAGACCAGCCCGCAATTGGGCGAGTACGAGGGGCAATTAAGGAACTGGTTGATACAGGACGGATTGGCGTCAATCTCAACTTCGGTCCGGTAGCCGATCTGACTCCGGCGGCCAGCCCGCTGCGGCTGGACCGCCACACCAAGCTGGCCGAGCGCAGTATCGCCGCCAACCCGGACACCGTCGCCCGCATTGCCACCGCCTACAGCCGGGGCCTGGCGGCAGCTGGCGTGCAGGCTACGGCCAAGCACTTTCCCGGCCTGGGCAAGGTAAAAGGAGATACCCACCTGGTCACTGCCAGGCTGGAGATTTCCCCGGCCAGCCCTCCCGACGACTGGCTGCCCTTCCGGCGCATCCTGGCCGGCAGCGATGCCGCCTTGATGATCGGCCACGTCACCCTGCCGGCCATCGACCCGCACCATC
>CAZHVZ010000116.1:6658-9200 GCA_964536245.1 uncultured Rhodocyclaceae bacterium
GTGATTCAAGGGCTGCTGCGGGAACAATGGGGGTTCAACGGGCTGATCGTCACCGACGATTTGAACATGGGCGCTGTCCATGGTTACGGCATCGGTCGTGCTGCCGGTCAGGCGCTTGCCGCCGGGGCAGATATGATTCTCGTCTCCTACGACCCCGATCAGTACTACCGGGCCATCCATGGCGCACGGCAATTCAGGACCGAAGGCGCCCTGCCCCCCGGCAGGCTTGCCGAGAGTGACCGCCGGCTGGCGCACCACTGGCGGGAGAAAGCTGCGCAGGAAGCGGAGGGCGAAGGGAGCGCCCGGAACTTGACTCGCCCCCGCCCTCCTGCCAGCATATCGTCATAGGCGCAACCATGGAGTCAAGCTGTGAGCTGGAAAAAAATTCTGGGGAGTCTGGTCGTCCTGATCGTAGTGACCCAAGGCATGAAGATTTTCGGCCTGACCGTAAGCGACCTCTTCGAATTTGCCCAGACCAACACCCGGAATGCCGTGACCGACACCAAGGCGCTGATGAGCGGTGAATATCAGGAACGTCTTGCCAAAAGCATGAAAGCGGAGGCCGGACGGGTTGAAGTCACTGCCATGCCGAGCGGTGATGATGCCGGCCTCAGCCGGGAACTTGCCGAAGCCCGCCGGCAAATGCTGGAAGAACGCTCGAAGGCTTTGGAGCAAAAGGGTAACCAGCTCCTCAAGGGCGATGTCGAGAGCTTGAAGCAGCAGGTGCGCAACAACGCCCGCCAATCCGGCGGCAACGACTGATTCCCCGGCAATTCTCGCCAGGTCGGACGGAGCACCGGGGAGGCAGTGATAGAATCGCCCCCCTCCCCATGCTTCAAGCAGATTTCCCGGAACGCCCGTGCGCCAGCTTATTCTCGACCTGCTGCCCGAAACCCCGCCCACGCTGGACAACTTCGTGGCCGGCGGCAATGGGGAAACCCTTGCGGCGCTGACCGCCTGGCTGGCCGGCGGGGGGCGCGAAGCGTCCTTCTGCCTGTGGGGCGAAGCCGGTTGCGGACGCTCCCACCTTCTGCGGGCCAGCGGCTTCACTTACCTGGATGGCGCAGCCAACCCGGCCCTGTGCCTGGCGGAGGAAAGCCGTGCAGTTGCCATCGACAACGTGGACGCTTTGAACGGGGAAGGGCAGATTGCCCTTTTCAACCTGTTCAACCGGCTGAAAACCGAAGGTGGCCAACTGCTCACGGCGGCGCCACAACCGCCGGCCCACCTCGACCTGCGGGAAGATTTGCGCACCCGTCTGGGCTGGGGGCTGATTTACCGCCTGCATCTTCTGTCCGATCACGAGAAGGCAGCCGCCATTACCGCCCAGGCCAGGGAACGCGCCCTCAAACTGGCGCCGGAAACCGTCGACTACATTCTCCGCCACGCCCCCCGCGACATGCGTGTTCTCTCCGCCCTGGTGGTCGCCATTGACCGCTACACCCTGGAACACAAACGCCCGGTGACCCTGCCCTTGCTGCGGGAGCTGTTGCACACGCCTCTGGATACGCCATCATGAACCTTGCCCTTTTTGACCTCGACAACACCCTGCTGGCCGGCGATTCCGATTTTGAATGGGCGCAATTCCTGATCAGCAAGGGCGTGGTGGACCGGGAAGTACAGGAAGCCAGAAATATTCAGTTTTATGAGCAGTACAAGGCCGGCACCCTGGATATTCATGAGTTCCTGAATTTTCAGCTGGCTCCCCTGACCCGCCATTCCCGCAGCGAGCTCGATGCCTGGCATGGGGAATACATGACCCGGCATATTCATCCGATCATCGGAAGCGCTGCTCGCCAACTGGTTCAGGCGCATCTGACGGCTGGCGACCTGTGTGCCGTGGTGACCGCCACCAACAGCTTCGTTACCGGCCCGATTGCCCGTGAACTGGGCATTCCCCACCTGATTGCCACGGTCCCCGCCGCCGAAAATGGCTGTTTTACCGGCGCGCCGCGGGGCACCCCCTCCTTCCGTGAAGGCAAGATTGCCCGCACCGAAGCCTGGCTGGAATCCCTTGGCCTGTGGTGGGGTAGTTTTGAGCAAAGCTGGTTCTACAGCGACTCACACAATGATCTGCCCCTGATGAACAAGGTCACGACTCCGGTAGCGGTGGACCCGGACGACACCCTGCGCCGCCAGGCTGATGAAATGGGCTGGAAAATCATCACATTGCGGTAGAATCCACGTTTTAGCGCGTTTCCAGACCTTTTCTGCGCGCCCAACCACTGGCATTCCGTGATCCGCAAACTTATTTCCCGCGTCTTCGGTGGCAAAAAGGCCAAGGCCAGCCACCACGAACCCGCCGTTATTCCCGTTTCCAACCACGGCGTCAGCCGCGACCGCATCAGCTCCGGTAGCCGCCGTGTCTGCGAAACCCTGCAATCCCACGGCCACAAGGCCTATGTCGTTGGCGGCGCCGTCCGTGACCTGCTGATCGGCGCCCCGCCCAAGGACTTCGACGTCGCCACCGATGCCACGCCGGAACAGGTGCGCCGCTGTTTCCGCCGTTCCCGCATCATTGGCCGCCGTTTCCAGATCGTGC
>CAZHVZ010000117.1:0-1636 GCA_964536245.1 uncultured Rhodocyclaceae bacterium
GCTTCTTGTCGCACCGCCGGGAGGTGGTCACCCGGCGTAGCGTCTTCGAGCTGCGCAAGGCGCGGGAGCGGGGACACATCCTTGAGGGTCTGGCCGTCGCCCTGTCCAACGTCGATGAAATCATCTCCCTGATCAAGGCTGCGCCGACGCCGCCAGATGCCAAGCGCAGCCTGATGGAACGCCAGTGGCGCAGTTCAGTGGTCGAGGAAATGCTGGTCCGCGCCTCGTCCGATGCTTCACGCCCGGATGGCCTGGCGCCGGAATTCGGCCTGTCGTCGCAAGGCTACCGCCTGTCCGATGTCCAGGCCCAGGCTATTCTGGAGTTGCGTCTGCAACGCCTGACCGGTCTCGAGCAGGACAAGATCGTCAATGAGTACAAGGACGTGATGGCCAGAATCCTTGATCTGCTCGATATTCTGGCCAAGCCCGAGCGGATTACCGAGATCATTGTCGGCGAACTGACCGCCATCCGCGACCAGTTCGGCGACGAACGCAAGTCGGAAATCATCCTGCACACCCAGGAACTGGGCATTGAAGATTTCATCACGCCGATGGACATGGTGGTCACCCTGTCCCATGGCGGTTACGTCAAGGCCCAGCCCCTGGCCGACTATCGCTCCCAGCGTCGGGGCGGGCGGGGCAAGCAGGCGGCGGCGATCAAGGACGAGGATTTCGTCGATCACCTGTTCGTGGCCAATACCCACGACTTTATCCTGTGCTTCTCCAACCGTGGCCGCTGTTACTGGCTCAAGGTCTATGAAGCGCCGCAAGGCAGCCGGACCAGCCGGGGCAAGCCGATTGTCAATCTCTTCCCGCTGGAAGAAGGCGAGCGCATCAATGCCGTGCTGCCGGTCAAGGAATTCTCCGACGACCAGTACATCTTCATGGCCACGGTCATGGGAACGGTCAAGAAAACGCCGCTGTCTGATTTCTCCAATCCGCGCAAGGCCGGCATCATCGCCGTAGCGCTGGATGAGGGCGATATCCTGGTCGGTGTTGAACTGACCAGCGGCCAGAGCGATATCGTGCTCGTTTCCGATGCCGGCAAGGCCGTCTGGTTCGACGAGGAAGATGTCCGCCCCATGGGCCGGGGCGCTCGCGGAGTGCGCGGCATGAAGTTGCAGGAAGGCCAGTCGGTGATTTCCCTGCTGGTCGCCGAGAGCGATCAGCAAACGGTGCTGGTGGCCACCGAGAACGGCTACGGCAAGCGCACCGTGCTGGCCGATTTCCGCCACTCCGGTCGTGGCACCCAGGGTGTGCGTGCCATTGCCGACAGCGAACGCAACGGCAACATCGTCGGCGCCAAGCTGGTGAACGATGAGGACGAAATCATGCTCATCACCACCGGCGGCGTCTTGATTCGCACCCGGGTGGCCGAAATTCGCGGTATGGGCCGGGCGACTCAGGGCGTGACCCTGATTTCTTTGGATGATGGCGAAAAGCTGGCCGGTCTGGAAAAAGTGGCCGAGACGGTGGCGGAAATGGACAGCGAAGCAGAAGGCGAGACCGACGTGGCCGGCGAAGGCGAGGGCGGGGAGTCGTAATGAGTCGCATCTGGAATTTCAGCGCCCGTCCCCGCGCCCTGCCGGAAGCCCTGCTGCGCCACGCCCACGAGGAAATTCTGGACTGGCACCGG
>CAZHVZ010000117.1:1646-9095 GCA_964536245.1 uncultured Rhodocyclaceae bacterium
GCTCGACTGGCATGGTGCCGGCTGCAGCGTGATGGAGATGAGCCATCGCGGCAAGGAATTCACTTCCATCATCGAGCAGGCCGAAAGCGATCTGCGCCAGTTGATGGGGATTCCTGCCAGCTACAAGGTGCTTTTCCTGCAGGGCGGCGCTACCCAGCAGTTTGCCCAGATTCCCATGAACCTGCTCGGCGACCGTTCGGCGGATTATATTGTCACCGGCTCCTGGTCCAAGAAGGCCTACAAGGAGGCGCAGCGTTTTGCGCCGGTACATTGTGCGGCCAGCACCGAACACACCGGATTCACCCGGCTGCCCCTGGTTGAGGAGCTGCGGCTGGATCCGTCGGCGGCCTACCTGCACCTCTGCACCAACGAAACCATTCACGGCGTCGAAGTGCAGGATGCCCGGCTGGCGGCAACCGGGGTTCCCCTGGTCGCCGATATGTCGTCGCATGTCCTTTCACGGTCGGTGGATGTGGAAAAGTACGGCTTGATCTATGCCGGCGCCCAGAAAAATATCGGCCCCTCCGGGCTGACCCTGGTCATCGTTCGGGAAGCCCTGATCGGCCGGGCGCCCGGCAATATCCCCAGCGTCATGGATTACGCCGTGATGGCGGAGAACGGCTCCATGCTCAACACGCCGCCGACCTACGGAATTTACATTGCCGGGCTGGTTTTCCAGTGGCTGAAGGGGCAGGGCGGATTAGCCGGAATGGAACAGGCCAATAGCGAAAAAGCCCGCCTGCTGTATGACTGTATTGACCGTTCCGCCGGGTTTTATGTCAATGCGGTGGACAGCGATTGCCGCTCCCGCATGAACGTTCCCTTTACCCTGGCCCAGCCGCAGCTCGATGCGGCATTCCTGGCCGAGAGCAAGGCAGCCGGGCTGGCTTCCCTCAAGGGGCACAAGTCGGTGGGCGGTATGCGGGCCTCGATTTACAATGCCATGCCCCTGGCCGGCGTACAGGTCCTGGTGGATTTCATGAACGATTTTGCACGGCGTAACGGGTAAAGAGAAGGGCCAGGCATGAGTGATGATCTCCAGAAAGAGCTTTCCGGCGTTCGTTCCGAAATTGACGGGATCGATGCCGAGCTGCTGAAGTTGCTGAACCAGCGTGCGGCCTGTGCCCAGAAAGTGGGTGAAATCAAGGCACGCCATGGCGAGGCCGGCCATATTTACCGCCCTGAGCGCGAGGCGCAGGTATTGCGCCGTATTCAGGACAGCAATCCGGGGCCGCTGACCAATGAATATGTCACATGGTTCTTCCGGGAGGTGATGTCCGCCTGCCTGTCTCTGGAACAGCCGCTGGGAGTGGCCTTTCTCGGTCCCCTGGGATCGTTTACCGGGAGCGCCGCAACCAAGCATTTCGGCCATGCTGCCCGGATGCTGCCGCAAAGTTCCATTGACGATGTTTTCCGCGAAGTGGAATCGGGCCATGCCCACTACGCCGTGGTGCCGGTGGAAAACTCCACTGAAGGAGCGGTCGGGCGCACCATGGACCTGCTGATGTCCACGCCGCTCAAGATTTGCGGCGAAGTGGTGCTGCGCATCCACCAGAACCTGCTGACCAGGGAATCCGGGCTGGACACCGTCAGCAAGGTCTATTCCCATGCCCAGTCCCTGGCACAATGCCACGAGTGGATGAATCGCAATCTGCCCAATGTTCCGCGTATTTCCGTGGCCAGCAATTCCCTCGCCGCCCAGATGGCTGCCGAGGAGTCAGGGGCCGCTGCGATTGCCGGTGAGGCAGCGGCGGCGCGCTTTGATCTGCCCCGTTTGGCGGAAAATATTGAGGACGAGCCCAATAACACCACGCGTTTTCTGGTTCTTGGACGGCACGACGCCGGATCTTCCGGCAAGGACAAAACCTCCCTGCTCATGTCGGCCCCCAACCGTACCGGGGCTTTGCACGAGCTGCTGATGCCCTTTGCCGATGCCGGGGTTTCCATGAGTCGCCTGGAATCCCGCCCGGCCCGCCATGCCCTGTGGGAATACGTTTTCTACGTGGATATTGACGGGCATCGCGACGATGCCCCGGTCAAGGCCGCTCTGGAGGAGCTTGCCAGGCGTGCCGCCTATCTGAAAATTCTCGGGTCCTACCCCCTTGCCGTTTATTGAGGAAAGACTATGCCCCTCGCCGACCAGGCCCTCCCTTATGTGCGCGCCATTTCCCCCTATCAGCCGGGTAAGCCGATTACCGAGCTGGCGCGGGAAATGGGGCTGCCGGTAGAAAAAATCGTCAAGCTGGCGTCCAATGAAAATCCTCTGGGCATGAGTCCCAAGGCGAGAAAGGCGGTTGAAGCGGCCGTCGCCGGCATCGAGCGCTATCCCGACCAGTTCGACCTGATCCGGGCGCTGGCCAGCCATTGCACGGTGGGTGCCGATCAGGTGGTACTGGGTAATGGGTCGAATGATGTCCTCGATCTTATCGCCCGGGTTTTCCTGGCGCCGGGGCGTTCGGCGGTATTCTCGCAGCACGCCTTTGCCGTCTATCCCCTGGCCACCCTGGCTGCGGGCGGCGAGTTGATTGCCGTGCCGGCCCGGAATTTTGGCCATGATCTCGATGCCATGCGTTCTGCCATTCGCCCGGATACTCGTCTGGTGTGGATCGCCAACCCCAATAATCCGACCGGAAACTTCCTGCCGTATCCGGAAGTGCGGGCTTTTCTTGAGGTTGTGCCGAAGGAGGTGGTGGTGGTTCTCGACGAGGCCTACAACGAATATCTTCCTCCGTCCGAGCGGGTCGATACCGCCGCCTGGATCAAGGATTTCCCCAATCTGGTGGTGACCCGTACCTTCTCCAAAATCTATGGCCTGGCCGGCCTGCGGGTTGGCTACGCCCTGGCTTCGGCGGAAGTGGCCGACTTGATGAACCGGGTCCGTCAGCCTTTCAATGTCAATAACCTGGCCCTAGCCGGGGCCTTGGCTGCCCTGGGAGACCATCTCTTCGTGGCGGAGAGCTACGAGCTCAATCGTCGCGGCATGGAGCAGCTGATTGCCGGCCTGAAGCGGCATGGCCTGGAGCACATTCCCTCACACGGCAATTTCGTCACTTTCCGGGCCGGGAATGCGACGGCAGTGAACCAGAAACTGCTTGAGCAGGGCGTCATCGTCCGGCCGATTGGCGGTTACGGCTTGCCGGAGTGGTTGCGGGTGACGATCGGCACCGAGCCGGAAAATGCCCGTTTCCTGGAAGCGCTGGAGAAGGCGCTGTAAATGCCCGAGTTTGGCAAGGTTGTTGTTTTTGGCGCCGGGCTGATCGGCGGTTCCTTCGCCCTCGGCCTCAAGGCGGCCGGTGCGGTCGAAGAGGTTGTCGGTTTCGGGCGGACTCCAGCCACCCTCAAGGCCGCTCAGGAATTGGGGGTGATTGACCGGGCGGGGATCAATCCCACTCACGAAATCGAGGACGCCGACCTGGTGCTGGTGGCTACGCCGGTTGCCCAGATGCCGGAAATCTTTACCCGTATCGAGCCCTACCTCGGTCCGCAAACCATTGTTACCGACGGCGGAAGCACCAAGGGCGACGTGGTCGCTGCGGCCCGTGCGGCCTTCGGTAGCAAAATCAATCAGTTTGTTCCGGCTCACCCCATAGCCGGTGCCGAAAACAGCGGTCCCCTGGCTGCCCGGGAAGATCTTTACCAGGGCAGGAAAGTGGTGGTCACGCCGCTGGATGAAAACAGCGATGAAACCCTGGATCGCGTCAAGCGGGCCTGGGCGCTGTGCGGGGCCGACATCTACGAACTGACGCCGGAAAACGATGACCGGGTTTTCGCAGCGGTCTGCCATCTGCCCCACCTGCTCTCCTTTGCCCTGGTGCACGATCTGGCGGTGCGGGAGGATGCAGACGTCTTCTTCACCTTTGCCGCTTCCGGTTTTCGTGATTTCACCCGGATCGCCCCCCGCCACCCGGAAATGTGGCGGGATATCTGCCTCGCCAATCTACAGGCCCTGCTCGGCGAACTCGATAGCTACCGGGCGCAACTGGACGAATTGCACACGGCTCTGGCCAGAAACGATGGTGAGCGCCTGGAAGAAATTTTTGGTATTGCCCGCACGGCGCGCCGCAATTGGGCCCATTGAACCCGGAGTAAACCATGCTTGAGTTGAAAGACATCAAACTTGCCGTGATCGGCCTGGGTTATGTGGGACTGCCCCTGGCCGTCGAGTTCGGCAAGAAGCGCCCGGTGCTGGGTTTCGATATCGATACCCGGCGCATCGCTGCCTTGCGGGCCGGCCACGATGTGACCCTCGAAGTGGATGATGCCGAACTGCGCGGCACACCGGGATTGAGCTATTCGTCCGATGTGGCCGAACTGGCGGGCTGCAACGTGTTTATCGTCACCGTGCCGACCCCCATCGACCCGCACAAGCGCCCCGATCTGACTCCCCTGATCAGGGCCTCGGAATCCATCGGCAAGGTTTTGAAAGCAGGGGACGTGGTGATTTATGAATCCACGGTTTACCCCGGTGCCACCGAAGAGGATTGCGTACCGGTGCTGGAGCGGGTTTCCGGTCTGCGCTTCAACCAGGATTTTTTTGCCGGTTACAGCCCGGAGCGCATCAACCCCGGCGACAAGGAACACCGGGTGACCACCATCCGCAAGGTGACTTCCGGTTCCACCCCGGCGACTGCCGATCTGGTCGATGCCCTGTACAACGAGATCATCACCGTCGGCACGCACAAGGCGCCGAGCATCCGGGTGGCCGAGGCGGCCAAGGTCATCGAGAACACCCAGCGGGATGTGAATATTGCCCTGATCAACGAATTGGCGCTGATTTTCAACAAACTGGATATTGATACCGAAGCCGTCCTGCTGGCTGCCGGCACCAAGTGGAATTTTTTGCCTTTCCGGCCCGGTCTGGTCGGCGGGCACTGCATCGGGGTCGATCCCTATTACCTGACCCACAAGGCGCAGGAAGTCGGCTATCATCCGGAAGTGATTCTGGCCGGGCGGCGGATCAACGACAGCATGGCGGCTCATGTTGCCTCGCAGCTGGTCAAGGCCATGACCCGGCGGCGCATCCATGCCACCGGGGCGCGGGTATTGATCATGGGCTTGACCTTCAAGGAAAACTGTCCCGATCTGCGCAATACCCGGGTGGTGGATATTGTTGCCGAGTTGCAGGAATACAATATTCAGGTCGACGTCTACGATCCTTGGGTCGATCCCGAAGAAGCCGTCGAGGAGTATGGCATTCACCCTGTCGCTACACCGGAGAACGGCGCCTATGACGGGGTGGTGATTGCGGTTGCCCATCACCAGTTCCGCCAACTGGGAGCCGAAGGCATAAGGCGTTTCGGTAAACCGGATCATGTGCTTTATGACCTGAAATACGTTTTGCCGGCGTGCGACGCAGACATCCGCCTTTAGGTTTTGGAACTGGACTGAATTATGTGTGGAATCGTCGCAGCCATCGCTCGCGAGAATGTTGTGCCAATGCTGATCGAAGGCTTGAAAAAGCTTGAATACCGGGGCTATGACTCGGCGGGACTGGCGGTGGTGGGGGGCAAGGGGATAAACCGCCTGCGCTCGGTAGGCCGGGTCGCCGAGCTGGAAACCCTGGCTGCGGATACTTCGGCGCTGGCCGGCATTGCCCATACCCGTTGGGCAACTCACGGTGTGCCCAGCGAAAGGAATGCCCATCCCCACGTATCGGGCCATATCGCCGTGGTACACAACGGCATTATCGAAAACTACGAGGCTTTGCGGGCAGAGCTGACCGGGCAGGGTTACCGGTTTACTTCGGATACCGATACCGAGAATATCGCCCACCTGATTGACGCGACCCTCAAGCAGGAACCCGACCTTTTCAAGGCGGTTCGGTTGGCGACCGCCCGCCTGACCGGGGCCTATGCCATCGCCGTCATCGATTTCAAGCAGCCGGGCAAGGTAGTGGTCGCCCGGGAAGGTTCCCCGCTCCTGCTTGGGCATGGCGAAAAAGGCTTTTATGCCGCATCCGATGCCTCGGCCTTGCTTCAGGTTACCCGGCGCATCATCTATCTGGAAAATGGCGATATTGCCGAGTTGTCGGCGGGTGGCGTCCGTATCGGCCAGGCGGACGGTACCCTGGTCGAACGTCCGGAAATCCTTTCGGAACTGTCGGCCAGCGCCGTCGAGCTCGGCACATATCAGCACTACATGCAGAAGGAAATATTCGAGCAGCCGGAAGCGCTCGCCAATACCCTGGAAATCATAGGCGGTGCCCAGACCTTGCAGCCCGGAGTATTCGGTGCCGAAGCCGCAGCGCTTTTCAGCGAAGTGGACCGGGTGCTGATCCTGGCCTGCGGCACCAGCTACCATTCCGGCCTGACGGCACGCTACTGGCTGGAGTCCATCGCCGGCATCCCCTGTTCGGTGGAAATTGCCAGCGAGTATCGCTACCGCACCAGCATTCCGGAACCCCGGCAACTGGTGGTGGCCATCTCCCAGTCCGGAGAAACGGCGGATACCCTGGCGGCGCTCAAACATGCCGTCAGTCTGGGGCAGGACCGGACACTGGCCATCAGCAATGTGCCGGAATCAGCCATCGTTCGGGCGTGCAGGCTGCGTTTCATCACCCGTGCCGGTCCGGAAATTGGCGTTGCCTCGACCAAGGCTTTCACCACCCAATTGGCCACCTTGTTCTTGCTCACACTGGTTCTTGCCAAGCTCAATGATCGCCTTGATGCTGCCGGTGAACTTGCCCATCTCGATCACCTTCGCCATTTGCCGGTGGCGGTTAACAAGGTGCTTGCCCTGGAGCCGGGAATCAGGGAGTGGGCCAGCGATTTCTCGAAGAAGGATCATGCCCTTTTTCTGGGGAGGGGGAGACACTACCCGATTGCGCTTGAGGGAGCCCTCAAGCTCAAGGAAATATCCTATATCCATGCCGAAGCCTATCCGGCCGGGGAACTCAAGCACGGCCCTCTGGCTCTGGTGGATGCCAACATGCCGGTCGTTACCGTGGCGCCCAACGACCTTCTGCTCGACAAGTTGAAGTCGAACCTGAAGGAAGTGCAGGCTCGGGGCGGGGAGCTCTACGTTTTTGCCGACGCCGATTCGGAAATGGTGGAAAGCGGCCCCGGTGTTCATGTCTTGCGACTGCCTGAGCATTACGGTGAGTTATCGCCGATTCTGCACGTTATTCCGCTTCAGATGCTGGCTTACCATGTAGCTTTGCAACGGGGAACCGATGTCGATAAACCGAGAAATCTGGCCAAGTCGGTGACCGTCGAGTAAGTTTTTTCGTGGATTGGCCGAATAGCCTGCCAAAACCAAGACATGAGGGGAAAATGAAAACCAGCTCCCGGATTTGATCCGGGAGCTGGTTTTTTTGTACGGAGCGTTCGAGCGAACGCCCGTTGGCTGGATACCTGGGTTTAACGGAGCAGGGTCAGCACACCGTTGGGCAGGCTATTGGCCTGGGCGAGCATGGCGGTGCCGGCCTGTTGCAGAATCTGGCCACGGGTC
>CAZHVZ010000118.1:0-9002 GCA_964536245.1 uncultured Rhodocyclaceae bacterium
CATGCTGGTCAGCCACGACCGCGCCCTGTTGCGCGCCGTGTGCGACGAGTTCTGGCTGGTTTCCCGGGGCGGTGTCGGTCCTTTCGACGGCGATCTTGACGACTACCAGCGCTATCTGCTGGAGGAAGCCAAGCGGGCGCGGGAAGAGGCAGCGCTTTCCCAATAGAAACGGGCTGCCTGGGCAGCCCGTTTTTCATGAGCGGGTGATGCGCCGGCTCAATACCACTTCACTTTGCCGGTGCTGGTGTCGTACAGGGCGCCAACGATCTTGATCTTGCCGCCATCTTCCATTTCCTTGAGGATGGAGCTCTTCTCGCGGATGGTCTTGACGACCAGCTGGACGTTCATTTCGGTGACGTCATCGACGAACTGGTGATTCTTGGAGCTGCGCTCACCGGAGGTCTTGGTGGCCGAAACGGCCGGGGTGAATTTGTCCAGCAGGGTGGTCAGGTTACCCATTTTGACGCCATCGCAGGCACCTTTGATGGCGCCGCAGCTGGTGTGGCCGAGAACTACCACCAGACGCGATCCGGCTACTTTGGAGGCATATTCAAGACTGCCGAGAATATCTTCGTTGACGGTGTTGCCGGCAACACGGGCGACGAAGAGGTCGCCCAGGCTCTGATCAAACACCACTTCCGGTGCGGCGCGGGAATCAATGCAGCCGACCACGCTGGCCAGGGGGTACTGTCCAAGGGCGGTCTGGGTGACGCGCTGCTTGAGGTTGCGGGTGAGGGGCTTGTTGGCCAGGAAACGTTCGTTGCCGGCTTTGAGAATGCCGATGGCACTCTCCGGGGTGACGCTGGCCTGGACGGCCTTGGTCATGGTGATACCGGGTTTGTAGGGCGTGGGTTCGACCGGACCGCCATGATCGTCGGCGGCGAAACTGCCGCCGGCCAGGGAGAGGCTAGCCAGGGCAAGGGCCAGCAAGGGGTAATTGGTTTTCATCGGTTTGTCTCCTGAAGTCTCGAATCGGGCATGGGCGCTGCGTAAAGAATCATACCAAGCGGGCAATCCGGGGAAACAGAGAAAAACTGCTCGGGCGAGAATTATTCCCGGAATCAGGCTTCAATCGCTGGCTGAAAATTCCCTTGCTCCAGTCTGTGTGGCACTAAAATCAGACCTTTACCTACCGGTTCTGTCGAGTATGCGCTCCCGCCTTGTGATTCCTCCCGAAGAAGTCGAGATTACCGCCATCCGCGCTCAGGGTGCGGGCGGACAAAACGTTAACAAGGTTTCCAATGCCGTGCATTTGCGTTTTGATATCCAGGCTTCCTCTCTCCCCGAAGAAATACGGGAACGGCTCCGCAAGCTGGGGGATCATCGCATCAGCAAGGAGGGGGTGGTTGTGATCAAGGCCCAGGAGTTTCGCAGCCTGGAGAAAAACCGGGTTGAAGCCTTGCGGCGGCTGGAGCAACTGGTGACCAGCGTCGCCGTATTGCCAAGAAAACGCCGCCCGACAAAGCCCAGCCGTAGCGCCGTGGTGCGCCGGCTGGAAAGCAAGGGCCGCCGGTCGGCCCTGAAAGCCGGGCGCCGGGCGAGCGAGGAATAGTTGCGGCAAGACAGGCTTCAGGCCGGGGATGGATGGGCCCGCAGTTGCTGGGCGATGAGGTCGGCAAAGTGCCTGACCATTACTACGGCACGGTACCCGGTGTATGGTGCCGGCCAAAGGAGAATCATCGTGCCAAGAGCCTTTGCCAAATTGAGCTTCACCACGAGGGTGAAAGCGGTGCAGGGCCGGTAGGGTTTCCGGCAGTGATCGAGCGCGGCATCATCATCCGCATTGAAGCGATCAAATGGAACTGCCCGCACCATGTTGTGCGGCGCTATACCGGGGAAGAAGGGAAGGATATTCCGGCGCCGCTTCTTGCGGAAAATTGCCGATTGCGCGGACAGAACGGCGGGTGGAGCAGATGCGGCGAACTATTGCCTACTCGTCGTCCAGAAAGACCTGGTTGCGGCCGGCATTCTTGGCCTGATACAGGGCTACATCTGCCCGTGCCAGCAACTCTTCATGGTTGGCTTCGTGGCCGAGCAGGCAGGCAACACCGATTGAACAGGTCAGCCGAATGGGCGTAGCCCGGTCCCGGTGGGGGGCTTCAATGTTCAGGGCGGCAATCAGGGAGCGGATCCGGTTGGCTGCCTCAAGAGCCGCGTCGGGATCGGTTTCCGGGAGGATCATGGCGAATTCCTCGCCTCCCAGGCGACCCAGCCGATCTTCCTTGCGCAGGGATTCCCGACAGGCCTGAGCCGTGGCGCGCAGCGCGTGGTCGCCGCAGGCATGGCCGAAACGGTCATTGATCTGCTTGAAATAGTCGAGGTCCAGCATGAGGACGGCCAAGGGCCGCTGATGGCGCTGGGAGCGCTGAAATTCAACGGAAAACTCATCCATGAACATACGCCGGCTCATGGTTCCCGTCAGCTCATCGGTATTGGCGCGATAAAGCAGATTTTCTTCCCGCTGCTTGCGGTCGCTGGTATCCCGGGCCGATGCCCAGATCAGTTTTTCCCCTTCGGCAGAAAAGGCGACGGCGTTGACTTCTGCATGCCAGAGGGTTCCCGCAGCGGTGCGCATGACTGTTTCGTAGCAAACCGGATGCTCAAGAAAATCATCGGCTCTGGCCCGGAAGGCGGCCTCATCGTTCACGGTATCCCAGTCCCATATACGGCTGGCCATGGTCTGTTTTCGCGTGGCACCGGTCATTGCCAGCCAGCCATCCGATACCTCGATGAACTTGCCGTCGAGATCAAGAACGATGACCCCGTCAAAGGCCGTTTGCAGATAGATCTGGGATTTTCGTGTCTTCACCCTTAATGATTCCTGCATCCGGGCGTGCTGAATGGCGGTCTGAACCAGTTGCGCCACTGATTCCCAGAGCGCAATATCATCGGCACGGGGTACAGCGGCTTGCTGCTGGTAAATGCTCAAAAGGCCGATCAATTTCTCCTGATTGTCAGCAAGGGCGGTTGACCAACAACTGACCAGTCCATGCTCTCCGGCCGTTGAGCGGAGCTTGTCCCAGGCCGGGTGCGTCCGGATGTCCTGGGCGCTGAGTTGCAAGCCCAGGGTATTGCCGCAGAAAGCAAGGCCATCGGCAATCCGGATTCCGTGGAGGGACAGGCTGTACTCGGGTGGCAGGCTGGGTGCCGCACAGACCGCGAGGTACTGGTTGTCACGGTCTGGCAGCAGAACCGCACAGTGCAGGTGGGGGTCTTCTTCTTCAATTCCGTGTATCAACCTGTTCAGCACTTCGTCGAGGGGCCGATTTTCCGTGGTCAGCCGCAGAACCTCGTTATGCAGCTCAATCCGGCGCAGCTGTGTTGCCAGGCGGGTTTCCAGGTCAAGGCGAAGCAACTCTGCTTCAATCCTCTGCTGGAGTTCGGCAATCAGCTGGTCCAGTGCCGGCGACGGTTTGATCGGGCGCTGAAAAAACATACCGAGATGGCCGATACATTGTTTTTCCTGGTCAAAGAACGGATAACCGATAAAACTTTGAAAACCGCTATCTCGCGGACCTTCAAACAAATGGCACAGGTTTTCCGGAATGCAGAGCGCACGGCCCTGGAGAACTGTCTGGCACGGCGTGCCTTGAAGATCGAATTCGCTTGGGGTCTTGGTGCTACTGCTGGCCACAATGCGAACCCGCGTGGCCGGGTGATTCTGCGCCCGGGTCATGAAAATCAGGTCGGCGCCGGTCAGGGAAATCAGTCGGCCAATCAGGGTTGTCAGGTAATCAGCGCCGACTAGCGGCGCCGTGACCTTGAGCAGTTCAGGCAGGGCTTGATCAATGTTGAAGTGTATCGGGTGGGGCATGCTGGGTATGGGTGGATCTGCCTGAAACGTAATCATGTTGCCCGCCGCCATCTGCGACACGCTTGTACATGCGCGCAGGGGGAAAACCCATAGAGCGCATTATTAATAATTATGGATTATTGCCCAGTGTTTGGCAATACACCATTGACAGTAGGCAAATTGGCGGATTGGCGGATGTGTCCCCTAAAGCCTGGCCAATTGACCCTCTATGTGCGATCGGCGAAAGACTGGGCGAGCAGCGGCCGAATAACAAAATGCCCCGTCAGGCGGGGCATTTTGTCCGGTCGGCGGCTTTCTGCCGGGGGAGATGAAGCAACATCGCCCGGGGTGAGCGTTTTGTCGTGCTCGGGTTACAGCGACGAGCGAGGCCATGGCGGGGAAAACTTGCGAGGCAAGCCGTACCGGGACAGGCGGTTGCATCCCATGGTTTGCGAAGCCGGTCCCCGCGCGGAGGTTGTGTTACTTGAAGCCGGCCCGGTCATAAATCATTTGGGCCTTGACCTGATACATGGCAAGGTTCTTGACGGGCAGCTTGTCGGCCTTGAACTTGCCGAGGGTATCCAGTGCCGGATTGGCGACCTTGACGCTCTCGACGACCGGCCATACATTGTTGCCGTCGGCAAAATAGCGCTGAGCTTCATCGGAGGCAAGATATTCCAGGAATTTCACGGCAGCTTCCTTGTGCGGTGCGGTTTTCAGTACGCCGCCGCCGGAGACATTGATGTGGGTTCCCGAATTGGCCTGGTTGGGCCAGACGACGCCGATTTTTTCCATCAGCTTCTTTTCTTCCGGCTTGTCGGAGCGCATCAGGCGGGCGACGTAATAGGTGTTGGAGAGGGCGACCTGACATTCGCCAGCCGAAACCGCCTTGATCTGGTCAGTATCTCCTCCCTTGGGGGCGCGGGCAAAATTGGCAACGACGCCCTTGGCCCATTCTTCGGCCTTGGCCTCTCCCTGGTTGGCAATGATGCTGGCCAGCAGGGACAGGTTGTAGGGGTGCGATCCGGAGCGGGAGCAAACCTTGCCTTTCAGCTTCGGGTTGGCCAAATCTTCGTAACTCTGCACATCCTGCGCCTTGACGTTGGCCTTGTTATAAACGATGACCCGGGCACGAGTCGAGAAGGAGAACCAGTCCTCTGCCCGCAGATGGGACGGAATGCGGCTGTCCAGGATTTTGGAAGCGACCGGAGTGAAAATGCCCAGTTCGTGGGCCTTGGCCAGACGAGCGGCGTCAACGGTCAGAAAGATATCGGCGGGACTATTGGCGCCTTCGTTTTTGATCCGCTCCAGCAACTCATCTTCCTTGCCTTCAATTCGGTTGATCTTGATCCCGGTCTG
Organism: uncultured Rhodocyclaceae bacterium; assembly: GCA_964536245.1. Classification (GTDB taxonomy): domain Bacteria; phylum Pseudomonadota; class Gammaproteobacteria; order Burkholderiales; family Rhodocyclaceae; genus CAZHVZ01. The sequence continues at coordinate 5,153 of CAZHVZ010000118.1, forward strand.
CTTGGTGAAGTTGTTGTACAGCGCTTCATCGGTCTGATAGTGACGGGCGGAGTACAGATTGAGCACTGCTTCTTGGGCCAGGAGAGAGGACGAGGCGAGGAAGAGGGTGGTCGAAATGAGAGGGAGTTTGAGCTTCATGAAAAAGGCTTTCAAGTCGAGTGGGGTGATGGATGATACGTTGTCTTTGTAGGCGCGTAAATGAGAAGCGTTATTAACTGAGACAAAAAAATTGGCGGCACAGACTGCCGCCAATCGGCAACGGATTTTTCTTGTTTATTCGATCACGCGACGGGCGCCGTTGTAACGCTTGATCCAGTAGCTGCTGTCCATGCTCTCCACCCGTACCTCGGCACCCGGTTTGGGAGAGTGCAGGAAGTGGTTGTCGCCGAGATAGATGCCGACATGCGAGAAAGTCCGGCGCATGGTGTTGAAAAAGACCAGGTCGCCCGGCTTGAGATCCTGTGAATCGACCCGCTGGCCGACTTCGCTCATTTCACGGGAAGTGCGGGGGAGGAGGGTGCCGATGGTGTCTTTGTACACCAGCCGGACAAAGCCGCTGCAATCGAGGCCGCTGTCTTCATCGTTACCGCCACGGCGGTAATTGACACCCACCATCTTCAAGCCTTGCAGGATGACATCCTGGGCTGCATTGGTGTAACGTCCGAGGAAGGAGATCTGGTCATCGCCGTTCTTGTGCTGTTCGGCGGCCTGGCTGGTCGTAGCGCCCAAGGCGAGGGCTACGGCGAACAATACGGAGGTCAGGGTTTTCTGCATGGGGCTGGAATTTAAGCGAAATGCGGCCCGATGTAAAGCAGGGGGATTTATTCACCGGTTTTGTGGCAATATTTTCCCGTAGTCAGGCAGTTTAAAAAGGCTATGTTCATAGCCCATAATTATGTATACAATTTAGAGAACAGGAGCGATGGACGTCATGGAATCATTCAAGGCACTATTGATTGAAGAACGCGATGGCAAGACGGTTTGCGGTTTTACGCAAATGGCGGAGGGCGACCTGGATGCCGGCGAGGTCACCATTCGCGTTGCCTACTCCAGCGTCAATTACAAGGATGCCCTGGCGGCCACCGGCGTCGGGCGCATCATCCGGCGTTTTCCCTGTGTCGGCGGCATTGATCTTTCCGGTACCGTCATGAGCAGTACCGACAGCCGTTTCAAAGCCGGTGATCCGGTTATTGCCACCAGTTTTGACATTGGCGTGGCCCACCATGGCGGCTATTCCGAAGTGGCCCGGGTGCCGGCCAATTGGGTGGTTCCCCTGCCCGAGGGCTTGACCCTGTTTGAAGCCATGGCCTTGGGGACGGCGGGCTTTACCGCTGCTCTGGCCATTGTGCGTATGGAAGAAAACAACCTCAAGCCGGCCAATGGCCCGGTGATCGTTACCGGGGCAACGGGAGGGGTCGGCAGTCTGGCCGTCGATATGCTGGCCAAGCTGGGTTATCACGTGGTTGCTTTGACTGGCAAGGAGAGCGAGGCAGAATACTTGCGCGGCCTGGGAGCGTCCGAGGTGATGCTTCGCTCCTCCCTGGATCTGACCAGGATTCGCCCTCTGGACCGGGCACGCTGGGCCGGCGCCGTGGATAACCTGGGGGGCGATGTGCTGGCCTGGATGGCCAGCACCATGCAGCAGGGGGGGACCATCGCCAGTATTGGTCTGGCGGCCAGCATGACGCTCAATACCACGGTAGCGCCTTTTGTCCTGCGCGGCGCCTGTTTGCTGGGGATTGACTCGGGATATATCGGCGAACCCTATCGCAGCGGTGTCTGGCGGCGTCTGGTGAGCGATTTGCGCCCCCCCCACCTGATGGAACTGACCCGGCGCATTCCGTTTGATGATTTGCCTGCCATCTTTGACCAGTTCATCGCTGGCCGCGCCAAAGGCCGTGTGGTCGTAGAGATCGCCGGAGGTTAACGTGGCCGACCTCCCCCGTATCCTCATTGTCGATGATTCCCGCATGGTGCGGGCTTCGCTCGGCAAGCTTCTGAAGGATCATTTCGATATCAAGGAAGAGGGCGATGGCGATTCGGCCTGGCAGACGCTGGTCCTTGATCACGCCATCGTCGCCGTGATTTCCGATCTGGAAATGCCGAAGCTGGATGGCTACGGGCTGCTGGAAAAGGTGCGTTCGTCAAAGGTTCGCCGCTTGCAGGAACTGCCGTTCATCCTGGTTTCCGGGGAAGAGACCGAGGATGAGCGGATCAAAGCCAGGAGACTCGGGGTTTCCGATTTCATTACCAAGGGGATCGGTACAGCGGAAATTCTGACCCGCCTCAAGCATCTCCTGGAGTTGTCCCACACCAGGAAGAGTCTCGACGAGGGGCGGGCGCTCATGGCGCAGGACCCGAACAGCGGCTTGTTTACCCGAAAATACCTCGAACTCCAGGCCGCCCAGGCGCTCTCCCATGCCGCCCGGCACAGCACCGAATTGAGCATGATGGTGTTCGGATTCGATCACTACGAAAGTGTTTGCCAGCAACTGGGCCGTGAGGTGGCGGAGAGTGCAGCGCTGCGCTTTGCCAAGCTTCTGGGGACCAAAATTCGTCAAGGTGACAGTCTGGGACACTTTGAGACAGGCCAGTTCGCCATTGTTTCCCCCGGTACTTCGCCAGCCCTCTGCCTCTCTTTTGCAGAGCGGGTACGGGAAGCGGTGGAAGTGGCGCATGTGGCCTCGCAGGGGCGTCGGGTAGCGCTCACGGTGAGCATCGGGGTGGCCAGCGTTCCCCATGACCGGGTGACTTCGGCAGGGGACTGGCTGGAACTGGCCGGCGGTCGTATGCGGGAAGCCATGACTCAGGGCGGTAATCGCATTGTCACCGGCGGCGCGGCGCCGGTGCGGGAAAAAATCTTGAGCTTGCAACACGCCATCGAGCTGCTCGGCGCTGGCCGGCCGGAGGCGGTGATGCCCCAGCTGGCCCGGCTCGGCGAGCAGGTTTTGCCGTTATTGAAATTGATGAACCAGGAATTTGCGTTGAATCTGCCGTTGGCTGAGATTGAACGTCTTTTGAGCGAACGGACTCAGGAATCATAGAGGTCCGGGCTAGTGCTACCAGTGCAGGAAGTGACCACAAGGGAATCTTATGACGACATACAAAGAGTTTCACCAATATTCCATTGCCAACCCCGATGCGTTCTGGACGGAACAGTCCAAGTTGGTCGATTGGCAAACCCCCTTCACCCAAGTTTGCGATTTTTCCCGCCCGCCGTTTGCCAAATGGTTCGTCGGCGGGAAAACGAATCTTTGCCACAATGCCGTTGACCGCCATGCGGCCAAGCGCCCCAACGACAATGCCCTGATTTTCGTGTCCACCGAAACGGATGAGGAAAAGGTTTATAGCTTTGCCGAACTCCAGCGCGAAGTCGAGCGCATGGCGGCGATCTACAAGAGCCTCGGCGTCAAGCGCGGCGACCGCATCCTGATCTACATGCCGATGATCGCCCAGGCCTGCTTTGCCATCCTGGCCTCGGCCCGTATTGGCGCGATTCACTCGGTCGTTTTCGGCGGCTTCGCTTCCGGTTCCCTGGCGACCCGGATTGATGATGCCAAGCCGGTGCTCATCGTTTCCTCCGACGCCGGTATGCGCGGCGGCAAGGCCGTTCCCTACAAGCACCTGCTCGACGAAGCGATTGATCTCTCGGAACACAAGCCGAGCAATGTCCTGATGATTGATCGCGGTCTCGACAAGGGCTTCAACAAGGTGGACGGTCGCGATGTGGACTACGCCACCCTGCGTACCCAGTTCATGGATGCCCAGGTGCCCTGCGAGTGGATGGAGTCCTCAGAGCCTTCCTACATTCTTTATACCTCCGGCACCACCGGCAAACCAAAGGGCGTGC